>JBBRGF010000225.1:0-5432 GCA_038240975.1 Gemmatimonadales bacterium
GGCTCCTTGGCCAGCGCCGCCGCCACCGTCGAGCCCAGCTCGGCCGGACTCGGCGCCACCGTGAGACCCGCCGACCGCATGATCTCGGCCTTCTCCGCGGCGGTATCGCCGAAGGCGGAGATGATGGCGCCGGCGTGCCCCATCCGCCGGCCTTTCGGGGCGGTGAGTCCGGCGACGTACCCGACCACGGGCTTGGTCATGTTCTCCTTCACGAACAGCGACGCCTCGGCCTCCTGGGGGCCGCCAATCTCGCCGATCATCACGACCGCTTCGGTCTCGGGGTCCTCCTCGAAGAGCTTGAGCATGTCGACGAACGAGCTGCCGTTGATCGGGTCGCCCCCGATGCCGACGCTCGTGGTCTGCCCGATGCCAAGCGCGTTCATCTGCGAGGCGGCCTCGTAGCCGAGCGTGCCGGAGCGGCTGACGAGCCCCACCGATCCGCGCGAATAGATGTGGCCGGGCATGATGCCGAGCATGGCCTTGCCGGCGCTGATCACGCCGGCACAGTTGGGACCGACCAGCGTCGTGCGGCGCTCCTTGGGAAAGCGGAACAGGTAGCGCTTCACCATCATCATGTCCTGAGCGGGAATGCCGTCGGTAATGGTGACGACGAATCTGATCCCCGCGTTGGCCGCCTCCATGATGGAATCGGCGCAGAAAGCGGCGGGAACGAAGATGATGCTGGCGGTGGCGCCCGTCTCGCGCACCGCGTCCTTGACGGTATCGAATACCGGCCGGTCGAGGTGACGGATACCGCCTTTGCCCGGCGTGACGCCGCCGACCACGTTGGTTCCGTAAGCGATCGACTCCTTCGCGTGGAAGGTGGCCTTGTCGCCGGTGAAGCCCTGAAAGATGGCGGGGGTCTTCTCGTCGATGAGAATGCTCATTGTCCGTTCCCGGCTGAGGCCTTTGTCGAGCGCGACGCGGGGATCGCGGCGACCACGCGTTCGGCGGCCTCCGCCAGCGTGTCGGCCGTGATGATGGGCAGGCCGCTCTCCTTCAGAATGCGGCGTCCTTCCTCGACGTTGGTGCCGGCCAGGCGGACGACCAGCGGAATCGTGAGCTTGGTCTCGAGCGCCGCCTGCACGACGCCCTGCGCCACCCAGTCACACCGGTTGATTCCGGCGAAGATATTGACCAGCATGGCGTCGATGTTGGGGTCGGAGAGCACGAGGCGGAACGCGGCGGCGACGCGGTCGGGGGAGGCACCGCCGCCAACGTCGAGGAAGTTGGCCGGCGCGCCGCCCGCGTGCTTGATCATGTCCATCGTCGCCATGGCGAGGCCGGCCCCGTTGATGATGCAGCCGATGTTCCCGTCGAGCGCCACGTAGTTGAGGCCGTGCTCGGCGGCCTGTGCCTCCCTCGGGTCCTCCTCAGCGTAGTCGCGGAGCTCGCTCACGTTGGGACGGCGGAACATCGCATTGTCGTCGAAGGTCATCTTGCAGTCGAGCGCCAGGACGTGGCCGTCGGACGTGACGACGAGCGGATTGATCTCCACCATCGTGGCGTCGAGATCGCGAAAGGCGCGATACGCGCCGAGCAAGGTGGTCACGGCCCTGCTCACCTGTCCCGGTGTGAGCCCGAGACCGAAGGCCACCTCCCGCGCCTGAAACGACGTCATCCCCACCGCAGGCTCGACCACCTCGCGCACGATGGTATCGGGCGAGTTCTTCGCGATCTCCTCGATTTCCATTCCCCCCTGCGCCGACGCCACGACGACGACCCGCTCGCTCTTCCGGTCGAGGACCAGGCCGAGGTAGATCTCGCGCTCGATGGGGACGGCGGCCTCGACGTAGAGCCGGTGAACGACGCGACCGTCCGGACCGGTCTGATGGGTCACCAGCCGCTTGCCGAGCAGGGCCTTGGCGGCCTGGCGCACCTCGTCTTCGTTGTCGCAGACCTTGATTCCGCCGGCCTTGCCGCGTGCCCCGGAGTGGATCTGGGCCTTCACCACCCAACGGGCACCCCCGATCTCCGACGCGCGATACACCGCCTGCTCGGGGCTGTACGCGACCCCGCCCCGGGGAATCGCAACGCCGAAGCCGGCGAGAAGCTCTTTGGCCTGGTACTCGTGGATGTCCATGGTGGTCTCGGTGAAAGAGACGACGGCCTTCGACCTCAGACCTTCGACATTCGACCTTCGATCGCCTTCGCGGTCTTCACGACGTTCTCCGCCATCCGGGCCGACGCCGCATCGATCATCCTGCCGTCGAGCTGCGCCGCCCCCCGCCCCTCCCGCGCCGCCTCATCCAGCGATTGCAGGATTCGCTGGGCGCGCTCGATCTCCTTGGCCGGCGGGGTAAAGACCTCGTTGGCGAGATCGACCTGCGAGGGATGGATGGCCCATTTGCCTTCGATGCCGAGCGCCGCGGCCCGGCGCGCAGCATCGCGGTAGCCGTCGGGATCCTTGAAGTCGCCGAACGGACCGTCGATCGGGCGGAGGCCGTAGGCGCGGCACGCGACGATCATGCGCGACAGCGCGGCGTGCCACTGATCGCCCGGGTAATCGGGATTGAGGCCGCCGATGTTGACCGTGCGCGCCCGGCAGCTCGCCGCGTAGTCGGCGACGCCGAAATGCATGGCCTCGAGCCGCGGGCTGGACTGCGCGATGGCCTCGACGTTGGCCATGCCCAGTGCCGTCTCGATGAGCACGTCGATGCCGATGCGGTTCGTGATGCCCTTCGCCTCCTCGATCTGGGTGAGGAGCGCGTCGACGAGGTAGACGTCGGATGGCACGCCCACCTTCGGGATGAGGATGGTGTCGAGCCTTTGCCCTGCCTGCTCGACCACGTCCACGACGTCCCGGTACATGTAGTGGGTGTCGATGCCGTTGATGCGGACGCAGATCGTCTTGCCGCGGCCGCGCCAATCGTGCTCGAGGAGCCCCGCGATCACGTTCGTGCGCGCCTGCTCCTTGTCTCCTGGAGCCACCGCGTCCTCCAGATCGAGGAAGACGTAGTCGGCGCCGCCCTCCAGCGCCTTCCCGAACATCGCCGGCTGAGAGCCGGGCACGGCGAGCTCGCTGCGCTGCAGCCGCTGGCGAGCCGGCTCGTAACGAGTGTGGCTCATCGGCCGGCGCCGGCGGTGGCCTTCTCTTTCGCCGGCGCCGCGGTGGCGTCGGGAGCGCGCGGCGGCAGCTCGCGCTTCGTGAGCGGAGCGGCCGTGCTGCGCCAGTATTCGGATGCGGCCGCCACGCCGCTGCCCGGCGTGACTTTGACGCCCACATCGCGCATCGCCATCTCGGCGCCCGCGATGCCGCCCAGCAGCATCAGCTCGTTGAGATCGCCGAGATGGCCGATGCGAAAGAGCTTCCCGGCCATGCGGGCCAGGCCCGCTCCGAGGGCCAGGTTGTAGCGCCGGTAGGCGACGTCGATCACCTCGGCGCCGTTGATACCCGGAGGCACGAGGATGGCGCTCACCGTGTCGGAATACCACTTGGGATCGCGCGGGCACAGCTCCAGCCCCCACGCCTTTACCGCCTGGCGGGTTCCTTCGGCCAGACGGTGGTGGCGTGCGAATACCTGCTCGAGCCCTTCCTCCAGCAGCATCGCGATCGATTCGCGCAGGCCGTAGAGCATCGTGAGCGACGGCGTGTACGGAAAGTATCCCGTCGCGTTGGCCTTCCGCATGTCGCCGAAATCGAAGAACACCCGTGGCAGCTTGGCCTGATCGTAGAGCGCCAGCGCTTTCTGGCTGACGCATACGATGCCGAGGCCGGCCGGAAGCATGAAACCCTTCTGCGATCCCGTCACCGCGAGGTCCACGCCCCACTCGTCCATGCGGAAGTCGATGCTGGCGATCGAGCTCACGCCGTCGACCATCAGCAGCGCGGGGTGGCGGGTGTCGTTCAGCGCCTTGCGGACGCCGGCGACATCGCTGGTCACGCCGGTGGCGGTCTCGTTGTGGGTAAAGAGGACGGCCTTGATCTGATGATTCTTGTCGGCGGCGAGGGCCTCCTGATACCGCTCGACCGGCGCCCCCTCGCCCCACTCCGCGTCGAGCACGTCCACCTTGAGTCCCAGCCGCTGCGCCATGTCGATCCATAGATGTCTGAACATCCCGAAGCGGCCCGCGAGGACGCGGTCGCCGGGAGACAGCGTGTTCGTGAGGGACGCCTCCCACGCGCCGGTGCCGCTCGCGGGAAAGATGAACGCCTGACCCGAGGTGGTCTTGAAGATCTTCTTCAGGTCTTCGAGGACGGGGGTCGCGAGCGCAGGAAACGACGAGGAGCGATGGTCTTCCATGGCCACGTGCATGGCCCGGAGAATCCGGTCGGGCGTATTCGTGGGGCCCGGAACGAAGAGAAAGTTGCGGCCGGCCATGCGCGGACCCTCTCGGTAGAAGTATCGAATGCGGGCGAGGCGGGACACCGTCGCCGGTGGTGACTACTATTGGAGGCGCAACCGGTCGAATAATTATGCGCCAGTCTTGATATAGCACTTTGTGCTTTTTTTCACAAGGCTCCCCATCCGTGCCGCCAACGAGCCCTGATTCCGCCGCTCCCTCCGAACTTCGCCGCCTCCTGGCGGAACTCTATCGCGTTGCCACCGCTGCAGTTGACCCAGCGCCCGCGCTTGCCGGCCGGCTCCGGTCGCTCCCCCCCGACGCCTCCCGGCCACCATGGATCATCGCCCTGGGCAAGGCAGCGGTGCCGATGGCCGGGGCGGCCGTGGCGGCGCTCGCGGAAAGAGGAATCCAGCCACGCGGCGGACTCATTGTGGCCCCCCGGGCCGAGCCTTCTCCACACCCTGGTCTCGAGGTCGTGGCGGGCGACCATCCCGAGCCCGGCTCCGGATCGCTCGCCGCCGCGGAGGCGCTGGGCACAGTGGCCGACCGGATCGGTGACGACGACGAGGTGTGGGTGCTCCTCTCGGGCGGCACCACGAGTCTCATCGGCGCCCCGGAGGCGGGCATCTCTCCCGCGGAGCTCACGCGTCTCTACTCGCTCCTGCTCGGGTCGGGCCTCGACATCGCCGCGATGAACCGCATCCGCAAGCGCTTCTCGCGCTGGGGAGGCGGGAAGCTGGCCCGGGCCCTGGCGCCGTCGCGGGTTCGGGTCTACGTCGTGTCCGACGTCATCGGCGACGACCTCGCGTCGATCGGCTCCGGACCCTGCGTGCCCGATCCGGCCACGGCGTCCGAGGTGCGCCAGCTACTCGAATCGGCGGCGCTGTGGGATCGCATCCCGGCATCGGCCCAGAATCTTGTGACGGCAGGTGAGGCGGGGAGAACCGCTGAGACGCCCAAGCCGGGGGATCGAGCCTTCGCGCGGGTGACCCTCGAGTTGATCGCCAGCAACAGGCTGGCGGTGGAAGCCGCGGCGCGGCACGCGGCCGCGCTGGGTTTCACGCCCGAGGTTGCCGAGGAACCGCTGGCCGGAGACGCCGCCGCGGCCGGAGCACGGCTGGCCGCTCACCTTCTACAACATTGCG
>JBBRGF010000226.1:0-5307 GCA_038240975.1 Gemmatimonadales bacterium
CGCTCGGGCCGCAGATAGAGGAACTCGTACAGGACGGCAGCCGCAACCGCTCCCGCAGCCGGCCCGACGTACCAGATCCACGCGTGCGACCAGACGTTCTGGACGAGCTCCGGGCCGAATGCGCGAGCGGGGTTCATCGCCGCGCCGGTCAGCGGTCCGCCGATGAAGATGTCGAGCGTGATCGTGAAGCCGATCGCAAGGCCCGCGATCGACTTGAACGTGCCGCGCGTATCGGCCGCGGTCGCGAAGATCACCCAGACGAGGAAGAACGTCAGGACCGCCTCCAAGAAGACGCCTTGCCCCGCCCCGATGTGCGCGAGCAATGGTGCCCCGAGCGAGGTCTGGTCGGCTCGAGCGTCCGGGTAGATCCAATTCAGCAACACTGCGGCCACGCAGGCGCCGCCGAACTGCGCCAGCCAGTAGACGACCGCCAGCGACAGCCTCATCCGCCGGGTGACGACGAAGCCGAGCGTGACGGCCGGGTTGAAGTGGCCACCCGAGATGTGGCCGACCGCCGAGGCCATCACACCGATGACGAGCCCGTGGGCGAGCGCGATGCCTGTGAGGTCGGCGCCGCTCATGATCGCCCCGGCGCCGACGAAGATCAGGGCGAATGCGCCAATGAACTCCGCTACCCCACGCCGGAGGGCATCGCCTTCCACGCCTGTGAAGGTAGAGAGCGAGCCGGACGGACGGAGCTAGCCGAGCTCGCGGCGCAGCACGGAGGCGACGGCGACGAGGGCCACCTGCGTCTCTTCGAGCCTGGGCTCGCGGGTGGTCAGACGCTGAAGCGCGAGCCCGGGCGCGAGGAACAGGCGCCGCCAGCCGCGGGCGGACTGGACGACGCGCCAGAGCTCCATGGTGAACGCGAGCGAAAGCACGGTCACGAGCACGGGGGTATAGAACGCGGCACCGACGGGCCAGAAGCGATCGGCCAGCACGGCCGTGGGCACGACGAGCGCCACGAAGTTCGTTCCACACCGCGGCGCGAAGCGCGACGGGAGTGCGGCGCCCTGCCAGGTCGCCGCGAGGCGGTGCTCCTCGGCGGCCGCGATCGCCCGGTGCTCGCCGCCGTGGAGACGAAGCGTCCGGCCGCGGAAGAGCCAGGCGACGAGAACGGCTGAGACCGCGAAGCCGCCGATCAGGCCGTAGAGGTGCGGTGCAAAGACCAGTCCCACGGGGGCAACCAGGGCAGCCGCGAGGAAGAGCCGCTCCTTCCCCCGGGCGACGCCGCCTCCGCGGAAGAGCGGCGACAGCGAGGCGGAGAGCCGGACAAGACCCCGCAGGAGCGGGAGACGCGCGAGCCGACCCGTGGCCCGCGGCATCTCCCCCTCCCGCAGGGATCCGTCGACACCCGCGAACGCCCAGAAGCGCTCGCTGACGATGACGACCCCGTCAGGGCGGGCCATCCCACCGAGGCGCGGCAGATCGACGACGCCGTCGGCGCGCTCGAGCACGGCAAGAGAGTCCCCACCCACACGGCCAGTATCGCGCCAGCGCGTACTGCTGGCAATGAGCCGACCGGCTCATTTTCGCCGCGTCGTGGTCCTACCCCGTTCGGACCATAAAAAAGCGCCAGATCCAAGTGACCCGAAGGTCTCCTGGATCTGGCACGCGGAAATCTATCCGGGTTCCCCACCGCTGTCAAGCCGGGGTCCGAGAGGAGATCGAGGTCGGGCCCGGAACTGTCTCCCGGCGCCCGTCGAACACCGCCCTCGGCATGCGTCGATCGCTTCTTCCGCTCATCGCCCTTGCTGGCGTCCTGATCTCCCCGGCGACCGCCGGCGTCGGCGACCCGAGTGTCGCCGCACTCCAGGTCGCCCTGTTCGAACGCGGCCTCTATCCGGGCCCGATCGACGGAGCCAGCGGCCCGCGGACGACCTCGGCCGTTCGGACCCTCCAGAAGAGAGCGCGGATCGGTGTCGACGGCGTGGCCGGCCCCCGGACGAGGGCAGTTCTCGGGCGGTCCGGCAGGCCCGATCTGGGCAGCCGCGCAATCGGTCCCGGCATGACAGGCTGGGACGTCGTCGGCCTGCAGTACCTGCTCGCGTGGCACGGGTTCCCTTCCGGCGACTTCGACGGAGTCTTCGGCGGCCGTACCGAGGCAGCGTTGTTGCGGTTCCAGCAGTGGGCGGAACTGCCTGTCGTCGGTTGGGCCGGAGCGCATACGCTGGCCGCGCTTCATGCCACCAGCCCGGTCTCGGCGATCCCGCTGGCCTGGCCGCTCCAGCTCCCCATGAGCGACCCCTTCGGGCCCCGCGGCCGCCGCTTCCATGCCGGCATCGACATCCCGGCATCGACGGGCACGGTCATCACGGCCTCAGGGAGCGGACGGGTCGCCTACGCCGGCTGGCGGGACGGAGGCTGGGGGATCCAGGTCACGATCGCCCACCGCCAGGGTGTCCGCTCGATCTACGCGCACCTCTCGCGCGTGCTCGTCTCAGTCGGCGAAAGGGTCCGGCAGGGGCAGATCATCGGGCGGGTCGGCGCCACGGGTGACGCCACCGGCCCGCACCTTCATTTCGAGGTGAGGCTCCGCGGCGCCGCCGTCGATCCGCTCAGCGCGCTGACGACACCCGGCGAGTTGGCCGGGAGCTGACTCTTACGCGGCGTCGGGGCCGCGGACGATCACGAAGGAGCTGCGGCCGAGCAGGGCGCCGTACCGCGCGGCGCTCAGGGGCCCGAGGCCGGGCCAGACGTACCAGACGTAGACACCCTTGGTCAGGCGCTCACGATGGCCATCGAAGGTCCAGGCACTCGGGAGCTGAAGGCTCGGGCCCTTCGGCCACTGGGTGAAAATCTTTCGGCCGTGCCGGTAGAGCTGGACGTTGTAGTACGAGGCAGCCGCGGAGGCGATCCAGCGGAGAAGCGGCGGTGACGAGAGCCGCACGCCGTCAGCCGGGGCGAGCAGGGCCGAGGTGGTCGCAGCCACTTCGGCGACGGCCGGCTTCGAACGGTTTCCTGCCGCGTCGAAGCTGGTCGCGCGATAGCGGTATTTGACCCCCGGGGTGACCGACCCGTCGGTGTAGCTTCTGCCCGAGCCCCGGTAGACGACGGCAGAGGTCGCGCCGCTCTTCCCCGGCGAGCGGCTGACCTCGACACCCTTCACGTCGCCGGCAGGCAGCCGCCAGGTGAGCTTGACGGCCTTGCCGACGAACCTGCCCGCGAACGACGCCAGCGGGCCGGGAGGGGTGAGATCCTCCACCACGACGTCGAAGGCCACAACGCCCGTGTTCTTGTGCAGATCGGTCGCCGTACAGGTGACGCTCGTGCTGCCCAGGGGGAATTCGTCGGCTGACGCCGGGTCGCACGACACAACGGCCGAGCCGTCGACCGTGTCCGTCGCGGTCGGCTCGTCGAACATCACCACCGCCGGCCCCGGCCCGTCGACCTTCTGGCGAATGTCGTCGGGCACGTTCTCGAACTTCGGCGGGGTGTTGTCACGAACCGTGAGCGTGAACGCGGCCGTCGTCTCATTGCCGCGTGTGTCGCGGGCCGTGCAGCGGACCACGGTCGCGCCAAACGGCAGCGCATCCGCGGGCGGCGGTGTACAGGTGACCGGTCTGGGCCCGTCGACGAGGTCGCCGGCGGTCGGCGCCGCGTAGCCGGCAACTCCGTTCGGTCCGGTCGCCTCGATCGTCGCGTCGGAGGCACCGGTGAACGCCGGGCCGGCCCTGTCGATAACCGTGACGGTGAAGCTCTGGGTGGTCGTCTCCCCGGTGTCGGACGTGGCCGAACAGTTCACATTGGTGGCGCCGAGGGGAAAGACCGTGGCGGGCCTAGGGTTGCAGACCACGTCGATCGACTTGCCGCCGGAGGTCGCGACGGGAGGCTTGTAATCCACGGTTGCACCGGCAGCCGAAGTGGCCTCGACGGTCAGGTTGCCGGGCCAACCGGTCATCACCGGCGGGTCGGCCGCTGCGGGAGCCGCGCCGGCCGCAAAGATCGCGGCGACCAGGACGACTAGCCGCTTCATCGGCCCCTCTAACCGCGGCCGAACAGGGCGAACAGCAGGAGGACACAGCCGGCGAGCGTGACGCCCGTCAGGGCCAAATCGACGCGCCGGTCGGCGATTGGGCGCAGGAGCGACGAGGTCGCATACGTCTTCCGAGGCAGCGACGCGCCGGCGATCATCAGCGCACCGGCGGCCACCGCCCCGAACAGAATCCAGAGCGCGACCGCGGAGCCGCCCTGCGGAGAACCGAGGCTTGCGACAGCCCTCGCGGAACTCGCGACCTTCTTTGACACCGGCGACGTCACCAGAATCGGACGGGGCTTCGGTCTGACCTTCTGCTCCGGTTTGGCCGCACGCCGTGCGGCGGCAGGCTTAGCCTCGGCATGCCTGATCGCGGGCAGCTTGTTTCCGCGGAAGGGGGCCCGGTTCTTGGCCTTTGCCGGCTTCGCCTTCTTGGCAGCAGCGGCCGGAGCCGGCGCCGGAGTCGTCGGCCGGTAAACCGGCGCCTGGTAGACCGGTGGGTGGTACACCGGCGGGGGCGGAGGGCTGACGGCAGGCGCGGGCGCGGGGCGGGCAGCCGGCGCCGGATCGGGCCTCGGCGCGGTGCCTGCAGCAGGAGCCGGATCGGGTCTCGGGCCGTTTACTCCCAGCGCGGCGGACGCAAACGCGAAGGCGACCACGGTGGCGACAGCCAGCGCCGACCCCGATTTGCACACAGACTGAACATACCTGCACACGCCGAAAAAATCACTAGCCAAAAGGGGACGAGTCAGTTCCCGACCGGCAGACCTTCCTCGGCAGCACGAAGTACGCTGCGAACTCGGGGCCCGTAGCTCAGCTGGTTAGAGCAGCGGACTCATAATCCGTTGGTCCTTGGTTCGAATCCAAGCGGGCCCAACCACGGAACCCCTGCGAACGCGGGGGTTCTTGTGCTGACGATCGGAGCCATGGTGAGAGGGGGGCAACAGACGGGGCACCAAGGGCCTCTTCTTTGGTGACGCCTTGCGTACGGGAAATGACCCGATGCCGCCGAGAGGCGGTCCCCCGTTTCGCGTTTATGCGGCCGGGCACGACCCTGTTCCACTCAAACCAGAGGGAGGGGTCAGATGGCGACGATCGAGGACTCGATCGAAGTAGATGTTCCGGTCAGCACGGCGTACAACCAGTGGACGCAGTTCGAGGAGTTCCCAACCTTCATGGATGGCGTCGACCAGGTCAGGCAGCTCGATGACACGCACCTGCACTGGAAGGCATCGCACGGGGGCCAAGAGCACGAGTGGGACGCCGAGATCACCGAGCAGAAACCCGATGAGCGCGTCGCCTGGAAATCAACTGATGGCAAGAACAACGCC
>JBBRGF010000227.1:0-5305 GCA_038240975.1 Gemmatimonadales bacterium
CGCCATACCGCAATGCCTAGGGTGAGCGTGGTTACCACCGTCTACAATGGCGAGCCCTACTTCGACAGGGCGATACCCGGCATTCTCGAGCAAACGTTCGACGACTTCGAATTCATCCTGGTCGATGACGGGTCGGAAGACCGCACGGCCGAGATGCTCCGCAATCTGGCCGGCCGCGACTCCCGGATTCGCGTCTTCTCACCGGGACGCCTCGGTGCCGCCGCGGCGTACAACTATGGAGTGGCGCAGGCCAGGGGCGAGTACGTTGCCCGCCAGGATTTCGACGACCGCAGCTATCCCCAGCGATTGCGACTGCAGGTCGCGCTACTGGATGCGCAGCCCGAGGTCGGAATAGTCGGGGGGTACTATGTCCTGGTCGACGAGCGTCGAGACGAGCGCTACGTACGAATGCCTCCCACCAGTCACCCGGCAATTCTCTCGGCCATGGCGAAATACGTCCCCATCGCTCATACGGTCGCGACATTTCGCCGGCAGGCGTGGATCGATGCCGGTGGGTATCCCATCGCGAACAATCTCATCGATCTGCGATTCTACGTGCGGGTGGGCAAGCTGGGGTGGCATTTCGCCAATGTTCCGGAGGTGGTGGGCGAGCATTACGTCCACGACTCCAGCTGGTTCCACCAGTCGCTCAAGTATGTGGAGCGCCAACGCGACCTCGCGCGGGTCCAGGCGCAGAGCGTTCGCGACCTCGGGCTGCCACGATGGATGTACGTGTATTCGCTGGGGCGGCACGCATACGCATATGTGCCACCGTTCCTGAAGCGTGTCATCCGCCGGGGTGTCGTCGGGTCGCAGGAGCGCGATGTATGAGGATCCTGTTTCTTACCACCAGCATGGGGATGGGAGGAGCGGACAAGCAATTGCTCTCCGCGGCCCGAGAGCTTCGGAACCGCGGACACGAGTCAGTCATCGTCTCTCTCACGCCGCTGGGCCCAATGGGGCTGGAAGCGCGGAGCCAGGGCATCCGTACCGAATCACTGGAGATGCGGCGTGGGTTTCCGGATCCGCGAGGATTGGTTCACCTGGCCCGACTTGCCCGGACCTGGAGGCCCGAGGTCCTTCATAGCCACATGGTGCATGCCAATCTCATGGCACGAGCGCTGCGGCTTCTAGTGCCTATTCCCGTGATGGTCTCGACCATCCACAATATCTATGAGGGCGGCCGTCTGCGCATGGCTGCCTACCGGCTGACCAACGGACTGGTCGACCACATGACTATCGTGAGCCAGGCCGCCGCCGACCGATTCATCAAAGAGCGCATTGTCCCGAAGGAAATTCTCAGTGTCGTCCCGAATGGGGTCGACACCGACGAGTTCACCAGGGTGCCTGCCGGCACGAGGGAATCGGTGCGGCGGTCGCTGGGGATCGAGCGTCAGTTCGTGTGGCTGGCTGTGGGCCGGTTCGAGATCGCCAAGGACTACCCCAACATGCTAAGGGCGTTCGCCAGCGTTCGCGAGCACTCGCCCGAGTCGGTACTCCTGCTGGTCGGCCGCGGATCACTTCAGGCGGAGACCGAGGCATTGGTGGCGACGTTGAATCTCGGCAGGTGGGTGCAGTTCCTCGGGGTTAGAAACGACGTGCCGGAGATCATGACCGCGGCCGACGGCTACCTGATGTCATCGGCGTGGGAGGGGATGCCGATGGTGTTGCTCGAAGCGGCAGCGGCCGGCCTTCCGATCGTGTCCACGATTGCCGGTGGGAACCAGGAGGTCGTGTGCGACGGCGAGAGCGGTTTTCTGGTGCCGCCGCTGGATTCCGACGGATTGGCACTGGCGATGCGGCGGCTCATGGAATTGTCGGCGGCACAGCGTCGCACCATGGGCGAGAGGGGGCGCGAGCATATCCGAACCCATTACGGCTTGAGCCGTGTAGCCGAGCGCTGGGAGGATCTGTATCTCAAAGTCCTGGCGAGCAAGGGTCTCCCGGTTCCCCGCGCGGCATCGCAATCACCGGCTACGGGGAAGTCGAGGTCCTAGCGTCGGCGGGGCCGTGGTCTGCGCCATCGGAGAGCACCGGGGGACATCGGTAGACCTGAAGATATTGCTGTCTGAAATCCACCCGTCCCACTCCCAGGGTGTTACGGATCTGGCAATTCCCGTAGATCCACGTGATCAAACCACCCTGCCTCAGATTGGTGCGGCCGGCGTGCGAAGGCGCGGGCACGACGATCCACAGCGCGCCTCCATGCCCCGACTCGTGCAGCATGCGTACCGATCGCGCGAGCGGAGTCGTGTCCGCGCGAACCATGGGGAGTACCTCCGACGCCGGCAGATAGTGACCCAGGACCTTCGCCTGGTCGGAATAGATGATGTCTCCGGGGGTAATCCGCTGACCGAGCCAGTGCGCCACACCCTTGAAGTCCCAGCGACGACCGTCGCGGTACTGGGAGATGAGAGTCGGCGCACCTGAGGCGATGATGATGGCCGTCATGGCCGCCGGAAGCAGCCATCGGGGGCGCAGATCCCAGTCGGCCTCGAACAGCCGGTCGAGAAAGGCACCGGCTCCGAGAAAGAACACCGGGGCCACCGGCGCGAGATAGGACGTCGAAACCGGCGTACGAAGCGAGATGAGTGCCAGGAACGCGATGGGAAAGATGGCGAGACCCGTCAGGAAGATCGCCAGAGGCCGATTCCGTCCCTGCCAGAGCATTGCGATCCCCAGCACTCCGGCAATTACCAGCGGCAGGGTCAGACTCTCCACATAGGCCATCAGAAACACGATCTGCTTCACCCCCTGCTTGCCTGGGTCTCGGAGGTGCTCCCGAACGTGGGGGGCGTCGTGCGCGCCGATCCAGTTACGCAGGATCGGGATGTAGCGCACGGCGACTATCGCAGCGAGGATGACGATCAGTAGCGTTAGCCATCGGACGAATCTTTGACTCCAGAGCCTGGCCAGGTGCTCGCGTCGGAGCCGGGTGAGAAGCACGAGGCCAGGCCCCCCCGCCAGGAGCGCCGAGACGGGATGCGCCAGCACAGCGAGCGCTGCAGTCAGGAGGCCGAGGGCGAGGGCGCCGCGGTTCCGGTCGCGAACGCCCAGGTAGATGGCATACGGATAGATGATTGAAAGCAGAAATACGAGTGACCAATACCGCGCCAGCTGGGAGTCATAGACATGGAGAGGGCTCAGGACCAGGAGGAGAGCACTCAAAAGGGCCGCCCGGGTGCCCAGCAGGCGCCGGGTCACGAGGTAAAGTGCGGGAATGGCCAGGACGCCAAAAACCGCGGGTAGGAGTCGAAGTCCGAACTCGTCGAGCGGCCGGAATGGCCGAATCAGGTAATAGTTCAGCAGGTACGCCAGCGGGCGGGGGTTGTGGAACGCGGGGTGGAGCGAATCCCGCAGCGTAAAGATCTCGTCACCCTCGAGGCTCCAGTCGCCCAGGTGCAAGAAACGGAGGGAGATGGCGATGATGATCAGAGCGCCGAGCAGGATAGCCGGAACAGGACCACGCCACGGCTCGGTAGCCTCGGAGGTCATTGGCTGAGACGGTGGAGGATTATGACGTACGTCAGACGGCATGGATTCGTCCAGACCTGGGCCGCGGAGGATGATTCAGGTTCCGGGGAGTGCCGAGCCACCATCAACGCAGGGCGTAATGTTGCGAGCCTTGCCCCCGATCGGTAGGGGCAGGGGACGCTGCAAGTCCTTGCACCGTTCTTCTTACGAGCAACTTAACCCTTGACAAATGTGACCTGCGTCACCATCCTGTACGCGGCGCGAGCCTCGATGACGAGATGACACCACCTCGGTGTTCATTCCTTCGCGCACTGTACGACTAGTTCCCCTAGTCTCAGCGGACCCAGTACCTCACAAACACAATCATAGGGATCGGGCAGACATCCTGCCCATTCCCACTGCGTCAGGAACTCATCCTACGATGAGCCGCCGCTTTGGCCGTGCCAAGCGATGGCCCCTCGCCTGCCGCAACCGGTGTGTCACTCCCAAACCAGTCGTTGACGGAGAGAGGATCAGCCCGCGTATGACCCACAGTTTCAAGCTGTCCCGCCGGATTGCTCGCCTTCGAGCGCCGTTGATCGCCACCCTCATTCTTACCATGGCCGGCTGTAACGAGACCGATTCCCTGAGTCCCGACAATCACAACCCCACAGTCAACCCGACGGCGGAGGCGGGAACTCCGGCCGCATCGGCCGACGCTCCCGCGTTCGGGTCCTCGTCGTATTCGGGCGGCATCCCCTTCGGCACGTTCGCCCAACCCACCAGCGAGTTCGGCGACCGCTTCAACGGCGCCATGCGGAACATCGGGCCCCAGGCGCTGCTGCGCGAGTTGGCGGCCATCAAGGCGCGGGGCGGTCGGGTGGTGCTCATGATGGCCGGCAATAATCGCTACTACAAGTCCGGCGGCCACTTCAACCTCGACAAGTGGAAGGGCCGGGTCGCTCGATTCAAGGACCTCAACTTCGACTCCTATATCGCCGACGGCACCATCCTGGGTCATTACCTGCTCGACGAACCGAACGATCCGAGCAATTGGGCCGGCCAGCCGGTGTCGCAGGCGACGGTCGAAGAGATGGCGAAGTACAGCAAACAGCTCTGGCCCGGCATGGCCACCGTCGCCCGGGCCAACCCATCCTATTTCGCCGGCCGCCAGTACCAGTATCTCGATGCGGCATGGGCGCAGTATCTGTCACGGATGGGCGATGTCGACAGCTACATCGCGCAAGCGGTCTCCGACGCCCAGAAGAGCGGGTTGGCGCTCATCGTGGGGCTCAACTACCTCCGGGGCGGGATCCCGAACGGGACGCCGATGACCGCGAGCGAGGTGGAGCAGTGGGGCTCGGCGCTGTTGAGCAGCTCCTACCCCTGCGCGTTCATCAGTTGGCAGCACAACTCCGGTTACCTGAATTCCAGCAGCGTAAAGAGCTCGATGGATGCACTGCGGAGGAAGGCGGAGAGCCGGAGCACGAAGAGCTGCCGCAACTAAAGCAGCGTGAAGGACCACAAATCAATCGGGGGCCGCGGACTCATCCGCGGCCCCCCATTGCATTCACAAGGATCCGGCTACCAGCCGCCCCGGCGGAAGAGGATGGCGGGGACTGTCTTGAGCATGATGCGGAGGTCTTCCACCAGACTCTGGCGGCGGATGTACTCCAGGTCGTAGGTGACCTTGGTGCGCACGTCGTCGAGAGAGCGGTCGTAGTGGTGGTTGATCTGGGCCAGCCCGGTGATGCCCGGCTTGGCCCGCTGGCGCAGGGGGTACTCGGCGATGTGCTCGCGCAGCTCGGCGAAGATGGTGGGCCGCTCGGGCCGGGGGCCCACGATGTTCATC
>JBBRGF010000228.1:0-5304 GCA_038240975.1 Gemmatimonadales bacterium
ACCGGCGACGATGAGGAGGCAGGTAAATGAAGATGACTCGATACAACCGAGGTTCATGAATGACTTCTACCAGCTCTGTTGCAGACGACTGGGAGACCATTGCCGACGGCGGCGTCAACGTCGGCGACACCGAGCGGTGGATCTCCGCGATCGCGGGAGCGGCGTTGTTCATCGCCGGGCTCAGGCGGCGGCGGTGGCGCCGTGTCCTTTGGGCTCTGGGCAGCTCGTTCATGGGCCGTGCGGTCACCGGCAACTGCCCCGTCAACCGCGCCATGGGCCGAGACACCGCCCGCGAGGACAGGAGGGCGAGTCCAGTCGCGAGCCTCAGCGCCGGAAGCGGCACTCGGGTGGAGCAGTCGATCGTCGTCGACTCTCCGCCGGAAGAGCTGTTCCGCTTCTGGCGCAACTTTACCAATCTCCCGCGGTTCATGGACAATCTCGAGTCGGTCACGATTCTCGACGAAGACCGCTCGCACTGGGTGGCCAAGGGTCCGGCCGGAACGAGAGTCGAATGGGATGCCGCCATCCACAACGAAATCGAGGATGAGCTGATCGCCTGGCGCTCGCTTCCGGGCGCAGACGTGAAGCAGGCAGGATCGGTTCATTTCATGCCGATGCGCGATGGCCGGACGGAGGTCCGAGTGGTGCTTCGATACCGGCCGCCCGCGGGCAAAGTAGGTGAGGCGGTGGCCAAGCTGTTCGGCGAAGACCCCGCCCAGCAGATCGGCGAGGATCTGCGCCGGTTCAAGCAGGTGGTAGAGGCGGAGTAGAGGGGCATGACCTACGACTGCATCATCGTCGGTGGAGGCCCCGCCGGGCTCAGTGCGGCCCTGATCCTCGGCCGATGCCTCAGGAACGTCCTCGTCATCGACGGGGGCGAGCCGCGAAATCGCCATTCGCATGCCATGCACGGCTATCTCACGCGCGATGGTATTCCACCCGGCGATTTTCTGCGGCTATCCAGGCAGGAACTGGTCACCTATCGCACCGTGACGCTGCGCCAGGGCCAGGTGGTCCGCGCCGCTCGCGAAAGGGGCGACTTCGTCGTCGAATGCTCCGACGGGGCTGTCTTGGGGTCGGCGACCCTCCTTCTGGCCACCGGCGTGCAAGACGACATTCCAGCCATCGATGGACTCGCGGAGCTTTATGGAAAGAGCGTTCACCACTGCCCGTACTGTGATGCGTGGGAGTGGCGAGGCCAGGCGATCGCCGTCTACGCAAAGGGTGGCGGCTCCGGCGCCGGGCTGGCG
Source organism: Gemmatimonadales bacterium (assembly GCA_038240975.1). Classification (GTDB taxonomy): domain Bacteria; phylum Gemmatimonadota; class Gemmatimonadetes; order Gemmatimonadales; family GWC2-71-9; genus CAVVWJ01. The sequence continues at coordinate 1,251 of JBBRGF010000228.1, forward strand.
ATTCGGATGACAGTGTGGACCGATGACGTGGTGCTCTGCTCCGACGGACCGGCGGAAATCGCTCCCGAGACGCGAAGGCAGCTCGACGCTCTTCACATTGGTGTGCGGCAGGAGCGGCTCATCAGGCTGGAAGGGGCCGAGGGATGTCTCGAGCGAGTGGTCTTCGACTCGGGTGAGGCCATCACCCGCCGCGCTCTTTTTCTCTGTATCGGGCAGAGCCAGGCGTCCGATCTCGCGGACCAATTGGGTTGCCGGCTCAACGACCGCGGAACGGTGGAGACCGGCAGGGCCGAATCGACCAACGTCCCGGGTCTCTTCGTCTGCGGCGATGCCTCGAAGGACGCCCAGTTCGTGGTAGTCGCGGCCGCGGAAGGAGCGGAGGCTGCCATCGCGATCAACCAGTCATTGCAGGACACCCACCTCGCCACCCTCTAAAAGAGAAATTCCAGTCCGAGCCGGACGAGCCTGGGCGCCCCGTACGCAAAGATCGGCGTCGTGAAGTCGCGTGTGGCCGCCAGGTACATAGGAAACAGTTCTTCCCGGCCTTCCACGACTCCGTTCCCGTCGAGGTCGGCGGCGCGCCGATACCTCAGCGACTCGAAGGTGATCGGCTCGGGGTGCGCCTGATAGGCGGTCTCCGCCAGGAAATTGAGCGTTTGCTCGTCGGGTTGTGGCTGACCGACGTCGCGCCGCACTGCCACGATGTTCCTGCGGTCGAGCAAATTCCGCACGTCCAGATAAATCCCTCCCTGCACGTTTCCGAGCCTGAGCGTCCGGCGAATCAGGAGGTCGAGCGTGCTGTTGGTCGGCAGGTGGGAGCCGTTTGGCTGGCCGGCGAGAGAGTCGCCGGTACTGTCCGACCTCGAGTAGGGCAGGCCGCTGTTGATCCGGAAGATCACCGAACCCTCGAGGCCTCCCACCGGCCTGACCCCGAGAATCCTCGGACCCGCGTTCTCCGGCGCCCTCAGGCGGCCAATGACGGTGAGGGAGTGTCGGCGGTCGAAGTCGAGCGGAAATTCCGCGCGCGCGGGGCGGATGGTATCACCGGTGGTGGCGTCGACCACGATGAGCCGGTTGAGCAGGAACGGATCGGTGGAGGTTGAAGTGGCCTTCTGGAGAGTGTACGACACCCGGAAGGCAAACCAGTCCTTGAACTCGCGCTCTGCCAGGAGCTCGAGTCCCTTGACCGTTCCTGCGTCGGCGTTGCCGAAGACCGTAGAATCGGGATCGAGGCCGAGCGGCACCGAGGCGACGAGTCCATCGAGGCGTTTCACATACACGCCCGCCCGAAGCGAGATCGCCTCGCGCGGACGCACTCGTAAGCTCAGCTCGTACTGCGTGGACTTCTCGAAGCCCAGATCGGGATTGCCGCGGCGAAAGCGCCCCGTGCGAGTGGTATCATCGAACGCCGCATCCACCAGGAACTGGTAGTCGGGCGCCTGAGTGAACTGCCCATAGCTCACCACGAGGGTGGCGCCCTTCAGCACGGTCGACACCGCGAACCGGGGGCTCAAGGATTTCCGGCTGCCGCGGTTGACTGCAGCCTCGATGGTGCCCGCGCTGAACTGGTCATACCGAAGCCCCGCAGTCACGGCCAGATCGGCGGCTCTGGCCTGGGCCTCGACGTAGGCCGCGGCGCTCTTGGGTGAGAAGGCTGATGAGGCGGGCGGGGGAGTATCGCCGCCCACAGGGAGATAGCCCAGCACGCGCTGCCACGTGCGCACCTGTTGCCTCGAGTATTCGCCGCCGGCGAAGAGGTCGAGCTGGCGGCTGCCCCCGTAGGTCATGTCCAGCTGCAGCCGTGTCTCTCCGAAGCGATTCCACCCGAGATCGCCCTGCGACGCGCTTCCCAGAAAAAATGCCGGGACACCCCACGGCGTATTGAAGCTCTCCTCGGGCCGCCCCAGACCGGGGACTGGATCGGAGGAAGTGGACTGCGCGCGTGCCAGGTCTTCCCCCACAAAATGGAATCTCGATCCCGTGATCGCGCCGACGGCATAGTCGACCGGCTCGACGAGAGTGCCGCGAAGAAATTCCCGGACGAACCGGCTCGCGCGGGCGTCCACGATGAGCGGAAAGCTGGTACCCGGGTCGGTCTTGTACTGAACGTGACCGCTCACCAAGTCGCCGCGAAGTCGCTGCGCCGGCGCGAAGTCGACGTCGTACTTGTAGACGGGATCGAACAACAGGCGCTGATCCTCGGAGTGAATGCCCAGCACCCGGACCGTCGCGCGAGAGGTGACGGGCACGACCAGCTTCGCGGCGCCGTTCCACTGTTCGCCGCTGTTGTGGGGCAGCGGATAGGGTGTCGTGCTGCGCGGGTCTCTCGGATCGTCCGGCGCGGGCGCGCCGACCGGGTCGTCATCGAGCCTCCCGGCGACGTCCACCGCGGCGACGAGGCCGACTCCTCCTGCGATGGGACCACCGGCTCGCGCTGCGACGCGGTCGAGGCCCCGGTCGAGCGCCCCGCCCACAGGGCGGTCGGTCTCGTAGGCGACGCGGCCCCGCCACGCCTCGTCGGGATCGCGTGTGACGACGTTGACGAGGCCCGACAAGGCCTGGCCGTACCTCGCGGAAAAGCCGTTCGTGACCAGCGACGCCTCGCCGAGCAGATCGGGCGGCAGGTTGAGCCCGAGGCCGCCGCTCGAGGCGTCGAGCTGGTTCTTGACCCCCAGCCCGTCGAGGATGAACGACTCCTCACCGACGCGGCCTCCGCGATAGCTCGTTCCCACGGTGCCGGCGGAAAGGGCGATGGCCTCCTGCAGCGAGCTGACGGGCAGCTCCCGCAGGTCGGCGGCGGTGATTTTCTGCTCGCTCGCCGTCGCAAGGGGATCGAGCAGCTCGTCCACCGGCGCCGTGACGACGAGCGGCGCGAGCTCGACCGCCGTACGCTCGAGTGCGAAGTCGGCTGTGACCGTTGCGCCCGCCCGCACGAACACGCTGTCGAGCACGACGCCCCGGTATCCGATGAGCCGGGCGGCGACACGATGCCATCCCGTTCGCGCTCCGCGTACGCGGTACCGGCCGCTCGTGTCGGTCACAGCGGCCACCACCCCGTCGAGCACCACCTGTGCGCCGTTGAGCGATCGGTTGTCGCGCGAGTCGTGCACCCGACCGTCCACGGCGCCCTCCGCCTGCGCCTGCAGGCGCCCCAGGGCGGGAATGAGGACGAGCAGAACGACTAAGCCGATGCAGCGTCCGTGGCGCGGAATCATGGAGCACCGAAGAGGTAAAGGTCTCCGTCGGCCACGATGGTTTGTCCGCCAACGTCGATCACCTGGTGTCCTTCGGCCACCAAGCCGCCGGCGTCAGGAGACAGCGCCGGCCGGCGGAAGAGAAGCTCGCCGGGGTCGAGCACATGATCCGCATCGGTGGTGAGATCGACCACGTGTACGACTCCTCCGCTATCGCGCTGGATGGTGCCGAGTGCCGGGTCGATTCCGAAGGCGACCCGGCCGCCCACCACCGCCGCCATCCTGTTGCCGACGACGTGGACGTCTCGCGCGATGCCCGCGGGACCGAAGTCGTGGGCAACGGCGGTCTCTCCGGTCGACAGCGTACGCCGAAACACACGGCTGTCACCGCCGATCGTGTAGAAAATCTCATCGGCGCCCGCGCCCGCGGATACACCTGAGGCAAAGTCGGTTCCCGGTACCGCCGCCGGCCTGGCGCCCGGCGTGACGTCGAGCGTGACCACTTTGAGGCCGGAGAAGACGGTGTCAAAGCTCGTGCACATGGGGCAGGAATGCGGGTACGCGACGCTGCCGCCCAGGAATGCGAGGCGGGCGTCGCCGAGCCAACGCACAAATGCGACGCCGGCAAGGGGCGGCTCGCCCGGAATGACATAGGGGACTGGTTGAACCATCGGCGCGCCGAAGGGGTCCAATCCCGGGGCGATGGCGATCGCGGTGGTGTTCGGGGTGAGCGCGCCGACCTTGCTGCTGGACTCGACGAACGCGAGACGTCCGTCGGCAGCGGGCGCGGCTGACTCGATCGAGTTGGTGGAGTCGACTCCAACCGTGGTGAGATCGCAGGTGAGCTTGACCTGACGCCC
>JBBRGF010000229.1:0-5248 GCA_038240975.1 Gemmatimonadales bacterium
ACCGGCACGGTGAGAACGCCGATCGCCAGCAGCTGATCGAGCCGGCTTCTGATCTTCGCCCGGGCAGGCCGGGCCGCGAGATACGCTTCGGTCAGCGCGTTCTGGCTCTCGGTCCAGCTCCGCGTCTCAGGAGACTCGCCGTCTTCCAGCCATCGGTACGGATCGGGGATCGCCTCGCCATGCAGCAGATCGACCGTGTCGCCGGCAGGCGTGTGAGGATACGGCGGCTCAGTCACCCAGGCTGATTCCAAGCTCGCGGACGGTGCGGACCGTATCGCAGTCGAGGGGCACGTCCTTCGACTTGCCCACGACATTCTCCAGCGGCACCAGCGTGATCTCCGCCCCGTTGAGGCCCACCATGGTGCCGAACTCGCCTTCCGCGATGGCGCGAACGGCTGCCGCGCCGAATCGAAGGGCGAGGAGACGATCGTAGGTGGTGGGCGAGCCGCCGCGCTGAAGATGGCCCAGCACCAGCGTTCGCGTCTCCTTGCCGGTGAGGCGCTCGATCGTCTGCGCCACCTTGCTCGCGATGCCGCCGAGCCGGTCGACCGTACCCACGCCACGCCGCTCGACCAGCTCGATCGTGCCGTCGCGCGGTCGTGCCCCTTCGGCGACGACGATGATGCTGAAATGCCGGCCCGCCGCCTCGCGGCTCCGGATCTTCGCGCACACCTTGTCCATATCGAAGGGGATCTCGGGAATCAGGATGACGTCGGCGCTTCCGGAGAGCCCGCTGTAGAGCGATATCCATCCTGCATACCGTCCCATCAGCTCTACAACGATGACGCGGTTGTGGCTTTCCGCCGTGGAATGAAGCTTGTCGATTGCTTCCGTAGCGGTGCTCACCGCCGTGTCGAACCCGAAGCTCCGCTGCGTGCCGATCACGTCGTTGTCGATGGTCTTGGGCACGCAGACCACTGGCAGGCCCTTTCGCCAGAGATCGTGAGAGATCTGGAGGCTTCCGTCGCCGCCGATCGAGACGAGCGCATCGAATCCGCTGGCCTGAAACGCGGCGACGAGATCGCCCGACCGGTCGACCTCGCATTCCTCTCCCGACTCCTCCTTCATGACGTAGCGGAAGGGATTGCCGCGATTGGTGGTGCCCAGAATGGTGCCACCGAGGTGGGTGATCCCGCGGACCTCGGCGAGACCGAGCGGTACGACGCCGTTGAAGGAGAGCAGCCCCTCGTAGCCCCGCTGGATGCCGTACGACTTCCAGCCGCGGTGGTACGCCGACAACACCACCGCGCGTATGACCGCGTTCAGCCCCGGAGCGTCACCTCCGCCCGTGGAGATGGCGATGCGCATGTCAGGGCGTGGGGCGAATCAGTTTCAGGATCTCTCCAGGCTCGGCATGGCGCCCGAGCGCTTTCTTCGAAAAGACGAGGCGGCCGTCGACCGACACATCGAAAATGCCTCCCGAGGAGGGCACGAGGCGGACCTCGGCATCGGGCACGGCCTCTTTCAGCTCAGCCGCCAGACCGGCGGCTCTGGGCTGGTAGTTTCAAACGACGCAGTACTTGATCGCGATCAGCACGTTGGGGTTCCTGTCGAAAAGGGATGGTTGTCGGGCGAATCGTAGCGTTGACGTGGGGAGAAGCCAAGGGGAAGTGCCGGGGGTGACGGGGCTCCTTGTCAGAGCCGACGAGACGCTCTATCTATTTGATCCATGCGAACCTACCCCTGGACCGCTCGATGCCGGATTCCGGCCGGCCTGGCCCTGCTGTTTCTCAGCGCTTTGCCGCTGGCCGCGCAGCAGCGAAAGTATCTCGTCGAGGTCGGGGGCGCCGTCGCCTACGAGTCGTACGACAACGCCACGGTGCTCGATGGTGCGATCGGCGGGGTAGGTCGCCTGGGGGTATGGCTCCCGGCCAATTTCTCGGTAGAGCTCCAGGGCTCTTTTGCCAGCCCAAAGACGCCAGTCGTCGTCGACGTGCTGGGCCGTACCGAGAAGCAGGGTGTCAAGGTCCGCAGCATTTCCGCCTCCTTGCTCTACAACTTTCTCATAGGCACGAAGAATTCCTTTTACCTCAAGGCAGGGGGAGGCTCGACCAAGTACGGCTCCAACTGCCCGGCGACGCCGACCACTCTTTGCGCCACCAGCGGGTTGCTGTTGGGCGGAGCCGGATTCCGGTTGGGTCTCACGCCCACCCTGATGACCCGGGCTGAGCTCGAGCTGAGCCGGAACAAGAGTCTCAGCCAAAGCCTCACCAACGTCGGCGTGAACCTCGGTCTCAGCGTCATGCTCGGCAGCAAGCCGATCGCCGACAACGATGGCGACGGCATTCAGAACAACCGCGACCGGTGCGCCGACACGCCCTCGGGCGCCCAGGTCGACGGCCGTGGCTGCCCGAGCGATGACGATGGCGACGGCGTGCCCAACGGCATCGACCGATGCCCGCGCACCGCCGCCGGCTCCACGGTGGACACGTCGGGCTGCCCCAAGGACTCCGACGGCGACAACATTCCCGACGGGCTCGACCGGTGCCCCGACACTCCCTCCGGAGTGCTCGTGGACCCGAATGGGTGCGCCAAGGACAGCGATGGGGACGGCATCTCGGACGGCATCGACCGCTGCTCGGCCACACCGCGTGGAGCGACGGTAGACGCGCTGGGCTGCCCCGGCGACGAGGATGGTGATGGAGCGCTCGACGGTCTCGATCGTTGTCCACGCACGCCCGCGGGGGCCACGGTGACGGCCAACGGTTGTGTCGCGGGCCAGTCGCCGGGACAACCGACAACCTCGGTTTCGCCCGCTCCCGACACGGCTCAGGCGCCGAGAGTGGCGCCGCGGAACCAGCCGAGGGTCCAGGCACCGCCGACACCGAATCCCCCAACCCGGAATCGGGCGCCGGTAAGCGGCAAAATCGCCGCCGGCATCATTCCGGGAGTAGGCTTTGCTCCCGGCACTGCCCGGCTGTCGCCATCGTCGTACACCGCCCTCGACTCGGTAGCCGCCATTCTAGTGGCCGATCCGTCGGCAACGGTCGAGGTTTCCGCGCACACCGACAACTCCAGGACTCCCGCGGAGAATCTGCGGCTTACCGGGCTGCAGGCCGACGCCGTTCGCGACTACCTTGTCCTCAAAGGGGTGCCGTACCAGCAGATTTCGGCCAGGGGATACGGGGCCACGCTGCCGCGCACGCCCGACACGACTCCGAGAGGACGCGCCGCCAACCAGAGGGTCGAAATCCGTCCAGTCACGTCCGGCCCCTGAATTGCGGGGGAGAGTGATCACGGCATAACTGTTTATCGCGCATCGCTTTCCCTCGCAATGTCTTGGGTCCAATGATCCGTTCGCTCGCAGCCGGCATTTTCGCTGTCTCCCTGCACCTCGTATCGCTTTCCGCCCAGCAGGCGGGCAGGTGGGGAGACGAGCTTCCCCCCGCGCCGCCACCGCCCGATTCGCTGTTCGCGATCCCGGCCGTCGCCGTGCCCGCCAACTGGCCGGCGCCGCCCCTCGGCCAGCCACCGGCGCAGGTGAAAGCGATCTACGTGAACGCCTGGGCATTCGGCGGAAAGCGATTCTACGATCTGGTCAGGCTTGCCGATCGGACCGAGGTGAACTCATTCGTCATCGACGTGAAGGACGACACGGGATATCTCACCTATCGCTCCGAGGTACCCACGGCGATCGAGATCGGCGCCAACACGCAGCGCCGTGCCCGGGACGTGCAGGAGCGCCTTCGCGTGCTGCGCGAGCATGGCATTCATCCCATCGCGCGCATCGTGGTGGCCAAGGATCCGCTGCTGGCCGCGAAGAAGCCGGCGTGGTCGGTTCAGCACGTGAGCGGTGGGCTCTGGCACGACCGCCTGAACTTCGCCTGGGTCGATGCGTTCAACGACTCGGTGTGGGTGTACGCCTCGCAGCTCGCGTCCGAAGCGGTGCACCTGGGCTTTTCCGAAGTGCAGTACGACTACGTCCGGTTCCCCGACGAGCCGGCGTCCAGGCTGGCGCTCGCCGTGTTCCCTTCGCGCCGGGGCACCGAGACCAAGCGTCAGGGCGTGGCGCGCAACCTCCGGCTGCTGCGCGACCGGACCCGAAGCCTGGGCGTGCCATTCACCATCGACGTCTTCGGTCTCACCACCAGCTCGCCCACCGACATGGGCATCGGGCAGATGTGGGAGGATCTGGTCACCACCGCCGACGTGGTGCTGCCGATGGTGTATCCGAGCCACTATTTCCGCGGCTTCTACAACCTGAAGCACCCTAACAGCGAGCCCTATCAGGTCATCCGCCGGGCGATGCAGGATGCGATCAAGCGTTCCGAGCCTCTCGGCAACACGGCGGAGATTCGCCCCTATCTCCAGGCGTTCACCCTGGGCCAGCCTCGCTACACGCCGGTTCACGTGCGCGAGCAGATCCGCGCCGCCGAAGAGCTGGGCATCAAGTCGTGGGTCCTCTGGAACCCGCGCAGCGCCTATGAGCTCGCCTACTTCCGTCCGGAGGGGACCACCACCGTCCACCTCGGCGCCCAATCGTCTGATAGCGCCCTCACCGGAAAGACAGACTAGCGCCGGCCTTTGCCGGCGCCTGCTTGACCGCCCTCCATCCGGCCTTATTCTCAAGATTCGATTTTGTGGACCAGGAGTGGCCTTCCCGCCGTCCGGCCGGGCTGGCACGGTTCGATTTCTTTGCGGAGTCAGGATGAAGAAATGGATCAGCTTGGGTCTCGTTGCCGGCGTGGCGGCCGCACTGCATGCCGGCCCCGCCATGGCCCAGACCGCCGCCCCCGCCGCCGTGACTCCCGAGGCGATCGCCCAGGGCGATTCGATCTTTCATAAGGCGGGAAACTGTTACGCCTGCCATGGCCCCGATGCGCACGGGCTGATCGGGCCCAATCTCACAGACGCCACATGGATTCACGGCGACGGATCGTACGACTTCATCGTCGCCACGGTCACCAAGGGTGTTCCCAAGGAGGAGTCGAAGGCCGGAGTCATGATGCCGCCCAAGGGCGGCTCCGCCATCACCGACGATCAGGTCAAGCAGGTCGCGGCCTACGTCTACTCGCTGAGTCACAAGTAGCTGGAAAGAGTGAAAAAGGGGAAAGGGGGAGCGCTCCCTTTCCCCTTTCCCCTTTTCCCTCTTCGCTTTTCCCTCTTCCCCGCCTTTACAGCGCGCTGTACGCGTACCACACGCCGAAAAGCAGACTGGCCGTGCCCACCACGGGCACCAGCCGAACCAGCCGGCGCGCGATGGGCCCGCGCACGAGGGCGTAGCCGAAGGCGGTGGAGAGAAGCGCCA
>JBBRGF010000230.1:0-5136 GCA_038240975.1 Gemmatimonadales bacterium
AGCTCGGCGCAACGGTACAGCGCTTCGCGCCCTGGATGGCCGGCCGCCGTGAGCTGAGTGCGGCGCAGCACCACGTCGCTCAACTGCAGGGCCATCTCCTTTTCCACCCCGAAGACGACTTCGGCGGCGACGACCGGCGAGCCCTCGGAGACGGGCCGCCCGAGCTCAGAATCCTGGCGGACATACGCGAGGAGGTCTCGCGCGGTAGTGCCGTAGTTCTCGAGCAGGTGCCGCATCGCGGCAGGAGTCACTGTCTCGGGGCAGACAGCCTGCTCATCGCTGGTGAACCGCTCGATGTTTTCGATGTCGCCGCCGAAGAGCGGCCGTTCTGGGGGTCGGCCGGGCGCCGAACCCGGTCGAAGTTGAGCTTCGACTCCGTCGACCGCCTCTTCTCCTGCCGCACGCGCGGTCGTCCACTTGACTCCGACTATCGTAAGCAGGCCCGCCGCACCCTCGGCTGCGTGATCGTAGACCTTCGAATGCTTCACCAGCTGAACTTCGCCGGTGTCGGCCCGCGGGGTCTCGGGCAGCATACCTCCGAGCACACCCAGCACATCCTGGCGGGAGAGGTCGACTCCGGGGCAGGCGGCGTTGATCTCCCCAAGGAATAGTGCGATGTCGTCTTCGGTGACGTGGAACCGGTCGGGATCGCCCGAAAAGGGCAGATGCCGGGTGCCGATGAGCGACAGATGCTTCCAGGGAACAACGAAAAAGAGCCGGTCGCCCTTGTTGAGCAAGGCGTCGGTGTCGGTGAATCCGGTGGGCACCCTGAACCCGACGGCGTGGCCGGTGTAAAGCTGGCGCGTCACCAGGTTGAATGCCTTCGACGTGTGGAAGCGCCGCCGCGTCGCCGCCGCGGGCAACTGACGGAGGAGCCGGTCGACCCAGGGACCGGCAGCGTTGACGACGGTCCGAGCCCGCACGTCGAATGAATCGCCGGTCAGTCCGTCGCGAACCGTCACACCGCCGATTCGCCCGCTCTCCAACAGGAGCCCGGTGACCTCGGCATGATTGGCGCAGTCGGCGCCGGCCGCCACCGAGGAGTGCAGATAGGCGAGCGCCAGTCGCTCGGTATTGCCAACCTGGCAATCGTACCACATCGCTCCGCCGGTCAGCTCGGGATCGTCGAGGCCGGGTACGAGCGACCTCATCTCGTCCCGCCCTATCACTCGCCCGCGGGGAATGTTTCGTCCCGGCACGACGCCCGTGCTGCGGTCGAAGCCGATCACATCGTTGAGCACGAGCGCGACACGCATCAGCGCCTTGCTGCTGAGACCGTAGCCCGACGTCGGCAGGACAAAGGGCATCGGCCGCACCAGATGCGGCGCCGCGCGAAGCAGGCGAGCCCGCTCGCGGATCGACTCGCGCATGCGGCCGAGATCGGCGTGCTGCAGGTATCTGAGTCCGCCGTGAATGGTCTTCAGGCTGTTCGACGACGTGGCGCCCACGAAATCGCCGCGCTCGAGCAGACAGGCGGAGAGCCCGCGCCGCGCCGCTTCGTACAGCGTGCAGATGCCGTAGATCCCTCCCCCGACCACGACCACGTCGTACACCGGTCGGCAAAGCGCGGGAAGATCTCTCTTCATGACCCGCCGCGCTTTCTGCGTTGCATCGCGATCTGATTGCGCAAGAAGGGCATCGCGCGCTCCGGGCGGCCGAACGGCGTCAACCGCGAGGCGGGATCTCTGAGCGCGGCCTTGATGCCTTCGGCTGGAACCGCGAGATCGATCGCCCCCTCGAGGCGAAATCCGAAGCTGCCCGCACGACCGGCCTCCGATGGAAAGGGAAAGGGATCGGTGCCGCCCAGGACGCGCAGGCCACGCTTGGCGGCCTGCTGGAAATGGCTCGGGGAGCCCCAGAAGAATGGGCGGCCGGCGCCATCGCCGAGGAAGAACCCCTGGCCCGCTGGCTCGCTAGCGATCACGTCGCTCAGCAGGCGGCCGCGGCGGAAGAGCCACTTTCCCGCACCCCATGGGATTACCCTTAGGGCTCCGCAACGCGCTCCCTCGGCCATCACCGTCGCCAACGGCCGGCCATCGGGAACCATCATGCGGGTGCCGAGCAGGAGCACCTCGAGGCCCTCCGTCGCCACAACCTGGCGCCCGGACACGATCAGAAGACGGCCGGCTCCGCTCTTTGCCGTCAGGGCGGAGGGGTCGGCGGTGGTCTCGATGGTCCAGGGACCAAGCGGGATGGCGGGGCCGCTCGCCATGCCGGTTGCCTGCCCGGCGAGCCGGCCGAACCAGTCCACGCCTTCGCATTCGGTCAGCATGAGCACGCCCACTCCGGATCTCCAGCCGTGCCGTTGCCGCACACGCTCGAAGTTGTCGTGGGCCGACGTCAGGAAGGCCGCCGGAGCGAAGCAGTCGTGCAGGTGGACATGGGCGTCGATCAGAACGGAGAGCTCATCTCCAGCCTTGCCTTGCAAGACGGCTCCTGTCAATCGGTGGATGGACGCGGGTTCGAAGCAGCTCGTCAGGCGCCGCTCGGGCAAGCGGCGGGCCGGAAGACCTCGGGATCTTAACCTGTGTCAAATCATGTTGCTACGGTGGCTCTTCCGAGGTCGTGCCCGGCCGGGATTCGGGCACCATCTCCTTATCCGATGCAGTTCGCAACGGACGGCACGAATGCTTGACAAGCAGCCTCCTGACCCGTGCGAATGCCGCCGACGTGCCGCGGCGTCTAGCGAGAGTCCGGCGCGGTTGTTCGCAACGTTCTCGCCGCCTGTACCATCCCGATGAACTCTCCGCGGTATCCCTCCGCGTCCGGGCCCCGGGCTCCTCGCGCCAGTTGGATCACCTGATCGAATGAGACGGCGCCCTTGTTCTCCGAATCTCTCAGCAGCATGGCGAACGCCGCCACTGCCGAAGCAAAGCGCATGTCTTCCGACGCCGCGCCCGACTCATGATCGGATACCGACGTCGTGATCAGCTTGCTCGTCGAGCCGGCCGGCTCCTTGAAGCGAAGGCGCACGGTCAGAAGATCCAAGCTGTGCGCCGTGCCGGGACGCAGCGATACGTGCTGATATACCAGGCTGTCGTCCACCAGCGCCACCGCCTTTGCGCCGACGGGAACCACTTCGTACAAGGCGGTCACCGTGTGGCCCGCTCCGAGCTCGCCGGCGTCCTTGCGGTCGTCGGCAAAGTCCTCTTTGGCCAGCAGCCGATTTTCGTATCCCAGCAGCCGGTACGCCTGTATCTTCGCCGGGTTGAACTCGACCTGGATCTTCACGTCTTTCGCGATAGTGAAAAGCGTGCCGCCGAATTCCTGCACGAACACTTTCTGTGCCTCGCGGAAAGTATCGATGTAGGCGTAGTGGCCGTTTCCCTTGTCGGCCATCTGCTCCATCTTGGTGTCCTTCAGGTTTCCCGTGCCGAACCCGAGTACGGTGAGGAACGTTCCCTCCGAGCGCCTCGCCTCCACCAGCCGGATCATCTCCGCATCGGAGCTGACTCCCACGTTGAAATCGCCGTCGGTGGCGAGGATGAGGCGGTTGTTGCCGTCGCGCATGAAGTTTTCCCGCGCAACGTCGTACGCCAGCCGCAGGCCGGCGCCGCCCGCGGTCGAACCCCCAGCCTCGAGCCGGTCGAGCGCATCCAGGATCGTGCGCTTGTCAGCCCCCGACGTCGACGGCAGCACCAGCCCCGCCGCGCCGGCGTAGACGACGATGGCCACGCGATCCTGGCGACGGAGCTCGCCGACCAGCGCACGAAAGGCCTGCTTCACCAAAGGAAGCTTATCCGGGCTCATCATCGAGCCCGACACGTCGATCAGAAAGACGAGATTGCTCGGCGGAAGCTTGTCGGTCGCGATGCGTTTTCCCTGGAGACCGATCCGCACCAGCCGGTGATCGGCTGCCCAGGGGCAGGGTCCAAGCTCGGTGGTCACCGCGAACGGATCCGAGCCCTCAGGGTCGGGATAACGATAGGTGAAGTAGTTGACCAGCTCCTCGAGGCGAACCGCGTCGGCCGGTGGGAGAGATCCCGAAGAGAGGAACCGACGCACGTTGCTATATGACGCCGCGTCGACGTCGATGGAAAACGTACTGAGCGGGTTGGTCATCGCGGAGAGGAAGCGGTTTTCCTCTATGCGTGCGTAGGATTCGGTATTCCAGGGCTCGCGCTGCCTGCGCCACGGCTCCTGGCTGGGCCACGTGGAAGACGACATGGGCGCCGGACTGGCGAGGGCGCCGGCAATAGCGTCGAGCGACTTGAGCTCGGCCACGGCCGTCGCAACGGGGCGCGGCTCGTCCCTACTCGATAGCGACGCGTTTCCGAGCGTGAAGTCATGAATCACCGCACGGCCGGCGGGTACCGTGACCTGCGCTTCGGCGGGCTCAAACCCGATGAGCGTGGCCCTCAGCGTCTGCCGCCCCTCCGGCAGGGCGGCAAAGGCGTACTTGCCGTCGGTGCCGCTGAGAACATTGAAGGCCGTGCCCACGGCCGTCACCTGCGCGTTGGCGAGAGGTCGCCCGCCCGCATCCACTATCCGGCCCTCCACGCGTCCGGTCGGGGCGATCGTGCGCGCCGGCGCGACCCCGGCCGTGGTGAGAGCGAGACAGAACAGCGACGCGAGCAGCGACGCGCGTCGGGCGGCGCTCGGGTGTTGAGACCGCATCTGGTCCTCCGGATGGGATGAGGCCGGCCGTTCAGGCGCCGGGTCCGACTGGTGTGTTCCGGGGGAGATGCGACGCCCCCGAATCGGCACACACTCGGTGTCGATCGTTATATTCGCCCGATGCCTTTCTGGTGCGCATGACCGGCGGCTGGGGCCGGGAGCAGTTTTCCAGCGGTCAGAGCCTCATCCTCTCGTGCGTAGCGGAGGGTGCGCCGCTCGGGAGTGTCCTCGACGCCCTTGCCCGCCTCGTCGAGCGGCTCGACCCGATCATGAAGTGCTCGGTCCTTCTTCTCACCGCGATCGCACGTTGCGTCGGAGACAGGTAGCGTTCCGCCATGGAGGTCCTCGCCGAGTTTCGCCGCCACCTCGCCTCGCTCCCACTTCCGACCGGCGCCGCGCTCGTCGCCGTCTCGGGCGGGCCTGACTCCGTCGCACTGCTCGACCTGATGGTCCGGACCGCCGATTCGCACGGACTGGTGCTGGTCGTTGCCCATTTCGATCACGGGATCCACGCCGACA
>JBBRGF010000231.1:0-5107 GCA_038240975.1 Gemmatimonadales bacterium
CGGCGGCGTTCGGTGTTCTCGATTCCCACGACAATCACCGGCTGGATTCGGGCGAGGCGAATCAACGAATCAACCGTGCCGACAACGTGAGGAAAATCTTCTGCCAGGCCGCCGTCCAGCATGTACAGTACCGGAAGAGACCCGTGTGCCGCCCCATAGGCCGGTGGGGTGTACACGTTGATGGTCCGGCGTTCGGCCAGGCCCTTTGATGCGATCGTGAAGGCCTCGTGCTTTGGTATGGTGTCGGACGGGGACGATCCGTGAGCCCACGGCGCGAGTCGGGCCAGGAGCACGGCGGCGATCAACGCCGATCGGGTCAATCGGAGGGGGCGCTTGCCAGGAGCTTCGGCCGGCTGCATTGGCCTAGCGCGGCGGGTTCACTCGCGGCGCCTCCTGGCCCTGGGCCAGCAGCCGTTCGGCGAAGTCCAGGCGCTCCTGCATTTCGCTCAGCTCCCCGCGGAGGTTGTTCACCTCGATTTCGAGCGCTTCGAGCCGAGCATGGAGATCACTCCCGCCCGGCGCCTGCCGCAGGCGCTGGGCCCATAACCCGAACGCCACACCGAGCCCCACGTGAATCGCGGCGTGCATCGGCTCGCCTTGCCCGACCGCGAATCCGGCTCCGACCAGGTTGAGGACGCTCAGCACGGCCGCGATCGGGTACCAGGTAGAGGGCTTGAAGGTCATGGCAACATCCTGGTCAAGGCTGCCCAAATGCCGGCACGTGGCCCTACCGTCAGGGAGAAAATGGCTCTTCCATTCACTGTGCGCCACCTTGGGGGATGGATCGTAGCGCGTTCGCTCTCCTCGTCGCCCTGGCCTCGTGCGGTTCGTCGGCAACGGTGAAGCCGTCGGCAGCACCCGTCGCAGCCACGGTTACGCCGCGACAGGCCGATACGGCGGCCCTGGCACGCCTCATACCACATCTCATTCGAGTCAGCGACGTGCCCGGCCTCTCCGTGGCCGTCGTCCAAAAGGGCCGCGTCGTGTGGAACGGCGCGTTCGGAACCGTGAGCGACAGCGCGAGCACTCCGATCGACGCCGGAACCATCTTCGAGGCCGCATCGCTCAGCAAGCCGGTTTTCTCGTACATCGCCCTGCGGCTGGCCGACCGCGGCGAGCTCGATCTCGACCGGCCGCTGTTCGAAATGCTCGAATATCCTCGCCTCGCCCACGACAATCGGTACAAGAGGATCACCGCCCGCATGGTACTCTCGCACGGCACGGGCCTGCCCAACTGGGGAGGCGAGGAGCTGACGCTGCGGTTCGACCCGGGGACCGCGTACGGGTACTCCGGCGAGGGGTTCGTCTTTCTGCAGAAGGTGCTCGAGCGCGTCACGGGCCGCTCGCTTGACGACCTCGCCCGGCAAGAGGTGTTTCAGCCGCTCGGCATGACGCGCTCGAGCTTCGTATGGCAGGAGCGCTTCACCGGCGACGCGGCCTATGCCAAGGACTGGCTCTGGAGGGTCGCTCCTATCGATCGGTACACCGAGGCGGAGGCCAATGCGGCTGCTTCGCTGCTCACGACGGCGACCGACTATGCGCAGTTCGTCGCGGCGGTGCTGACCGGTCGCGGGCTGTCGCCCACGATGTGGAGAGAGTTCCTGACGCCCGTGCGTGAGACGAGTCCGGGCGTATACATCGGGCTCGGCATCAGACTCGAACACGGGCCGGCGGGGCGCATGTTCTACCACAGTGGCAACAACGGCCGCCGGTTCACCTCGTACATGAGCGGTGACATCGAGAATGGAGTCGGCCTCGTCTATTTCACCAATGCATACAACGGCACTTCGCTTGTCGAAGCGATGGCATCGGCGGTTTTCGTGAGTGAACACCCGGCGCGCCATCGGGCGGATTTCGATCGGTACGACGATCCGCGCCTGCTCGCCTTGAAGTCGGTGCAGCGTGCGGCGGTGGAGAGCGGAGCCGGCGCGGCGCGAGAGCGGCTTCGAGCCATGCGCATGAGCCCGGCCACCCGGCCGTCGTTTGACGGCATCCTGGATCTCGGAGCGTTCCTCGCGGGGCGAGGCCTCGCCCCGCTCTCGATCGAAGTGCTCGAGGAGGCCGTGGCACAGGCCCCGGACTCCGCCCGCGCACGCCTCGCACTAGGCAGGGCACGGGAATCAGCCGGCCACCTGCGGTCGGCAATCGAATCGTATCGGCGTGCGCTGGCGCTGCAAGCCGATACCGCCGAGGTGCAACGGCAGATCCGATGGACCGAGGAGCGCCTGGCGGCCCGAGCGCAGCAAGTCGAGGTCCCGCCAGGGGTCCTGCGAAGCTACGTCGGTCGGTACCAGGATCGATCAATCACGATTCGCGACGGTCGCCTCTACTACGGGGGTGGCCCCACAGCCGTGTCTCCGCTCAGCCCCATCGCGGAGGATCTGTTCGAAGTCGAGGCCGACCCGACGGTCCGCATCCGTTTCATCGGCGGTGGTGCGAGGCCCGCGGCGAAGGTCACCGGTATCTACAGCGACGGGAGTATCGACGAGTGGGTGAGATCGAGGTGAGAGGCCGCCTAGAGATAGCTCAACCACCAGTCGTGTCGCTTCGCCTTTACCTCCGCAAACCAGCGGCACGCCGGGTACAGTGACAGTACGATCAGCGCCCACACCAGGTAGGCCACCCACAGGTCGTAGCCGAACTGCGCCGGAAACAGCTCCGGAGGTCCTCCCATCGACGGAACCGGGTGGAACACGAAGGCCAGTGCGCCGCGCCCGAACGTGAGCAAGGCAAGGAACACCGCGGCGGCGTGCGCCGCGTAGAAATGAAGCACGAAGTAGAACAGGGGAACGCGCCCGAACACCACCAAGGGATTGGACTCTTTCAGCCCCGGGCGGTCGAGCCAGGCCAGCGCAAGCAAGGCCGGCCCCAGTGTCATGAGCAGAAAGTCGAGCGACGGCGGGTATTTCGTGGTGTCGAGAAAGGAGAGCACCGTGAAGCCGGGAGACGTCTGCGTCGCCCAGGGCACCGGATCTCCATAGACATTGAGCGCACGGATTACCACGAATCCCACCGTTGCCGCTGCCCCGGCGATGGCGAGATGCCGCCGTCGCACCGCCCGCTCTTTCAGGAACAGCGGGCCGGAGCAGAACCCCAGGGCCATCACCGCGATCCAGGGCAGCAGCGGATAGCCGACGATGACCGTCGCGCCGGCGATGGAGAACGCGCCGGGCTGGTGAAGCACATTCCACACGCCCGCCGCGGAGCCGAACCGAGCGGGGTCTACCTTGTCCAGGCAGTTGTGCAGTGCGATCGCCGCGAGACTCAGGACCGCAAGCGCCCGAGGAGGCAGCCAGACCAGGACTGCCAGCCCTATCATGCATTCGCCGAGCGCCCAGAGCACGAGAAGGAGAACCGGGTAACGCGGGGAGAAATCGAAGTTGTATGCCAGCCGCATGACGGTGACCTCGAGGACGACAAGCCACAGGCCGCGCGTCAACAGAAAACCCGAGAGCTGTTTCCTGGTCTTACCGCGTTGCCACCAGAAAAAGGCGCCCAGCCCCGCGGTGAACATGAACGTCGATGCGCAGAGATGGGTCACCCAGCGGGTCAGGAAGAGGACAGGTGTGGTGTTGGTGAGATCGGTGGGCGAGTAGGACATGGCTCCGCGGTGAATGAAGTCACGCACGTGATCGAGGGCCATGAGGATCATCACGGCCCCGCGAACCGCGTCGATCGCCACCACACGTCGTGCGTCCATCCACGGAACATCCGCGGCGGAGGTTGGGGATGCAATAGTATTGGGGAGGATCGAGTGACAGAGATTTGTCAGAGCCGGTCGGGGGTGATCACATCCCAGGTAGCGACCACAACCACGCCGCGCCTCGGACGCCGCTCGAATCGCCGTGGGCGTTCGACACGACCTTGGTCGTCACCGAGTCGGAGAAGACGTATTCGGCCAGCGAGCCGGTTACGATGGAGGACAGTTCAGGCAGGTTGGACATCCCCCCACCCAGAATCACCGCATCGGGGTCGAGCACGTTGATGACCGAAGCGAGCGCACGCGCAAGGCGATTCGTGTACCGCTCGAGCGCCTGGACGGCAGCCGGATCACCCTCGCTCGCGGCGCGAGCGATGTCCTGGCTCGGCAGGCGCACACCACTCAGCCGGGCATAATCACGCTCGAATGCCGGACCGGAAAGAAACGTCTCCACGCATCCGTGCTTCCCGCAGTAGCACCTCGCCGCGGCGGCTCGCTCCTCCTCCGTGATCCATGGCAGTGGATTGTGACCCCATTCGCCGGCGATCTGGCTCGGCCCCTCATGGATACGCTGCCGGATCGAGATGCCTCCACCGACTCCTGTGCCGAGAATGATGCCGAAGACCGTCTCGAAGCCCTGCCCTGCTCCATCGATCGACTCCGACAAGGTGAAGCAGTTGGCGTCGTTGGCGACCCGCACCGGCTGGCCGAGCCGGGACTCCAGGTCGGAGAGTAGCGGCCGACCGTTGAGCCATGTGGAGTTGGCGTTCTTGACCAATCCCGTGATTCGGCTGACAGTCCCGGGTATTCCGACACCAACGGAGCCCCTGCAGCCTGCATCAGCCTCGATTTCGTCGACGAGTCGGGCAATGCAGTCCAGTGTTCCCATGTAGTCAGCGGGCGTGGGGGCACGACGCCGCCCAGCGACAAGCCTGCTGCCTTCCAGGCCGATTGCCTCGGTTTTTGTGCCCCCGAGATCGATGCCGATCTGCATTCACCCCTCACGAGGTCATACCTGTTCGTCAAAATGAGGAGACGGGCCCCCGCCTACGGTATTCCGAAGTTCTCGGAAAGCCAGGGCCAGATCCGGTAACTGGTGATTCGCATTGAGACCACTCGGGTTTGGTAACACCCAGAGCGCGGCTCCGGCAAGCAATGCGGGTTGGCGACCGATTACCGCTTTGGAATCGTTGAAACCCGCCCGATACGCGCCGATCCCAAGCACCGCCACCGCTCTGGGCCGGAAGCGGCGCACCTTTCGCTCGAGCCTGGTGCGCCCGGCTTGCAGTTCGTCTCGTCCGAGCTCCGCTGCCGTGGTTGTCGCTCGCGCCACGAGATTGGTGACGCCCAGGCCCTGTTCCAACAGTTGTTGCTCCTCCCAGGGCCGCAGCTGACGGTCCGTGAATC
>JBBRGF010000232.1:0-4991 GCA_038240975.1 Gemmatimonadales bacterium
GACTCCGAAGACAAAAAAGCCGAGCGTGCCCCTGACGGTTGGCCGGATGGCGCCTCCCGATGTGCTCCACAGCAGGACGGCGACGAGCGCCGTCAGTATCGTGACGGCACCCATCCCCACCAGGTGAAGCCGGAAGACGAACGGGTTGCGCGTGGAGGCCATGTGCTCTCGGAGAGGGGTAAGTGGGAGTGGTGCGGGAAGTTAGGGCATCATTACCCGCGCCGGAAGACCTTGCGCGCCACGCCGACGAGCGCCACCGCGACCGCCGTGGCTCCCGCCACCAGTTGCCATCGTCGCCGAGATGGCGGATGCGACTCAGGTATCGGGGACGGGACCGGGACTGGAGGTAATCGTCCCTCGAGTGCATCCGCGAAAATGTCGGCGGTCGCCCACCGCTCGCCGGGGTCTCGTGCGAGAGCTCGAAGCAGCGCCGCCTCCACCTGGGCGCTCACGTCGACCGCCGGTCGAAGCGGACGCGGAGGGTGCATGAGGCGCAACATCATCGACATCTGTGGAGTAGCCCCCTTGAACGGGGGCTCACCGGCCAGCATCTCGTACAGCACACATGCCAGCGCGAAAATGTCGCTGCGGCCGTCGAGGTTGACCTCGCCGCTCGCCTGCTCCGGACTCATGTAGGTCGGCGTCCCCACGAGCATCCCGGTGGCGGTGAGCTTGGCGTGAACCTCGCTCACCGCGCGCGCGACCCCGAAGTCGGCGACCATGACCTCGTCGCCTGCCAGAAGGATGTTGTCGGGCTTGATGTCGCGGTGGACCACGCCCTGCCCATGGGCGTAGGCCAGCGCGTTGGCCGTGGCGCGGGTGATTCGGAGCGCCTCGGCGGCGGAAATCTGCCGCTCGCGCTGAAGTCGGTCCCAGAGACTTTCGCCCTCCACGTACGGCATCGCGAACCAGAGCTGGCCGCCGACGTCGCCCGAATCGAGAATCCGGAGGATGTTCGGGTGATCGAGACGCGCGGCGACCCGGATCTCGCGCGCGAAGCGATCGGCACCGAGCGAGAAGGCGAGCTGCGGATGCAGCACCTTGAGGGCGACCTGGCGATCGTGTTGGAGGTCGCGGACGAGATGGACGGTGGCCATGCCGCCGCGGCCCACCTCGCGCTCGAACCGATAGCGTCCGGCGAGCGCCTTGCTCAGCTCCTCCACCATTGGCAGCCCTGGAAAAGTGATCCGGAAGAATACGCCTAGGCGCTCAGCCGCTCCAACACCGGCACCGCGGCCAGCATCCGGTCCACGTCCATGGGAGGGAGCGCATGCGCGAAGTAGTATCCCTGGCCGAGCTTACACCCCAGCTCGAGTAGGGCCGCGCGCTGCTCCTCCATCTCGATTCCTTCGGCGATGGTATGCAGCTTGAGCGTGTCGCCGAGTCCGATGATCGCACGCGCCAGCGCCGAGCGGTCGGTACCCTTGCCCACCTCCTCGACGAACGGCTTGGCGATCTTCAGGATGTCGATCGGGAATCGCTGCAGGTAGCTGAGCGAGGAATAGCCGGTGCCGAAATCGTCGATGGCCAGGCGCACGCCGAGGCCCTTCAGATCCTGCAGGCGGTCGAGCACCGATTCGGTCTCCTGCATCAGGACGCTTTCGGTGATCTCCAGAATGACCGCCGACGGATCGACCCCGGTGGCGGCTATGGCGTCACGCAGTTGTTCGGCGATGCCCGCGCCCTGAAGCTGCCGGCCCGAGATGTTTACCGACACGGAAAGCGGTATGTGGGGGTAGGCCAGCCGCCACGCCTGTAACTGGCGGCACGCCTCGTCCAGGACCCAGCCGCCGAGACGGGAAATGAGGCCCGTCTCCTCGGCCAAGGGGATGAAGTGCTGTGGAAGCAGTTGCCCGTACTGCGGGTGGTCCCAGCGCAACAGCGCCTCCACCCCGTAGAGTAAGCCGGTCTCGAGATGGACGATCGGCTGGTAGTGCAGGATGAGCTCGCACCGCTCGATCGCCGTTCTGAGCGATGCCTCCATCTCGAGCCTGGCCCGGACGTCGGCGTACATCCGCGATTCGTAGGTCTCCGACCGCCCTTTGCCCCTGCGCTTGGCGGCGTACATCGCCACGTCGGCATTGCGCAGCAGGTCGTCGGCGGTCTCGTCTCCCGCGGCCGTGGCCACGCCGATGCTGGCGCTCACCTGCACCTGATTCCCGCTCAGCGTGAATGGATGCAGCATCGCCGCCGTCAGGCGCTCGAGGAGCCCTGCACGCGCGTCGTTTCCTGCTACGTGCTCGATCAGAATCGCGAACTCGTCGCCGCCGAGCCGTGCCACGGTATCCGCCGCACGCGCGCAGGAGAGGAATCGCTCGGCCGCCGCGATGAGCAACCGGTCGCCTTCGGCGTGGCCAAGGCTGTCGTTCACCTTCTTGAAGTCATCGAGGTCGAGGAACAGCACAGTGATCGGCCGCCCTTCGCGCTGGGCCAGCGCGAGGGCGTGGCTCACGCGATCCCGAAAGAGCGCGCGGTTGGCGAGGCCGGTGAGCGGGTCGTGGAAGGCCTGGTGCGTGAGCTGCTGTTCCAGCCGCTTCCGCTCGCTCACGTCGCGGGTGTTGAGCACCACGCCCCGGACCGAATGGTCGTGCAGGAGGTTGGTGGCCAACAGCTCCGCGTGAAGCCACGAGCCGTCCGGCTGACGAAATCGCCACTCCACGGGGCCGGTCACGCCGGGTGATGCCGCAGCCTCGCGGAAGAAACTCGCGGCGCGGGGGCGGTCTTCGACATGGAGAAGGGCGGACAGCTCCTGCCCGACGAGCTCCGAGGGATCGTAGCCGAAGACTCGCATCGCCGAGGGACTGACGAACCGCATCGACCCGTCGGCCTTGGTCACGATGATGACGTCCGACGAGTGCTGCACCAGCGAGCGGAAGCGGGCTTCGTTCTGGCGTACCGCCGTTTCGGCGAGCAGGCGCACGTTCTCCCGGACGGCGAGAAGCTGCCGCGCGACAACGAGAACGGTGACGAGGAGCGCGCCGATCGCGAGGCCGCTGACCGGCTCGCTCCAGGGGTCGATGACCGCGACGAACAGCAGGCCGTACGTAGTGGCGACGGCGAGGTACGGAAGGGGGCTCAGCGGCTGCAACCGCTGGCGCGGCGTTTTGGCCACGTGCCGGTTGGCCACCGGGCGGCGGTAGTAACACTCCGCGCTCCCGATGAGCATGAGATAGCAGACGAGGTAGACGGCGTCGGTCCATCCCGCGGTCCGACCGCCCACCATGAGGGTGACAAGGGTAAAGGTGAGGTCGGCGATGATGCTGACCAGCACGCCGGAGATGAGCAGGCCGAACGCCAGGCGGTTGCCGTCTACCGGCCGCCGCAGCAGCACAGTGGTAATGCCCAACAGCAGCAGCATGCTCGCCAGCGGGTAGGCATAGGCGAACGCCGTCACGACTGTCCCGTGGTCCTTGGCTGCGGCCGTCGGAAGCACCGAGAAGTACCAGATGGCCACCCCGCCGCCCACCAGCACCATGGCCGCGTCGAGCACGAACTTCCAGCGCTCGAGACGGGTGCGCCGCGCCAGCGGGAATGTGAACAGGGCGGCGAGCGTAAAGAGCGAGTCGGACAGGTAGAACGGGTCGGCCCACGAGACGGTCGGATTCTCGTGCAGCAGGATCAGGTACGTGGTCGAGATGGTATTGCCGATGAACACCATCGCGCTGCCGATCGCGAGCAGACGGAGCGCGCGGCGCACGCGAGGGTCGAGAACGGTGCTGCGGGCGGCAAGCGCATTGAGCACCACCACCACCGCGTTGAGCGGCATGAACGCCACATTGCCGATCAGATCGCGAAGGCCGGGGCTGCCCCAATCGCTACGCTCCCAGAACAGGTATCCGAGAGCGTAGATCGCGGTGAGAAAAGTGACGGTGGCGACCGGCCAGCGACGCTTCGCGGCCTTTACCGAATTTGAAACAGGCCCTCCATACGAGTCACTACCGCCTGCCGGTCGCGGAATGAGTGGCATTCTGCAACTGCCGATCGGCTGACATGGTCGAGTAAGCCCAAATTTGACAGCAGGATACAGTATATGTGCAGGGAGCGGGCCATTCGGCTGGCCTGAGAGCAACCATGATGCCAATAATTGCGCGGATGCTTCAGGTTCGAACGGGGTCGAACGAGAACTTCTGGCCGCCCACAGAAGCCTCGTACATCAGTTCTCCTTTGGCCATGGTAACGATTGCGACGCCGCTGCGGTAGGCGAGATCGGCCGACGCACGTGCGGTGAGCGCAACGGCGGAAGCCTGCGCGTCGAGCTTGAGGTGGCCGAGCTTGAAGTTCTCCCGTGCCTGAGCGGTCTGGAAGAAGACCACCTCGCTATCGGCTTGCCCGCCGAGCTGGAGGCCGATCGTCAACTGGGTCAGGGTCGAGCGGCCAATCAGCTTGCCCCGCTCGTAGACGTAGCCCTTTCCCCGTGCACCTCCGATGCCGATGGCTCCCTTGCCCACGGTAGGGAACACGGCGTATCCGTCGGCCTTCGCGAAGATCTCGGCCATGCCGGGGTCCTTTTCCTTGAACTTGGCGATGACGGCGGCGACGTTCGCCTCGTCGGCCTGACGCTGGAGGCTATCGGCCGTGGTGTCTTGCCCTGCGGCGACGGCCGGATGGGAAACGGCCGACAGCACGAAGCCGATGGTCAGGAGGTGGGTCCTGCCGAGCCGGGAAACAGCGGTCATACGAGGCACCTTTCACAGGGTATCGAAGCGGATTCCGTACCGCGACCGGCTCCGCTTGAGAGGTCGGGATCGATACCGCAAATAAACGCGCGACATGAGGCGGCGCCAGCAGACGGAGGCCTGCTCCGAGAGGCAAAGAGCGCCGTTCACGAAATCGCGTCAGGCCGTACCCGCCAAAAGTCTCGGCGTGGAGCACCTTGAGCGCGACGGGGCGATCGTGGCGGAGGTCGCGGGCCAGATATACGGTCGCCATCCCGCCGCGGCCGAGCTCGCGCTCGACCGCAGAGGAGCCTGCCAGCGCATCGCACAGTCCCG
>JBBRGF010000233.1:0-4920 GCA_038240975.1 Gemmatimonadales bacterium
GGCACCACGATCACCATCGAATGGCGGCGGGCGACCTCCTGCATCAGACGGGTGGTGGGCCCGTCGGGGATCGCCTCGACGGCATCGTACCACCTCGGACTCTGCTCGGCGCAGAAATAGGGGCCGGTGAAGATCTCCTGCATGCAGAGAATCTGCACGCCCTCCCGCCCCGCGCGCTCGATCAGCTCGAGGTGCTTCGTGACGTTGGCCTCACGGATCGTCTCGAGCTTCTCGGCGGTGGAGCAAGCGTGGGAGGCCTGGATCAGGCCGCATTTCACGACTCGGGGCATGGCAGAGTTCCTTGATTAGTTCACCACCGAAGCACGGAAAAGAGCAGGGGACTCAATGGGGTGCCGTACACCCTCCAGTTAGTTCTCCCTGTTTCCGTGGTCAAGTAGTTGGGGCGGACGGGGGAGCCCTCGTGCCGCGCATGAGTATGAGGTAAACGCCGAAGCTCAGTGCAAACGTGACGAACCACGCGTAGGAGTACAGCCGGTCGAAAAGGTTCGGGTCGGCCACCGTCCCGCCCGGTGTCGCCACCGCCCGCACGAAGCCGGGTACGACAGGGAGGATGCCGATGACGAACGCCGCGACGGCCCGCGGGTTCACACCTTTACGGTAAGTATAGGCGCCCTGCTCCAGGTAGAGATCGTCGAGGATCAGGTGCTGGCGGCGGACGACCCAGTAGTCGGCGATCAGGATACCGCCGAGCGCTCCCATCAGGCTCGAATATCCGAGGAGCCAGGTGAAGATGTAGGCGGCTGCGTCGGAGTACAGCTTCCAGGGCATGATCAGAACGCCGATCACCGCGGTGATCAGCCCGCCAGTCACGTAGTTGATTCGCCTGGGGCTCAGGTTCGAGAAGTCGTTGGACGGCGAGACGACGTTGGCCGCCATGTTGGTGGTGAGCTGCGCCGCCAGTATCACGAGCGAGCCGAAGATGATCGTCGCGGTCCCGCCGATCCGGGCGATGAGCGCCACCGGATCCCAGATCGCCTCGCCGTAGATCACGATCGTCGCGCTGGTGACCGCCACGCCGATGAAGGCGAAGGCGGTCATGGTGGTCGGGAGGCCCAGCGCCTGGCCGAGGATCTGGGACCGCTGGTCGCGGGCGTAGCGGGTGAAGTCGGGGATGTTGAGACTCAGAGTTGCCCAGTACCCGACGCAGGCGGTGAGCGCCGACGGAAACAGCGCCCCGAAAGAGGCGCTCCCGCCGCGAAGCCGCTCCGACTCGGCCAGCAGGTGTCCGAGCCCCCCGCCATTCTTCACCGCCCAGAGGAGGAGCAGGCCCCCGCCGCCAAGGAGCAGCGGGGCCGACCAGCTCTCCAGCAGCTTGATTCCCTCGGTGCCCTTGAGGATCACGGCAACCTGGATGACCCAGAACGCGGCGAACGCGATGGCGGTGCCGCCGGGAAGATCCGACCACCCCGGCCACGCGGCCCGGCACAGGGCATCGAGCGCGAGCGCGCCGATCCAGGTCTGGATGCCGAACCAGCCGCAGGCGACGATGGCGCGGAGAACAGCCGGAAGATTGGCCCCGCGGACGCCGAAGCTCGCCCGGCAGAGCACCGGAAACGAGATGCCGTATCTGGTTCCCGCATGGGCGTTCAAGACCATCGGCACGAGGACGATGGTATTGCCGAGGAGAATCGTGACCATCGCCTGCCACCACTGCATCCCCTGCTGCATCAGCCCCGACGCAAGCGTGTAGGTCGTGATCACGACGCTCATGCCGATCCAGAGCGCGGCGATGTTGTAGGTGGACCAGGTGCGGCGCTCGGGGGGAGTTGGTGCCAGATCGGGATTCCAGAGGCGACTGCCGGTCGGATCGTCCTTCACCGCGCCGGCACCGGGGCCGCCGCCTCGAGTCCTGCGGTGGTGCGCGGGAGCCACTGCCCTCGGCCCTCGCGGCCCACCACCGCGTACCGGTCGACGATCACCTCGCCCCGCGACAGCGTCGTGCGCGCGAACCCCGCCAGCTCCCACCCATCGTAGGGCGACCAGTCGGCCCTGGTCTCCATCGTGGATGGAGACACGCTGCGCGTCGCCGTGGGGTGGACGATCGCCAGATCGGCGTCGGCCCCCACCACGATCGCACCCTTCCGCGGATAGAGTCCCATGATCTTCGCGGGGTTGGTGCTGAGCTTGAGGCTCAGCTCCTCCAGGGTGATCCGGCCCCCGAGCACGCCGTGGGTATAGACGAGAGGAAGCAGCGTCTCGAGACCAGGCAGACCCATGGGGATCTTGGTCCAATCTCCGTTCCACATCGCCTTCTGCTCGCGGGTAAAGGTGCAGGTGTCGGTCGACACCACCGACACCTCGCCTCCGCGGAGTCCCTTCCAGAGGCGCTCGACGTCGCTGCGTTTCTTGATCTGGGGGCAGCAGGCGTACAGGTGTCCGTCTTCGCGCTCGAAGACCGAGTCGTCGAGCACGAGGTACTGCGCGCACGTCTCGGCGAGCACCGGCACGCCGCGCGACTGCGCCGCGCGCACGATGTCCGAGCCTTCCGCCGTCGACATGTGAACGATGTAGAGCTGTCCCCGTGTTGCCTCGCACCACTGCACCACGCGCTGGATCGCCTCGGCCTCCACGAAGTTGGGGCGGGTCATCGGGTGGAGGCGCGCGCCGAAGCGCGCCATCAGCTCCGGCGTGTGGTAGCGCGTGATCAGCTCGTCGAGCACCCGCGCCGACTCCGCATGAACCAGGAGCATGGTGCCGTGTTCCCGCATCTGCTCCAGCGTGCCGAAGAGCGCGCGGTCGTCCGACTGCCACCCCTCCGACTCGTAGATCATGAACTCCTTGAAGGTGGTAAAGCCGCGATCGACCATCCCCTTGATCTGCGACTTGTGCTCGTCATAGCGTGTGATGCAGATGTGAAAGGTGTAGTCGACCAGCGCCTTGCCTTCGGCCTTTCGCATCCAGTTGTCGGCCGCCTGCCCGAGGGAATCGCCGGCGTAGGGAATGGCGAAGTCGATGACCGTGGTCACGCCACCCCGCGCACCGGCCCGGGTGCCGCTGCGGTAGTCGTCGGCCGAAACGGTGCCGCAGAAGGGAAGCTCGAGGTGCACGTGCACGTCGAGCACGCCGGGGAGCACGTGGTGCCCGGCGGCATCGATGATCTCGGTGCCCTCCGATGCCTCCAGCTCCAGGCCGAGCGCGACGATCTTCTCTCCCGCGATGCCGATGTCGCCGGTGAAAGAGCCGGCGGGCGTGACGACGTTCCCGTCTTTGACGATCCGGTCGAATCGCATCGCTCCGCTCCTCAACGCCCGGAGCCCGCGCCGTCGGCCTGCGGTGGGGCGTAGCCTTCGGCGACATCGAAGCCCGAGTGGTAATCGGCGGGATCGGGCCGGCGTATCTCGCTCTGGGCCACGATGCGGTCGCGCCGGAGTCCGCGGAAGTCCTCGATCCGGCTCCAGCCGTCGGAAGCGTGTCGCTCGAGGAACATGTCGAGCCCGGCCAGCAGCCGCTTGATCACCCCCGGCCCGACCGCCTGGTCGAGCATGGCCGCGGTACACACCTGGACCGTGCCGCACCCGAGCAGGATGTAGGAGAGCGCCTGGGAAAAATCCGAGACGCCTCCGATTCCCGAAAAGCTCTTGTCGGGAAACGCGCGGGTCATCTGGGACATCTTGGCGAGAGAGAGCGGGAGGATCGCGGGGCCGCCGAGCCCGCCGCTCGAGACGAGTCCATCGACGTTGATCTCGAACTCGAGCGTCTCGGGATCGATCACGGGGAGGGAAGGGAAGGTGTTGGAGGATACGATCGCGTCGGCGCCGCCCCGGAAACACGCCGCCGCCTCGACTTCGATTTCGGCGGTGGCCGGAGTGAGCTTGCACCAGACAGGGACGTCCGCGGCCTCCTTGACCGCCTCGGTCACCACCGAGCAGAGCCCCTGGTCCTTCCCGATATTCGAGCCCATGTCGCGGCGGTCCATGTGCGGGCAGGAGAAGTTGAGCTCCAGCCCATCCACTCCAGCGTCCTGGCAGTCTCGCGCGAGTCTCTGCCAGTTCTTGAGCTCCTTGTCGTTTCCCGACCCCGCCATGATCGACCCGATGAGCACGCGGTCCGGAAACGCCTCCTTGATCCGCCGGATGCGTGGAAGCCACCAGTCGAGCGCCTTGTCGGAGATGAGCTCCCAGTTCCATGAAGAGTGGAGCGCCGCGCCCGGGCGCTTCTTCATCGAGACGTTCGCGTCCTCCGGGGACGTGCGCATGAACTTGGCCTTGGCCCCGACGACGTTGACCACCGGATGCAGGCCGATCGTCTTGGTGACCACACCGCCCCATCCCGCCTCGAATGCGCGCAGGATGTTGCTCTCGGATTCCGTCGGTGGTGCCGAGGAGAGGAGGAAGGGATTGTCGAAACGAATCCCGGTGAATTCGACCGATCGGTCAGGCATTGCGCCTCCGTGTTGTCGCTCCCGCGAACCCTAATCGGCCTTGTTGACTCCCGCCAGCAGTGGCTCGCACGACTCCAGCCGCGGCCCCTTTGCATCGCACACCGCGTACTTCATGAAGCCTCGGTCAGCGGGGTTTCCGGCCCACCCGCGATAATCCACATCCTCGCCGTACATCGATACACCGGCGTGCTCGCCGCGAGCGTTGAGGATGTAGAAGGTGAGGCTGAAGTTCGGGTCCCCGTTGGCCCTGCGCAACCGGCGCTCGACCGTGTTCGACCGGACCCGCTTGAGCGCGTCGAGTCCCGCGTCTTTGGGATGCATGCCCCGGCGGAGGTTTTCCACGATCAGGAACGATGAGAGGTTGTAAAGATTGGCCTCCCCTCGGCCGGTCGAGCCCGCCGCCCCGACCGCGCCATCGACGTAGAGGCCGGCGCCGAGTATCGGTGAGTCGCCTACCCGCCCGGGGATCTTCCAGGCCAGACCGCTGGTCGTGGTCACTCCGCAGATGTCGCCTTTGG
>JBBRGF010000234.1:0-4917 GCA_038240975.1 Gemmatimonadales bacterium
TTGGCGAGCATGTCGCGTGCGGCGGTAAACGTCTCGTGCCCCATGTAGCCGGTGTGCTTGAAGTACGTCTTGTTGGATGACTTGCGCCCGGTGAGCTTTACCTTGGCCGCGTTGACCACCACCACGAAATCTCCGCCATCCATGTGGGGCGTGTAGGTGGGCTTGTGCTTGCCCCTGATGAGCTGGGCAACGGCACTGGCCAGCCGGCCGAGGGGCACACCGGTGGCATCGACCAGGTGCCAATCGTGGGTGATATCGTCGGGCGTGGCGGTGAAAGTCTTCATCTGCACGTAGGCACCTTGAGAACTTTAAACCGGGCAAACCGAAACAGACTCATAAGATAGCTCGATCCAGCGAGCCGGGTCAAGTGGACCCCGAGTCGAATTCCACGAGTACCTGACCCTTCTCCACCACTTCTCCCGCCTTCACCCTTACGGCGCGCACCACCGACCCAATCGTTGCCCGAAGCTCGTTCTCCATCTTCATGGCCTCGAGCACCACCACGCCGGCCCCGGCGCTCACCGTCTGCCCCGGCTCCGCAAGCACCCGAAGCACCAGGCCCGGCATCGGCGCCTTGAGGGGGGGCGTGCCCCGGATGGCACCCGCGTTGGCGGTCAGGCTCCGGATGTGCCGGGTGCGCTCGTCGACCACCTCCGCCTCCCAGCGCTCTCCCAGCATCGTCACCGCCCATCGGCCTGCCTCGTGCCGCTCGAGACCCAGCTCGGTGGGACGGCCGTCTACGACGAGCTGCCGGAGGGGCGTACCGGGAATCCCGGCCAGCGTTGCGGTGTGGCCCTTCGACCCGACCGTCACACGCTGGCCGTCGACCTCGACGTCGATCTCGCGGCCGGCGACGGTGACGGTGTATTTCACGACGCGCGCTCCAGCACGGCCACGGTCTCGACGTGTGCGGTCTGAGGGAATTGATCGAACGCCGTGACGCCGGCAAGACGGTACGAGGGCAGCCGGGTCAGGTCGCGCGCGAAGGTAGCAGGATCGCACGACACGTAGACCACTCGCTCGGGTGCCATACGCTCGATCGCCGCGGTAACCCGGGCATCCATTCCCACCCGCGGCGGGTTGGTGACCACCAGCTCGGGCCGGTGCAGCTCCCCAAGCACGTCCTCGACCCGGCCCGTATGCCGCCGGGCCGGCGGACCCGCCGATTCCGCGGCGGTGACGGCCCGCCGGTCCACCTCCACGCTTTCGACTCGCGCCCCCGCCCCCGCGAGGGCTGCGGTCGTTTCGCCGATCCCCGCGTACAGGTCCCAGACGCGCCGTCTCGACGTCTCGCCCAGCTGCTGCACGGCAAAGGCGCGCACCCGGTCTCCCATCTCAGGGTGGATCTGCTCGAACGCGGTGGCGGGATAGGCCTCACCCGCGCCCGCGACGGCACGCGGTGCACCCCCTTCGGGCTGCCACCAGACCGTCACCTCCTGACCACGTTCGACCAGTCGCTCGCGGAGCCGCGGGCCCCCATTCCATACCACCGCCGCGTCGGAGCGAACCACGGCGTGCAGTCCGCCGGAGCGGTCCTGCCGCAGGACCACCCTCGTCACGTCTCCGGGAAGCGAGTCGGCGAGCGGCCGCAACGCGCTCCAGAGCGCCATCAGCTCGGGGATCGTGATATGGCACCGTTCGAGCGCGAAGATCTCATCGGGCCTGTCGTACCGGTGAAGCCCGATGGGGCGTCCGGCGCCCGCAGAGAGGGTCACCTTGGTGCGGTAGTCGAACGCCTTCGACGCGGGAACGAGGTCGGGGTCGGCAACATCGACCCGGGCAAGCCGGCGGATGGCATCTCCCACGAAAGAGCGGCGAGCGGCTTGCTGTGCGGGAAGCGACAGGTGCTGCAGCTGACACCCTCCGCACTCGTCTTTCACGTAGTGCGGACATCTGGGCTCGACTCTGTCCGGTCCCGGCTCGAGCAGACGGCCGGGACGGGCTCGCGCGAAGCGCCGATGCTCGCGTACCGAGGCGAGCTCGATCAGGTCGCCTGGTGCGGTCCGGGGAACGAACACCGTCCGGCCGTCGTCCAACTTTCCCACTCCGTCGCCGCCGGCGGCGAGCCTCACGATGCGAACGGCGCTCACCGCAATCCCTCGTTGCGGGCATTGAGAAGCCAGGAGGAGGCCGGCTCCTCGTCGGGCGCCACCGTGGGCCTCCGTGACTGCCGGTCCTCCTCTTCGGCGAGCGCCGCCCCGATCGCGACCCGCAGGGCATCGGCCTCGGAGAGGATGGGCCGCATCAGGTCGGGCCGCCGCTCCAGAAACTGCACGTCGATGTCGGCCGCGCGAAACGCCTCGTCGGCCATAAGGCGGCGGTGGAACCCCTGATTGGTCGCAACGCCGGCGAGGACGAGCTCGTCGAGCGCGCGTGACATCCTCGCGATGGCCTGGCCGCGATCCGGCGCCCAGACGATGAGCTTGGCCAGCATGGAGTCGTAGTAGAGGGTGACCTCGTCTCCCACCTCGACGCCGCTGTCCCACCGGACTCCAGGTCCCGATGGAAGGCGCAGGTACTCGACCCGACCGGTCGATGGAAGGAATCCGTTCGACGGATCCTCGCTGGTGATCCGGCACTCGAGCGACCAGCCGCGCGGGTTGAGCCACCCTCCGGCGACCCGCATCGGAAGCCCCGACGCGATACGGAGCTGCTCGCGCACGAGATCCACTCCGTACACCATCTCGGTGACGGGGTGCTCAACCTGTATCCGGGTGTTCATCTCCAGGAAGTAGTACGACCGGTCGGCGGCCAGGAGAAACTCGCAGGTTCCAGCGCCCCGGTATCCCACCGCCTGGGCGGCCGCGACGGCCGCGGCGCCCATCCACTCGCGCAGCTCCGACGTCACCGCGGCCGAAGGCGCCTCCTCAACCAGTTTCTGGTGCCGCCGCTGGATCGAGCATTCGCGCTCGCCCAGATGGACGGTTCGCTCGGCGTCGGCCAGTATCTGGAACTCGATGTGGCGAGGCCTCTCGATGTATTTCTCGAGATACACGCCGCCGTCGCCAAATGCCTTGAGCGCCTCCGCGGCGGCGGAGCTCAGCGCGCCGGCCAGCTCGGCGTCCTTCCGAACCAGACGCATTCCCCGTCCGCCGCCGCCGGCCGCGGCCTTGATCATCACCGGATATCCGATCTCGTCGGCGAGCGTACGCATCGCGTCGGCATCGGAGAGCGACGACACCCCACCCGGAACGATCGGCACACCGGCTTCGCGCATGGCGCGTCGGGCCGCCGTTTTGTCGCCCATGGCCCGGATCGCCTCCGGTGGCGGTCCCACGAAGATGAGTCCCGCCTGCTCGACCGCCTCGGCGAACGCCGCCCGCTCGGCGAGGAAGCCGTATCCGGGATGAACGGCATCGGCGCCGGTCGATCGGGCGGCCTCGAGGAGACGATCGATGTCGAGATAGCTCTGCGACGGAGGCGGAGGTCCGATCGGCACGGCGCGATCGGCGGCGCGGACGTGCGGCGCCGAGCGGTCGGCCTCGGAATAGACGGCGACAGCCTCGAGACCCTCCTCATGGCAGGCGCGCACGATGCGGAGCGCGATCTCTCCGCGATTGGCCACGAGGACGCGCTTCATCTCGGGTGGGTCAGGGCCTGCAGGCTGGCGGCGGTGCGTCTCCGTAGAGCATGAGGAGGCTGCTGCAGAGGAGAACATTGTAGCGGGCCGCTGCGTCGTAGACGCCGCGCACTTCGTCGACCCAGGGGGAGCCGTCGGTGCGCGCGGCCTTGAGGAGCTCGGTGATCTCAAGGGCGTCGCCGGTGACGGGAGCGGGGCGACTCACCCGCACCAGACGGAACGGCACCCAGGCGAGCGGCGGTGCCGCCGCGCTGTCGGTGCTCGGGCTCAGACAGAGCACCCGGTGCGCCGCCACGTTGGCCAGCGCGCGCTGTACCGGCAGTCCGGGGTCGACACCAAGCGCCGCGGCCATTCGCTGGCGATAGAGCGAGTCGGTTGCGTAGAGAGCGGGGCGAAGGGGGATGATGCCGGAGAGCGATGCCTGGAGACTGCCGTACCACACCGAGAGCGCCTCGAGCTCACCGCCGGTGACGAGCACTCCGCCCGCCGGACATGAGGCCAGGAGGTTGACGCCCAGCTCGACGAGGTACGTCGGCATTGCCGGCGTGTCGGACCGGGCCCGGGTGTAGCGCTCCGCGCTCCATCCCGAGTCCTCGATGAAGATCAGGGTCCGCTCGACCTCGGCGACACCCCGAAAGACGAGGCCGGAATCGACCGTGAGGCGCAGCGACTGGTCGAGAGCGGTGGCCGCGAAGTCGAGATAGAGGAGCCCGTCGGGATCTCCGCGGTGTCCGTGGAGGTGCCAGTCGCGAGCGTCGTAGAGATAGAAACGTCCGAGCTGCAGCCAGGCCCGCCCGTCGTCGGGCGCCGTCGCCAGATAGTGGCCGAGGAGATCGATGGCCATCTGGCGCTCGCCCTCACGCTCGAGAGCGGAGGCGCGCGGAGCTACGTTCGGATCGATGGCGGCCTGGGCGTGGAGGGGGGGAGCGATGGCGAGCAACAGAAGAGCCGCGACCACGCCGGCCCACGCTCGTGAGCCGGGCGCCCGGCGGCGGGGCATCCTCAGGGCCGACGGCATCTTGCGCATGTGGCGGAAAGATGGCGAGGCACGGGGGGGTTGGCTAGTGGGCGGCTCAGAGGGGAATGTTCCCGTGCTTCTTGGGAGGATTTCGGTCCCGCTTGCTCTCCAGAGTCCGGAGGGCGTCGATCAGCCGTGGCCTCGTGTCTCGCGGATCGATCACGTCGTCGATATAGCCCCGTTCCGCCGCGGCGTACGGATGGGCAAACTGGCGGGTGTAGTCCTCGATCAGCCGGGCGGTGGCGGCCGCGGGGTCGGCGGCCGTGGAGATCTCTTCCTTGAAGAGAATCTCCACGGCGCCCTTGGCCCCCATCACGGC
>JBBRGF010000235.1:0-4876 GCA_038240975.1 Gemmatimonadales bacterium
ATCGCGCATGACGTGTGGGACCTGGACGCGGTCAGCCCCACCATCCTGGTCGACGTCAAGGACAAGAGCGGCAAGATGATTCCCGGCGTGATCCATGGAGGCAAGACCGGGCACGTCTACGTTCACGACCGCTCGAACTGCCAGCTGATCCGCTTCTCCGAGGCCATGATCCCGCAGGAAAACATGTGGGTGCTGCCCACCAAGGAGGGCGCTCGCATGCTGCCGGGCGCCAACGGCGGTGTGGAGTGGTCGCCCATGGCGTTCAGTCCGAAGACCCGCCTGGCTTACGCCCTCAACCTGCACCAGCCGATGACCTATCACGTCGAGGATGCCCCCTATCCCGGTGGAAAGCTGTGGCTCGGCGGTGCCTTCAAGGTGATCGCGACCGAGAAGCAGTGGGGTCGAGTGTCGGCGGTGAACATCGACGACGGGAAGATCGCCTGGAAACACGATACCGAGCAGCCGCTCATCGGTGGTGGGCTCGCGACGGCGGGCGGTTTGTTCTTCTTCGGCGAGGGGAACGGCAACTTCAATGCGCTCGACGCCAAGACGGGAACGACGCTGTGGAGCTTCAACTGCGGCGCCGGCTCGAACGGCCAGCCGGTCTCCTACATGGTGGGCAAGAAACAGTACGTCGCCATGGATTGTGGGGGCAATGTCCAGCTAGACTTCAAGCGCGGCAACAGCGTGTTCGTTTTCGCGCTCGCCGAATGAGTTAGGACGAGGCGCCGGCGAACCGCTTGGACCAATCTTGTTTTTCTCGGAGGATCCATGCGGCTCGCCGGCGCCTCGTTCGCCCTCATCATTGCCGTACTTTCCCTGGGCTCAGCGGCGGCCGCGCAGGACACGACCGCGGGGCGTACCAAGGCCGCCGTCTGTGCCGCCTGCCACGGCCCCGGCGGCAACTCGACACAACCGCTTTACCCCGCCCTTGCCGGTCAAACCGCGCGCTATATCTATGTCGAGCTCAAGGACTTTAAAGAAGGCCGGCGAACCGATTCGCTGATGACTCCGATGGCCAAGAGTCTGGCGAAAGAGGACATGTACGACCTCGCGGCCTACTTCGCGGCCCAGACCCTTCGTCCGCTCGACTTCAAGGCCGATCCCGCGCGGGTTGCCCTGGGACAGCAGAAGGTGGCGGAGACGCTGTGCACCATGTGCCACCTGGGCGGCATGATGGGCCAGAATGAGATCCCCCGCGTCGCGGGCCAGCACTATGACTACATCGTGAAGCAGTTGAAGGCCTTCAAGGAAGGCCGCCGGACCAACGACGCGGGTAATATGTCGAGCGTCGCCAAGACCCTGTCGGACGAGGACATCATCAACCTGGGTCACTATCTGGCGAACCTGAACTGATCCAGTGAGTCGCCGCCTATGCCGACCTGACGAAGCTGCCGCGGCGCTCCGTGCCTGAGAACGCCGCCGGCGCTCGTGAACGCCGGTCGACGAGCGAGCTCGGCGCATTGAGATGAGCGCCGTTGTCCACTCCGACGCCCAGCCGGTCGACCAGCTCTCCGCCCAGCCAAGCCGTCACAGCCGAAAGGACAAACCCGCCGAGCGCCGCGGCAACCGCTTCAGACGCGGGAGAGCCAGGGTCTGATCGGCGCAACAGCCAACTCAAAGCAAACAATATCAGAACGACCACGTTGCCGACGCCATGAATCAATCCAATGCGCCAGGCCCGTGTCCCGCGTGGAATTCCAAACCAGTCGATCCAGCCGAACAGGGCGGCGGCCAAGCCACCGATAACGCCGGCCGCAATCATGAAGTACGAAGCCTGTGTCCATCGAACGTCACGCGTCACCATGTAGATGATATCGAACAACACCGCGGTGCTCAGCAGCCCCAGCGGAAATACAATGAGCATCTGGTGCAAGGCGTGACCGAGTAGCTTGGCTTTGCTTTCCATGATCCGGCCTCCTCCGACACTTATTAGTGAAACTACGACGACGCATCGTCATGCAGGCGCCCCGGCACTGCGTGCTTCAGCAGCGCTCGCAGCGTCGTGGCCAGTCGCCCGGTGTCGCCCCCGGCCGGTGCCCTGCCCGGTGGGTTTCGTCGTGAAGAATGGTTCGAAGCCCCGCCGTAAGGTTTGGGCGTGCATGCCGTGTCCGGTGTCCCGCACGACGAGCTGGACATAGGGACCGGACGGCAGGTCGGCGTCAGGGTGCTGGCTTGCGAATTCACTGTCGACGCCGCGAGAGTCGTCTGGCATCGAAGATCCTTGTTGCCTCAGTCGCCCGCGCCTATCAGCGAGGCTCAAGAGCAAATGAAAAAACGTTTCGGGGCCATAGGCGGGCGCTGGTTCCTGACCCGGCAACTTAGGACGGCGTGGTGGGTGAGACTGTGCCCCCCGGCACCCCCCCACAGCGTGGATCAGTGGTGGGCTGCCTCCGACATCCACCACCGTTGGCGGTCAGGCCGACAAGCAGTGGGGTATGCGTCTGCCGTCGGCACGATCGACCGGGAGTGTGATCTCGCGCACCGCACCGCTGCAGGTTTGACCCGATTATGTCTCGCGACGTTGATCGCCTTTGAAACTTGGAAAGCACCTACGCAGGGCACAACACGAAGTGGAGCCAACGCCGCAGTGTACCGTCTCTCGTCCTTGCACGTCCGACCCCAGATTCATGAAGAGTGCCTCGAAAACTCACCGTAGTCGACTGTCTCCGCGACCGTCGGCGACGCGAAAGGATCGATGATGACAATGCCCCAAAATCCCTCAGGACGTACGTTCCCTGACCCTGAGCTAGGACAGGAATCGGACACGACGCTCTTGACTGAAGAATCGGAAGTGGGTGACCAAGCGCCCGATAAGGACGCCGGCCGCACCACCCGTTCCCAAATGCGCGAGGTGAAGGAACAAGTGGTCGATCAAACGCGCACTTCGATCCGGCAGGCGCGGGATCGGGCGGTTGATAGCCTATCCGAGAGCCGCCGGCGCGCGGCCGATCAGATCGGCAGCCTGGCAACCGCGTTCCACCGGACAAGCGAACACCTTCGGAGCGAACAACAGACCTCGGTCGCCGGGCTGGCCGACTCACTGGCCCGTCGTGTTGACGGGGTCTCCGCCTATTTGCGCGATACCGAAATGGGCACGATGGTCGATGACCTCGAAAGCCTTGCCCGGCGGAAGCCCGCAGCCGTGCTCGGAGTGGGCCTGGTGCTCGGAATCTTTGGAGCCAGGTTCCTCAAGAGTTCCGGGCGGGGTGGGACGGAAGCCGGAGGGTTCAATGCCCGAGCTTAGGCAGGAACATTCGGTCGCCGAGCTGCTCGGTGAGCTCAGTCAGGACCTCGGCTTACTGATACGCCAGGAGGCTCAGCTCGCCAAGACCGAGATGCAGCACAAGCTGTCCAAGATAGCCGGCGATCTGGCATCGGTCGCTGTGGGCGGGATCGTGGCCACTGTGGCTGCGCTCGCGTTGACGGCGGCGGTGATTCTCCTTCTGATCGATCCGGTGGGAATCAAGCCGTGGCTTGCTGCGCTCATCGTAGGAGCGGCACTGGCGATCGCGGGCTACAGCATGCTACGCCGTGGACTCAAGGACCTCAAGCAAGTAGATCCGACTCCCCGCCGCGCGGTAGAGAGCGTCAAGGACGACATCCAATGGGCCAAGGAGCAAACATGAGAAACGATGACCGCGTGTATAGGGACGGTATCACTGATTCGATTGAGGAGACAGATGCCGGCACCGCCGCTTCCGGTACCGACCAGTCGCCCGATCAGATCGAGCGCGAAATCGTGCGGACGCGCGAGCGCATGAGCGGCAATATCGATGCTCTGGGTGAGAAACTGAGCCCCGAGAACTTGAAGCGGCAGGCGCAGGACGTCATGGCCGAAAAGGCCCATGAAGTGGTCGCCAATGTGGAAGAGCGGGCGCGGCAGACCGGCGACCGGCTCGTCGAATTCATCCGGGACAATCCGTTGCCGGTGGCCGCGGTCAGTATCGGCGCTCTCTGGCTGTTCACTCAGCGCAATCGGAGCGAGATATCGGGTGACAGGATGGCACGTTTCGCTTACACCGGACCTGAGCGCAGGTCGATGTCGATGGGTGGCGGGAAGAAGCTGCGTCGCCTTGTGGAGCGGACGGCGGACGCCCGCGATAATATCTCAGAGGCCGCCAGCGGCCTGGGCGAACGCGCCGGCGAGCTCGTGGGACAGGCGCAACGCCGGGCAGAAGAGCTTGGTGACGGCGCGGCGGATCGCCTGCATAGCCTGACCGACAGTGCCCGGGAGCAGACCGAGCGCGCCCGTGGCAGCCTCGATCGCCTGATCGATGAAAATCCGTTGGTCGTGGCCGCAGGGGCGATGATCCTCGGAGCCGCGATCGGTATGCTCCTTCCCGAGACCGAGCCAGAGCGACGCCTCATGGGGTCGGCCAGGGATACCGTCGTGGACCGCGCCCAGGAAATAGCGGTAGGGGTAAAGGAGGCAGCAATCGAAGCCGGAAGTGAGGTCAAGGAGGCCGTGCAGGACCAGGTCGCCGAACGGGGTCCCGAACTGAAGAACCTCGTGAAGGATGCGGCCGGGGTCGTAGGCGAGCAGGTGAAGGACTCGGTAGGCCGAGTAACCAAGGAAGCCGAGCGCGCAGCTCGCGGAACGAGCGATTCGACAACCGCGTGACGGCGATCTGCATACGGAAAACGGGCCGAAGCGGATATCCGCTTCGGCCCGCTTCTTTACCATTTGATGTCTAAACCCTACTGGGCCGGAGCGGTTCCGCTCGAGTCGGTCGACCCGACAGTGTCGCCCTTCGAGGTAACCGGCTGGCCCTGATCCGGGCGCGTCTTCGTGACGCCCGGGCCGAGGGTGGACTTGCCGGTCTTGGTATCAGTGACCCCTGATTTTGTCTGGTTCGACTTGGCGGAGTCCGAC
>JBBRGF010000236.1:0-4870 GCA_038240975.1 Gemmatimonadales bacterium
TCAACCACAGCGTGAACGACATCCTCGTCCACGGCGCCACGCCCATTGCGTTCATGGATTACGTGGCCGGGTCGGGACTCGGCGTCGAGCAGATCGCGGGCCTGGTCGAAGGAATCGCGCGCGGCTGCAGCGCCCACGCGATGGCGCTGGCCGGCGGCGAAACCGCACAGATGCCGGGGCTCTACCAGCCGGGAACCTACGATCTGGCTGGCACGATCGTGGGCGTGGTCGAAGAGGATCGCGCGCTCCACGGCGACGCCATCGAGCCCGGCGACGTGCTGCTCGGATACGAGTCCACGGGACTGCACACCAACGGCTACACGCTGGCTCGGAGCATCGTCTTCGATCGGATGGGGCTCGGCATCGACGACATGCTCGGCGATACCGGTCTCACGGTTGCCGATGCCCTTCTCGCCGTTCACCGCAGCTACGTCCGCGGCGTGATGCCGGTACTCGGACGGATGCATGGCATCGCGCACATAACCGGTGGGGGCATTCCCGGCAACCTGGTGCGGATACTGCCGGCGGGGTGTGAGGCGATCGTGAACCCCGAGGCGTGGGAGGTTCCGCCGCTCTTCGCGCTGCAGCAGCGCGCCGGCGGGGTGTCGGCCGAGGAGATGCGCCAGGTGTTCAACCTCGGTATGGGCCTCATCGCGGTGTTGCCCCCCGGGGCGGTGGCTGCCGCCCAGGCCGCGGCGCTCGCCGAAGGCGTCGCAACCCGGCCGATCGGCGAGATCCGCCGCGGCACCTCCGCCGTCCGGTTCGCCGGCGACTGAACGCGCCGCCGATGCGCGCCTCGCCGTTCGCCGCCCTGGTGCTCGTTTCGACGGTCACCTCCGCTGTCCGGGCGCAGGCCCCCGAGTGCGGGAGCCTCTCCGGCCGAGCGGGGCGGCTGTGCACCGCCGCGGTCGACGCCACCCACGCATTTCATCCGCTGCTCGGCGTTCTCGTCAGTGGCGGCAATCCCATTCTCGGAAGTGGCGGCCCTCTCGGCGGTCCGGGTCAGTTCTCGGTTACGGCACGGGTGAACGGGAGCAAGGTGGTGCTGCCCGACCTCTCGTACGATGGAAGCGGCGACACGGTCCCGGCCGGGCAGAAGGTATTTGCACCCGCCCCACAGCTCGAGGCAGCCGTCGGCGTCTATGGGGGGCTGCCTTCGGGTCTCTTGGCGGTGGACGCCCTCGGATCGGCGCTGCTCCTCCCCACGTCCGTGTTCGACGACTTTTCGGTGCAAGCCGGTGCGCGCCACGTAGGCGACGTGGCACTCGGACTCGGCTACGGCGTGCGGGTCGGCATCCTGCGGGATGCCGGTCCCATGCCAGGCGTCTCGGTGAGCGTCATGCGTCGCGATATTCCAACTATCTCCTACGGCAGTGTGTCCGCCGGCGACGAGTTCCAGTACTCGGTCGATCTGCACGCCACCAATCTGCGGCTGGTCGTGGGCAAGGAGCTCGGGGTGCTTGGCGTGGCTGCCGGGGTGGGCTGGGACAAGTACACGGGCAAGGCGCTCATCGAAGTGCGGAATCCATCGCTCTTTCAGGGGCCGGGCCAGGTGCCGGTCCGCCTCGAGAGCTCGCGGGCGACGATCTTCCTCGATGCGGGTCTCGACCTGTCCGTACTCAAGCTCGTGGGCGAAGCCGGATATCAAGCCGGCAAGGACCAGAAGCTCACCACGAACTTCGAAGACTTCGACCCCCACAAGGGAAAGTTCTACGGCGGGCTCGGCCTGCGCGTAGGGCTTTAGCGGCGTGGACGAAGCCGAGGCAATGACCCGTGCCATTGATCTCGCGTGGCGAGGTTGGGGCCGGGTACAGCCGAATCCGCTCGCCGGCGCCGTGATCCTGAAAGATGGTGAGCTGGTCGGAGAGGGGTGGCACGCCGAGTTCGGCTCGCAGCACGCCGAGGCGGCGGCGCTCGACGCCGCGGGCGACGCGGCGCGGGATGCGACGGTCGTCGTCACCCTCGAGCCGTGCGCGCACGAGGGCAAGCAGCCGCCCTGTGCCGACGCACTTCTCGCCGCGGGCGTACGGCGTGTCGTGGCGGCCATACCCGATCCGAATCCCATCGCGGCCGGCGGGGCGGCGCGCCTGAGCGCCGGGTCTGTCGAGGTGGAGATGGGGCTTCTCGGGCGTGAAGCGGCTGCGCAGAAC
This sequence comes from Gemmatimonadales bacterium, assembly GCA_038240975.1. Lineage (GTDB taxonomy): Bacteria > Gemmatimonadota > Gemmatimonadetes > Gemmatimonadales > GWC2-71-9 > CAVVWJ01. The sequence goes on from JBBRGF010000236.1 coordinate 2,151, forward strand.
GCGGCCTTCCTGCACAACATCCGGGATCAGTCCCGTCCCTTCGTCGCGTTGAAGCTGGCGACCACACTCGACGGGGGCATCGCCGACCTCAATGGCAATTCACGCTGGATCTCCGGTCCCGAGGCTCGTGAGTGGGTTCATTGGCTCCGGGCGGGCTTCGACGCCATTGCGGTGGGAGGGGTGACCGCCCGCGCCGACGATCCCTCGCTGACCGTTCGCGGCAGGTTGCAGCCGAGGGCCGCCCCGGTGCGCGTGATCTTTGCCGCCGACGGAGACATCCCGGAGGGCCTGACGGTCGTTCGAACCGCGGAAGAAATCCCGACGGTGGCCGTTGTCTCCCCCAACGCCAAAGCCGCGCGCATCGCGCCTCTCGAAGCGGCGGGCGTTCAGATTCTCCGAAGCGCGGAGCCGGGGCCTGCCCTGGAGGTGCTGCGAAGCCGCGGAGTAGGCTCGCTGCTGGTCGAGGGCGGGGGGAGACTGGCCGGCGCGCTCCTAACCGCGGGACTGGTCGACCGGTACTACTGGGTCCAGAGTCCACTCTGGCTCGGCGCCGGCGCCGTCCCCGCCGTGGCCGGGCTTCCCGGTATTCCGCTGGGCGAGGCCAGGGCGTGGCGAGTGAGCGAGCGCCGGGCGCTGGGAGAGGACACTTTGCTCGTGGTTGATCGCGCCTGATGTTCACAGGGATCATCGAGGCAACCGGCACGGTCCGCGGCGTCACGCGCGACGACGCAGGCCTCGAGATTGCCGTCTCGAATCCCTGGCCAGACGTGGTGGAGGGAGAGAGCATCGCCGTCGACGGCGCGTGCCTCACCGTGGAATCGGCCTCTGGATCGGACTTAAAGTTCCACATCATATCTACATCTCTAGAGCGCACCAAATTCGGCACCTACAGAGTTTATGATCGAGTCAATCTCGAACGTGCGGTGCGGGCGGGCGACCGGCTAGGCGGCCACATGGTGCAGGGTCACGTCGACGGCATCGGCACCGTCCGGTCGGTTCGCGATCATGCCGATGCCCGCCTGGTGGACTTGGAGGTGCCGGCCGAAGTAGCGCTCGTGTCGATGCCGCTGGGGTCGGTAACGGTGGATGGCGTGAGCCTCACGGTCAACGCCATTTCCCAGCCTGGCACAATCCAGATCTCGCTGATCCCGTTTACTTTACAGCATACGACTTTAAGCGAGCTGAAGGCCGGCGATCAGGTACATCTCGAGGCGGATGTCATCGGGAAGTACGTGAGACATTTACTGCGGGGAACGGTGAACGGTGAGCGGTGAGCGTGAACGGTGAACGGGGGATGTGGATGAGAGACCGTAGAATCCATGAGACGCCTTCGGTCGCGACGGGACTGCGGTTCCCGTTCACCGTTCACCGTTCCCCCTTCACCATTCCTCGTTCCCCGTTGCACTCCGTCGTATGACCACCTTCGGCACCATCGAACAGGCCATCGAGGATCTGCGCAACGGCAAGATCGTCATCGTCGCCGATGACGAGGACCGTGAGAACGAGGGTGACCTCGTCTGCGCCGCCGAGCTGGTGACGCCAGAGACGATCAACTTCATGACGCTCCATGGCCGAGGCCTGATCTGTCTGGCGCTGACCGGCGAGCGGTGCGACCAGCTCGGCCTTCCGCAGATGACCGACCGGAACACCGAAGAGCTGTCGACGGCGTTCACGGTGAGCATCGATGCCGAGCGGCGGTTCGGCGTCACCACCGGCATCTCGGCCGGCGACCGCTCCACGACCATCCACGTCGCCATCAACCCTGCCACGACGCCCTCCGATCTCCGGCGTCCCGGCCATATCTTCCCGCTTCGGGCCCGGCCCGGCGGCGTGCTGCAGCGCGTGGGCCAGACCGAGGCAAGCGTCGATCTGGCGCGGCTGGCGGGACTTGTTCCAGCCGGCGTCATCTGCGAAATCCTCAACTCCGACGGCTCGATGGCCCGCCGTCCCGACCTCGAGGCCATCGCCGGGCAGTGCAACCTCACCTTCGTGACGGTCGCGCAACTGGTCGCCTACCGGCTGCAGAAGGAACAGCTTGTCCACCGCGTGGCCGAGGCGCGGCTGCCCACCGAGTTCGGCGACTTCACGATCATCGGCTACCAGAACGACGTCGACCGCGCGGAGCACGTGGCACTCGTCTTTGGCGACGTGAGCGGCCAGCCCGACATTCTCGTGCGCATGCACTCCAAGTGTCTCACCGGCGACGTCTTCGGCTCCCAGCGCTGCGACTGCGGCGTCCAGCTTCACCGCGCCATGGAGCTGATCGCCCGTGAGGGCCGCGGCGCAGTCGTGTATCTCGATCAGGAGGGCCGGGGTATCGGTCTGCTCAACAAGCTTCGGGCCTATGCCTTGCAGGACACCGGCGCCGATACGGTGCAGGCCAACGAGCGCCTCGGTTTCGCGCCCGACCTCCGGAACTACGGCATAGGCGCGCAGATTCTGCGCGACCTCGGGCTCTCCTCGATCAGGGTCATGACCAACAACCCCCGGAAGCTGGTCGGACTCGAAGGGTACGGACTGCAGATCACCGCGCGCGTGCCGCTGGTCGCCGATCCGAACCAGGAGAATCGCGGCTATCTTCAGGTCAAGCGCGACAAGCTCGGCCACCTCCTCTCTCACTGACTCCCGTGCCCGATTTCTCTCCCCGCCTCCGCCGCACCGGGCGCGTGGCGATTCTCGCGAGCCGCTACAACGAGCTGATCACGACGCGCCTTCTGCAA
>JBBRGF010000237.1:0-4856 GCA_038240975.1 Gemmatimonadales bacterium
GGGCGAGGTGTTCGGCTACTACCGCCCCGGCCGTCCGATCGACGCGGCGAACAAGGTGCCCTTTGGCGCCAATCCCGATGACGTGCGGAGTCTCCAGGACGGCTTTCGCCGCTTCCAGCTCGGCGCCGGCCTCCGGGGGCCGCTGACTCGCGGCCGCACCTTCGCCGCGGGCGCGGCCGAGTACGGCAACGAGACCGAGAGCCGCATCCCTTCTACCGCGCGCGCGGCCTTTGCCGGAACCGAGAAGCGGGAGAAGGTGAAGCTGTTCGGCCGGATCGATCAGGGATGGACGCCGTCCCAGACCACGACACTCCGGGTGGCCTTCAGTTCGGTGAACCGCGCCGGGCAAGGGTCCGGGGTCGTCTCGCCCGAGGCGGACATCACCACCGAGCGGATCGGGAGCCTCACCGGGCTGACGCACCGTAGCACGCTTCGCCGCGGACTCGCCAGCAACACCGCGTCGGTCCAGCTCGGCACCTTCAGATGGAACTTTCCCCCCACGGCCAGCGACTTCACCCGGCCCAACGTGGTGATCCAGTCGGGCGCCGACAGCTCGGTGCAAGCCGTAGTCGGATCGAGCAACTTCATCTTCGACGAGAAGGAAACTCAGCTCCAGTTGCGCGACGTGTTCGAGACGGCGCTGGGCGGAAGACATACGATGCGGGCCGGCGTCGACCTTACCACGGCCTGGTTCAAGCTCACGGGGGCCAACACCAATCCGAACGGCTCGTACGTGGTCTTCAACGATGGCAACATCAACCCGGCCCCCGGCCGGTTCTATACCCTGGAGGACATTCCGGCTGACGTCCGCGTGCGAAGCTACACCATCGACGCCCGCATCGCTCAGGTAAACCAGACCCAGACCAACTACGGCGCATTCCTCGAGGACCTGTGGCGGGTCTCGCCCTCGCTCACCCTCCAGGGGGCCGTGCGGTGGGACTACGACGATCTGACCTCCCGCGGCGAGAGCAGCGCGGACCTCGACAATGTCCAGCCCCGGGTCTCGTTCAACTGGTACGCGACACCCCGGAGCGTCATCCGAGGCGGCGCGGGCTACTACACAGGTAAGCTGCCGTACGCGGTCTTCTCCGACGCCTTCCAGTTCGGGCCGAGCGGAAACGCCACGGTCACGTTCGACAACACCACCATCCCGGGCGCCCCCGCGTTCGGCCAGGGGCCGACCCAGGCCGAGCTGCAGCAGCAGGCGAATCTGCTGCCCGCGCACGAGGAGCGGCGCACTTTCGCGCTGGGCCTCCAGCAGCCGTTCAGCCGGCAGGTGACGCTGGGCTACCAGCGTCAGATCGCCGACGACTGGGCGGTGTCGTTCGACGCCGTGTTCGTCGACACGCGAAATCTGCCGCGCTCGTTCGATCTGAACGCCATCACGCGGACGCTCACGCCGGCCGACACGGTCTCCCGAACCACCGACTTCGGCGATCCGTTCCGGCCGGTCGCGCCGGCGCCCAACTCGTACCGGCGCCTGACCACCACCCAGACCGCCGGCCGGAGCAGGTACTGGGGACTCTACACCAGTCTGCGTCACCGTTTCAGCGAGGCGTGGACGCTCGACGCCAACTGGGTCTGGTCGCGGGCCCGGAACGACACCGAGGACATCAACTTCAACGCGGCACAGGCCAACGACTACGGAGCCGAGTATGCCGACGCGGCCAACGACCGCCGGCACAAGGTCACACTGCGCTCGGTGTACACGCTGGCCGGCCGCGTGCGCCTCAGCATCATCGGGGACTTCCAGACCGGCCAGCCGGTCAACCGTCTGGCCGGCCGAATCAACCCGGACGGCACGGTCACCACATTCGACCTGGACGGCTCGGGCGCGATCTTCGGAGAGGGATTTGTCGGCAGCAACGACCGGTTTCCCGGAGTCCCCCGAAACGGTGAACGGCTGCCGAGCTTCTTCAATCTGAGCGGAGGAGTCACGTACCTGTTGGCCAGTCGGCTCGGGAATCTGGAGCTCAGAGCCGACGTCTTCAACGTGCTGAACGGAACGGAGTGGGGTGGGTTTGCCAACGGCAACTCAGCCGGTGGCGGCCGCATCCAGTTCGGCCGCCCGGGCGATCCGATCGTGCTGCGCTCGCCCGGGCCGCCGAGGCAAGCTCAGTTCTCGGCGAGGTACGTGTTCTGAGTGATTCGGGAGCTCGGCGGTCCCGGGCCCCTACTTATGCATCTGCTCCGCGTCGCCGGATGACGCCAGGGACGCCGTCGCCATGTTCACATCATATTTCTTACACCATAACACGAGGTGCGAGAATCCGGATAGTTCCGTACCCGCCGGAACGTCGAAGGTCTGCGCGCCGCTGAACTTCTTCAGCTTGCCCAGGTTCACCGACCCGCTCTGCCCACCCTTCTCTGACCGACTGAGCAGCACGTACACGTCCGGACCCTTCTCGACCGAGAAGTCGTCTCCGAGCTTGACCTGGGACTTGCCGTTCGCCGTAGTTATCTCGAACGCTCCGCTTGCCTTGTGTCCCTCGGCGCCACCGATCATCCCGTGAGGCGCCATGGCCATCCCTGAATCGTGACCCATAGCGTCTTTCGACATACCGTCTTTGGCCATGGCGTCCTTGCCCATGGAATCGTGCGCCATCATTCCGGTGTCTTTGGCCATCTTGTCTGAGGATTGGCCGGCAGCCGGCCGGGTGAGGAAGAACCCGAAGCCGAGGACCGTACAACCGAGCAGCAGAGCGCGTGCGGAGCGTGACATGAGACCGACCTCCAGGAGGCAACGAGAGAACGGACAAATACGCCATGGTAACGATGCGACCGACCGGGGCGGTTCCGTAAAGTCGTCGCGGCGTCCGCCGGCCCGCCAAACCGGCCTCGAGGTTCGCAACGTTGCTCCTCGACCAGGGGAGGAGACCGTTGTGCGCGCCGGGATAATGGCCGGATTGGTGATATCGATGAGCACCGGGGATCTCCTGCGGCTCGATCGCGCGGAGATCGGGCGGGGCTCGCCGCCGGGTTGGCAGGTCCGACGTGTAAAGGGACGGAGCGCCCCTGAATTCGAGATTCGCGGCGAAGGGCCCGATCGCGTGCTGCGCATCTCCGGCAGCGGGCAGGCGGGCATGGCTGTACCGCGACCTCCGTCGTGCCCGCGTGCCAGCAGGCAGCATTCTCCGCTGGTCGTGGCGGGTATTCGAGGCGCCGCTCTCGGCGGACATGAGGGTGAAACAGGCGGATGATTCGCCGATCCGGGTGTACGTGGTGTTCGGCAATCCCCGAGCGCTGTTCGGCGGGCCCGGCCGGATCGTCTTCTACAGCGTCGGCAACGAGGAACCGGACGGTTATGCCGCCTCGAGCCATGTGAGCGGACGGATCCACATCGGGGCCATCCTGGTCATCGGCTGCTCGGCTACTCCACCTACCGCGCCGGACGCAGCCCCGATAGATCCCGGAACCTTGCCTGCGGCGGGCACCCCCGTGAAGGGCCGGATTGCCGGAGCGGGCGGTCACCAGGGAGCCGGAGCGGTGAGCCTGACCGTCGTTGACGGGCAAGCTCTGCTGGAGTTCGGAGCAGACTTCGGGGTCAGCGGCGTGCCGGGGCCGTTCGTCTACGTGAACACAACCAATAACGCCAACACCGGGACACCGCTCCGCGTGGCCGCACTCCAGCGGAATAGCGGCGCCCAGCGATACGCCTTCCAGGTCCCGGTCGGCGTCAGCTACACCTGGGTGCTGGTGTGGTGCGATCCGTTCAATACGCCGGTCGCCGAGGCGTCGATCGCCGCGACGCCCTGACTGCCTCCAGCAATTCGCGCGAACCGGTGGTGGAGTGGCGAATCGCGAAGGTGCGGCGCCAGTCCGCCGGCCGCTCGGGGCTTGCTCTTGCACCGTGACTCGCGATTCCCATTCACCCGAGGGGTTCCATGGCCACCGGCGACATCGACGAGCTCATCCTGGTCTACAACGCCGACGGCGGTAAGGTCGGCGCGCTGATCGACAGCGCCCGCAAGCTGTTTCGCGTCAATGGCTGCACACTCTGCAGCATCACGCACGGACTGGCCGGCGAGCGGACCGAGTGGCAGGAGTGCAAGACCGCGCTGGGCGTGCCGGTGTCCTATTACCATCGCGACGACATGCCGGCCGACGTCCGCCAAGCGATCGGCCAGCAGTTTCCCGGTATTCTGGCGCGGGCCGGCGGGACGCCGATCCCGCTGCTCTCGCCGGAGGGACTGAGCCGATGCAACGGCAAGGTCGCCGACCTGCGGGGCCGTCTCCGGCACAATGCGCGGCTCAACGGACTCACCCTGCCCTGATCCGGGCGCCAGACCCTGCCGACTCCTGCCGAAGCGAGATCCCGACCGCGGGATCTAGGGGCCGGTCCGGAGGCGTACTCAATCCATGAGCGTTGCTTGCCCGACCGCTTTCCGCAACCGCGGACACCGTTCTCGCTTCCATTCCGCCTTCGCCATCCCGGCGATGGTGCTCGTGCTCATGGCACCGGCACCCGCAGGCGCTCAGACTCACTTCGACCACTCGGCCTTCGACCGGCTGCTCCACGCGCACGTGGACTCAGGCCTGGTGGACTACCCGGCGTTCGAGCAATCCCCCGACTTCGCCGAATACCTCGAGCGGCTGAGCAAGTTCGACCCGAGTCATCTTGCCACCAACGAGCGGCTGGCATTCTGGATCAACGCGTACAACGCCTACACGATCCGGCTCATCCTCGAGCACCACGAGCGGAAATCCATTCGGAACATCAACAAGTCGATCGGGTTCATCAAAGGGTACGGACCGTGGAAAGAGAAGCTCGCGGTGGTGGGTGATTCGGCCTACGGGCTGGACGAGATCGAGCAGAGTATCATCCGTCCCGAATTCAGGGAGCCGCGGATCCACTT
>JBBRGF010000238.1:0-4792 GCA_038240975.1 Gemmatimonadales bacterium
CCGATCCCCAGTTCGCCACCACGGGGGACAAGCAGTTGGTTATCGGCGGACGGGGCAACGGAAGTGGCACGGTGACGGTACCGATCACGGCCGGCCGCGTGGCGATCGCCTGTACGATTACAGCGGGGCAAGCGGCCGCGGGAACGATCTGCAGCAGATACTATCCGTCTAACACGGTCGTGACCCTCACCGCAACGGCCGTACCCGGCAACACCTTCACTGGATGGAGCGACGCCTGCACAGGCACCGGGACCTGCACCGTCACCATGACGCTGCTCCGGCGCGTGACGGCCAGCTTCACGGGCCCGGCTCAGGAGGTACCGCTCACCGTGACCGGTGGAGGAAGCGGCGATGGAACGGTCACCGCCGACGTGTCGGGCGGCATAAACTGCACTATCGTCGGCGGCCAGGCCGGCACCACGGGATGCTCCGCGAAGTACGGGCCACTGACACTGGTCACGCTCCACGCGACGCCCAGCGGCAATCACCTTTTCATTGGATGGCAGGGCAACTGCGCCTCGGCCGGCCCCGCACTCACGTGCGACCTGACGCTCTCGCTCGCGAAAAATGTCGAGGCCATCTTCGGCGCGCCGGGTGTGCCCGCTCCGGAGGCGTCCCTCGGCAAATGGGATCGACCGTTCGCGACTCCCGTCATCGCCGTCCACCTGGTGCTGCTGCCGGATCGGAGGCTGCTGCTCTGGGGGGAGGCCGGGCAGCCCTGGCTGTGGGATCCCTCCTCCTACCCGAGAGATCCGGCGAGTGGCTTCACCGAGGTGCCCACGCCGACCGAGCTGTTCTGCAGCGGTCATACCTGGCTGGCCGACCAGCGGCTCTTGGTGACCGGAGGTCAGGATCCGGTGCTCGGGCACGATCATGGAATACCCGACGTCAATATCTTCGGCGGCGGTGCCTGGTCGGCGGCGGCACCCATGAGTCTCGGGCGCTGGTATCCGACGGCCACGACTCTGGGGGATGGCCAGGTCGTCGTCCTTTCCGGCGGTGACAACACGACCGCCAGAGTGCTGACGCCCGAGATCTACGACGGGAGCGCGTGGCGCCAACTGACCGGCGCGGCGCTCTCCCTGCCGTACTATCCTCGGTCCTTCGTCGAGCCCAAGCTCGGCCGGCTCTTTTACGCCGGCGAGGACTTCAAGAGCCGCTATCTCGACCCGACGGCCAATGGCGGGACGGGGGCGTGGACGACGGTCGCGAATCGGAAGGTGGCCAGTCGAGGCTACGGCTCGGCCGTCATGATGGACGGAAAGGTGCTGTACGTCGGCGGCGGCGGGGGCGCCTGCCCGCAACTCGTGAACAGCAGCGCCGAGGTCATCGACCTGAACGAGGCCACGCCCTCGTGGCGATTGGTCGGAGCCATGGCGAACCGCAGGCGCCAGTTCAATGCCACGATCCTCGCGAACGGCAGTGTGCTCGTCACGGGCGGCACCAGTACCTGCGGATTCAACGACGCGAGCGGCGCGGTGCTCTCGCCCGAGCTGTGGAATCCCGTGACCGAACAATGGACGGCGCAGGCGAGCAATCGAGTGGTGCGGCTCTATCATTCCACCGCGCTGCTGCTCCCCGATGGTCGAGTCGTGGTGAGTGGTAGTGGCGTGGCGCGGCAGGACGACGCGGAGATATTCACCCCGCCGTCCCTCTTCAATCCGAATGGCACCCCGGCCGTTCGGCCGACGTACACGCTGTCCTCGAGCCAGTTGGGATACGGTGGCTCGCTCGCGGTGCAGACGCCGAACGCATCGACCATCACGAAGGTGACGCTGATCCGGTTGTCCGCCGTGACTCACGCCTTCAACGAGAGCCAGCAGCTCAACACGCTCGGCTTCACGCGCGATCAGAGCGGTACGAGTCTCACCGTGACCGCGCCGGCCAACGGCAACGTCGCCCCGCCCGGCCCGTACATGCTCTTCATCATCAACGACAAGGGCGTGCCCTCGCAGGCGCAGATAGTCAGCCTGCGGTAGTGGCGTGAACCTGCCGCCGTTGGCGCCGCAGCATGCCTGATGCTTGACCCGGTAGCCCGGCGGGTCTGGACACTCGAGCGCTTCGGTCTCACCCCGCGCAAGGTGGTCGCGAGGCTGCGCAACCGCGTCGAGCCCAGGATCCTGTGCGTGAGCCTTCCCAAGGCCGGCACCCACCTCCTGGAGCGCGCGCTCTGCCTCCACCCCAGGCTCTACCGCAGAATCGTTCCGACCCTGCACGACGATAACATCGGCCGCTGGAACGGCCTCGAGGCGCTCCTCGGCAAGCTGGCGCCCGGGCAGATTCTGGTGTCTCACCTCGAGTTCAGGCCCGAGTACCGGGAGGTGCTGGCCCGCCACGACGTCCACTGCATTTTCCTCATCCGGAATCCTCGTGACCTCCTCGTCTCGCAGTCGTTCTACATTGCGGCCGAGAAGCGGCACCGACTCCATCAACTGTTCGCCAGTCAGCCGGACCTGAAGGCGAGGCTACGGCTGGCCATCTCCGGAGATCCGGCCTGTCGGCTTCCGTCGATCGGTGAGCGGCTGGCCCACTTCGCGGGGTGGCTGCAGGAGAGTGACGTGGTTGTGCGTTACGAGGATCTGATCGGACGGGGAGGCGGCGGCGAGGTCGGCGTCCAGCAGGCGACGCTCCGCTCCATTTACCAGTCGCTCGATTTCCCTCAGGGAGATGCGTTCCTGCGCTTCCTGAACGAGCATCTGTTTTCCCGCGTCAGCCCCACGTTTCGCCGCGGCACGAAAGGAGAATGGCGACAACATTTCGACGGGGAGATCGAGCAGTTGTTCCGCAGCAAGGCCGGCGGTGAGGCCGACCGGTACGGCTATAATCTCGCTCCCGGGACGTGAGTGCGCTTCCGCACGTGAGGAGCTTCCTGCGTCGCTGCCGCCTGGAAGAGGTGCTGCTCGCGCTGGCGATTCTCGTCAACCTGGCCGTGGCAGCCTCATCCGGGCCGTTCCCGTATCACGATGCCACCAATCATCTGACTCGCTACGTGTTGATGGACCACGCCTGGTTCGGTCAGCCCGCTCCGTGGACCGTGGTCCGGCTGGTCGCAACGCCGTATATCGCGGTGGACCTGTTGGGCGTCGCGCTCGTGCATTTCCTGGGTCCCGAGGCGGCGCTCCGGACGCTCGCGCTGCTCCTGCTGATCCTGCTGCCGGCCGGCATGTACATGCTGCTGCGGGCGACCGCACCCGCTCAGCGCGGGTGGGCTCTCATTGGCGCGCTCTTCAGCTTCTCATGGTGGTACCTGCAGGGAAGCATCAATTTCTCGTTCGGGCTCGGGCTGCTGTTCGTCGTGCTGGCATACTGGTGGCCCCATCGCCGCACGCACCGCTGGGGGATCCGCCTGCTCGTCACGCTGAGCGGCGTGCTGCTGCTCTGCGTGCACCTCTTCGCCGCGCTCACTTTGCTCGTGGTGGTCTGGCTCGACTGCTTGCTGGAGGCGCTGACGCGCTGGCGTTCAGATCGGCGGCCCCTGGAATGGCCGCGTCCACAGATCCTCCTTACCCTCCTCCTGACGGGCGGGTGCGCGGCGGCCTACCTGTGGATGCGGTCCGCGGCCACCGGAGCGATGGCGGTGCCCCCGATCCTGGTGGGGCGCGCGCTCTCGAGCAAGGTCCTGAATCTGGGCAGTCCGTTCTTCGCTTTCTCGCTCCCGGAGTTCGCGGTGGCCTTCTCAGGGTACGCCGTAGGTGTAGTAGCGCTCGCCGGACCGAACTGGGGTCGGTGGCGCGTCAATCCATTTCTCGTGAGTGGGCCAGTGTTTCTCGGGCTCTACATGATTTCGCCGGGCACGTGGAATATCGATGTGCGCTGGCTTCCGGCGGCTTACCTCTTACCGTTTTGTATGCCGGCGCATGACCGGCTTCCCGGCAGAAGAGTGCTGCTGCTCCTGTTCGGATTCTGTCTGATTCACGCCCTGATCGTGGCAGGGTACGCCAATGTCATCCGGCGGCAGCTTCACGACTTCGACGTGGCGCTCCGTCGCCTCCCGCCAACGGCGCGACTACTGCCCCTCGTCTCGGACCGGCATCAGCTTCGCGTCCGCCCATACTTCCACTATGCCCTCTGGCATACCATCCGGACCTCCAGCCGCGTCGGTGGTCTGTTCTCGCGCGAGGGAACCCGGGAAGGGGATCCGACGTACACTCATCTCAATCACTTCGACGTTCGAAGCTCCCTGTATTTTCCCCTCGCGACGTGGGGAACCGAGTCCTTCGAACCCTTGGACTGTCGGCGCGTTCGGAGAGACTACGACTACATTTTGCAGGCTGGCCTGGACGCGAGAGCGCGCCGGCTGATCGAGCGGTGTGGGAACCAGGCATTCACCGTCGGCGACATCGCGGTGTACCGGGTGAGGGCGGCCAAGACCGTCCGCGGCGCGGCGGGCACGCCGGATAACCACTGCTGTATCCGCTCTTCTTCGCCGCCCTCCCGGTGCTCGTGATGGCGAACCTCTTCCCGGGTGGCTTTGCGTTGGGGGGCGTCATCGAGACCACCGCCGCCGCCATGGTGCCCTTGGCTGTCATCGACGGACTGCTCGCACTGTCGCTCCCGCCGAAGGTGTCCGCGGACATGATCGCGGCGGTCGTGTTCGTACTGGCTCTCTGGTTCTTCGGCTACGCGGACGTCTAGCGAAGGGCGGGGCGACCCGAACCGTCGATCGCGGCTACCAGGTGGTATTCCTTTCGTCGCAGTGGTGGCCTGCCACGCGTCATCTGGACATCGCGGACCGCCAGGTGGACGTGTGCCGCGAGAGACCCTCAGGGGCTGGGCCTCCCGCCGCCTCGCC
>JBBRGF010000239.1:0-4744 GCA_038240975.1 Gemmatimonadales bacterium
TCGCTCACGGGCGCACTACCGTGGAGCGGGAGAGGTTGCCGTCCATACGGTCCAGTCGGTCGAAGAGATTGGCAGGATGCGATGGAAAGGTAACGCGCGGAGAGGAGGCATGTAATGGCGTTTGGCGGCGCTGGCATTCACCCTCCCCCTTGCCCACATTGCAGGGTCCTTCCCCCCGAGCCCCCGAGTGATGCCGGCCGATCCTCTTCCCACGATGGATGCCTCGCTCCGCGAGCGCTACGCGATCGAGCGCGAGATTGGCCACGGCGGCATGGCCACGGTCTACCTCGCTCGCGACATCCGGCACGATCGCCCCGTCGCCATCAAAGTCTTGAACCCCGCCCTCGCCGCGAGCCTGGGCGCCGAGCGCTTCCTGCTCGAGATCCGGGTGACCGCCCGCCTGCAGCACGCCCACATTCTCCCGCTGCTCGACTCGGGCATGCTCGAGCCGGCTCAGGGCCGCTCTCCCTTCTATGTGATGCCGTACGTCGAGGGCGAGTCGTTGCGCGACCGGCTCGAGCGCGAGCACCAGCTTCCGGTCGCCGACGCTCTGCGAATCGCGGGTGACGTGGCCGACGCCCTGGCCTACGCACACGGCCACGGCGTCGTTCATCGCGACATCAAGCCCGAGAACATCCTGCTGTCCGGGAGCCAAGCGATGGTCGCAGACTTCGGCATCGCGCGCGCCGCCTCGCTCGCCGGCGGGGAGCGGCTCACGCAGACCGGACTGGCGCTCGGCACGCCGCATTACATGAGCCCCGAGCAGGCCGCCGACGGCCGTTCCGTGGACGCGCGCACCGACATCTACGCGCTCGGCTGCGTGCTGTACGAGATGCTCGCCGGCCAGCCGCCCTTCACCGGACCAACCGCGCAGGCCGTGGTCGCCCGGTCGATGACGGAGCCCGCGCCGCCGGTCCGAACGGTGAGGCCCACCGTGTCCGCGGACATCGAGCGGATCATCGGTCGTGCGCTGGCCAAGGTGCCGGCCGACAGGTTCGGTACCGCGGCGGAGATGGGCCAGGCGCTGTCTCAGGCGGGGGCCACGCCCGCGGTTTCGGCTCCGCACAGGCCACGGCCCGTGACGATCGGCGTCGCCGTTGCCGCACTGGCTATGATCGCCGCGACGGCGGCCCTGCTCCGCCACAAGACACAAGCTCCCGGGATCACCGGGTCCGCATCGTCGATCGCCGTCCTTCCCTTCACACCGAGCGGACCCGACACGGCGCTCTCGAGGCTCGGCCGCGACCTCGTATTCACCTTGAGCGCGGAGCTCGACGGGCTCGGCGGCATCCGCGTGGTCGATCCGCACACCGTGCTCGCCCGTACCAGGACGGACCAGCTCGGCGCCACAGCGGCCATGGCGGCGCAGGCACGCAGACTCGGCGCCGGGAGCATGGTGCAGGGCAGCCTGGTACGAGAGGGCGCCGACGTGCGGCTGGACCTGGCACTCGTCAGCGCCGACAGCACCGAGTCGCAGCTCGCGCGGGCCACGGTAACCGCACCCCCCGACTCGGTCGCGGTCCTGACCGATTCCGCCGCGCGTGCGCTGCTGGCCCAGATCTGGTCGCGGGGCACGCCGCCGACACCGAGTCTGGATGCCGCGCTCCGCACCCGGTCGGTCGCTGCACTGCGATCGTTTCTCCAGGGAGAAGGTGAGCTCAGCCACGGGCAGTGGGACCGAGCCGCGGAGTCGTACCAGCGCGCCATGAACGCCGACTCGGCGTTCTGGATGGCATCGGCCCGCTACCTGTATTCGCGTTACTGGTCCCTCCTCGTGCCGGCGGAGAGCGTGGTGACCCGGCTCGAACGTCATCTGACCGAGCTGCCGGAACGGGAACGGCTGAGCACTCAGGCGATCCTGCTCCAGGATCGCGACTCCATCGCGCGCGCCATCGATGTCGCCCGGACCGTCGCGGAACGCTACCCTGACTCCTGGTTCGGCTGGCTGTTCTACGGAGACGCGGCGCTGCACAACGGGCTGATCACGGGTCACCCTATCGGCGAAGCGCGCGTGAGCTTCGAGCGGGCGATCGCGTTCAATGGCGACCTGGTCCCCGCCTGGGAGCATCTGACGCTGGTCGCTCTCCTGCAGAGCGACACCGCGGGCACGGCGCGCTCACTGGCGCAGCTCGGCCGCCTGAACGCGGGCCCGATTTTCAGTGCCGACGGCTACGGCAACCGGATGCTCCAGTTCCGGTTCCTCCGCGCGATCCAGCGCGGCGACAGCGCCGAGACGGGCAGGCTCGCCGACAGCGTGGCCCACGACCCGGCACCGGCCGCGGTTCCGGACGGCAGCTTCTACGACGCCTATCGTTACGGCTGGTTCGCCGAGCAGATCCGGGTGAGCCGCGCGGCAGTGGCGGCCGGCGGCTCGCCCGAGCGGCTGCGTCTGCACCGCAGGTTCCTCGCACTATCCTGGGGCGGAAGGGGTGCCTGGGACTCGACGCTCGCGATTCTCGATCGCGTAGCGTCGGACGGCACCGACTCGAGCGCGGCGCTCAGAGCCTATGGATTGGCAGCGGTGGGCGTGTGGCTCGACGCGCTGGATCCCGACGAGGCGAGCGCGCGACGCCGGGCCGCGGCCCAGGCCGCGGGCGGCGACAATACCGGGCGCGCGGAGGTCGCCTGGGCGGACGGCGTGGTGGCGGCGGGGCGGCGCGACCGCCGCGCGCTGGCGGAGGCGAGAGCCGCGATCAAACAATCGGGCGATCCGGCCGCAGGCGCGCTCGACCGCTCGCTCGGCGCCATGGATGCCGCCCTGCGCGGCGCTACCCGTGAGGCGGGCGAGGCGATGGCCGCGCTCGAGTGGCAGGAGGCCGCCGTGTCCGACCCCGACTTCGTGAGTCATCCGCTGGTCATCGCGCTAGACCGACTCGCCGCTGCGCGCTGGCTGACTGCCTCCGGCAATCCCGACGAAGCGCTCCGGCTGCTCCGATGGGTGGACGGCGCCTTCTTCCTGCATCCGAGCACCATCTACAGCCTGATGTTCGCCGGACTGGCCGACCTCGAGCGCGGGAGAGTGGAAGAACGGCTGGGACACGGGGGACTGGCGGGGGGATACTATCGGAGATTCTTGCAGCGCTACGACCGTCCGGTGCAGCGGCATGCTGCGCTGGTGGAAGAGGCAAAGGCGCGGCTCGAGGATTCACGGCTTCGCTGAGCCCTCACAACTGCTTTCGCAACACTCCCGCCATTCGCTCCTCGACCCGCTCCACTAGCGACCGGTGCCGCCACGCCTCGAGCGTGATCTCGCGCGACCGAGTCCGGTCCTTCGCGAAGGCCACCGCCTGGGCGGCCCCGAATCCGGGGTCGTAGACGTTCAGATTGGCCTCTTGATTGAGCCGGAACGACCGGTCGTCGAAGTTGGTCGACCCCACCGAGACCCAGACGTCGTCGACCACCATCACCTTGGTGTGGTACATCGTCGGCTCGTACTCGAAGATCTTCACGCCGGCCTCGAGCATCGGCCCCCACATGTTGCGCGACGCCCGGCGAACCACCTGTGCATCGAGGATCGGCCCGGGCACGATGATCTCGACGTCCACGCCGCGCCGGCGGGCCGCGATCAGCATGTCTACGGTCGTCTGGTCGGGCACGAAGTAGGAATTCGCGATCAGAATCCGCCGGGTGGCCGCGGCGATGGCGAGCAGGAACATGATTCGAAGATTGCCGTTGCCGCCCTTGGGCGAGCTCCAGAAGACCTGGCCGAGCTGCGAGCCCTGGCGATCGAGGTCCGGGTAATAACCGGGGCCGTCGAGGATCACGCCTCGGGTCTCGAACCAGTCGTCCATGAACGCGGCCTGGAGCTGCGCGACCACGGGCCCTTCGGCTCGGAAGTGCGAGTCGCGCCAGTGATCCTTGTCCTGGGCGCGGCCCAGCCACTTGTCGGCCACGCCCATGCCGCCGGTGAACCCCACGCGCCCGTCCACGACCAGCAGCTTCCGGTGGGAGCGATGGTTGAGGTGGTCGAGCTGGTAAAAGTGCAGCGGGCGGTAGAAGACGACCTCCACGCCGGCCTGCCGAAGCCGCTCGATGTCGTCCTTGTCGACCTTCTGGGACCCCGCCCAATCGATGATGACGTGCGTGCGCACGCCGGCCCGGGCGCGCTCGGTGAGCGTCGCGGTGAACTGGTGTCCGATCGACGACGACCAGTAGATGTAGCTCTCGAAGGTGATGGTCCGGCGCGCCGAGCGGATGGCCGCGAGCATCGCCGGGAAGACTTCGTCGCCGTTGTAGAGCGCGGTGACCTGGTTGCCGGGAACGAAGGCGGCGCCGAGCAGACTCCCCATCGTGCGCACGAACTGCGAGTCGGTCGCAGCGTAGCTGTGGGGGATCGGGTGCTCGACCTTCCGCTCCGAGCTCTCCAGGTTGAGGTACAGGAACGCGATCACCAGCACGACGCCCACCGCCAGCGCGATCTCCGCCGCTCGGAGCCGTCGCCAGCGCTCGGCCAGACTCTTTACGTCTTTGGACACCGCGCGCTTGGCGGGCATGCCGGGACTCCCCGTGGAAGAGGCGTCCCTGATCTAGCGCGTTCCTGCCGCCTTGGCCAGCCCGGCGCTCCCGGCGGTCTCGGGCACGACCACGGCCCACACCGGACGGTGGTCGCTCGCGCCGTGCGTCTCGCGCACTACGCCGGCCTGGCCGGGACCGGCGGGCGCCAGCCGCCGGACGAAGATGTGGTCCCAGGTGAAGATCGAGATGGTCGGGTCGATGTCTCTCGTGAGCCAGCGGTACCCGTGGC
>JBBRGF010000240.1:0-4653 GCA_038240975.1 Gemmatimonadales bacterium
GGGGTAGATTCCGACGACGTCTGAGCGGCGCGCGATCTCGAGGTTGACGCGCTCGAGCGGGTTGGTGCTGCGGACCTTCGGCCAGTGCTCGCGCGGGAAACGCATATAGGCCAGCAGCTCTTCCTCAGCGTCTTCGAGCAAGCGCGCGACCTTGCCAGCTGCCGGCGCGAGTTGCGCCGCGATTGTAGCGAGCGTCTCGCCGGCACTCTCGCGGTCGGGCGCGGCGAAGATCTGTTTGAGGGCGCCGCGCACCATTGGCTGCGATTGGCGTGGTACGTGGCCGAGCATGTCGCGCACGAAGTGCACACAGCAGCGTTGCCACTGCGCTCCCATGACCTGGCCGATCGCGTTCTTGAGGCCCTGATGGGCATCGGAGATCACGAGCTGCACGCCGCCCAGGCCGCGCGCGACGAGCTCGCGCAGAAAGGCGCGCCATTCGGCCTCTGATTCGACCTCGCCGACCTTTAGCCGATCACCTCGCGGCGGCCCGTCTCGTGCACCGCGTAGGCGACCAGCAGCGCTTTCTGGCGCACCATGCCGGCCTCGCTCTCGCGCACCCGCTCGACGCGCGCATCCAGCCAGAGGTACGGATAGGCGCCCTCCAGCGGGCGGCTACGGAAGGCCTGACGCGCTCATCCAGCGCCTGGCAGATCCTGCTGACTGGCTCTTACTCATGCTCTCCACACCCATCTGCTCGACCAGCCGCTCGACTTGCGCGTCGAGACGCCGTTCGTATACGCCTCCATGACGACCGCCAGCAGTGCCTGCTCGGAGCGCTTCCGCGCCTGCAGGAAACTCGGCAGATACGCGCCCTGCCGCAGTTTCGGGGTCGCCAGCTCGATCGTGCCGACACGCGTGCCCCACTCCCGCTGGCGGTACCCATTGCGGTAGGTCGAGCGCTCCGCCGAGCGCTCGTAGCGCTCCGCCCCGGCACGCTCGGAGGCCTCCAGCTCCATCACCTCACGCACCACCAGCGCCACGCTCTCGCGCAAAAGATCGGCGTGCTCGGACTCCATGATCTTGCCCAGCGCCTCGCGCAGCGCGACCATGCCCTCGTCGGCCATCGTGCCCTCCTCGTCGACAGATCCCTTAGCCTGGACTGACGCGGAGGCACGATGGCCGGCACAGGCTCACCACCTCACCGAACCCCCGAATCTCCACCAAGTATCGGGACTCGACCGCGGCTGATGGCGGAGTTCTACGCGTGACGGATGCCGAGTACGACGCGCTCGTCGCCTTGCAGGACGGCAGATCTGGCCCGCCGCAGACGTCGGACGCGTGGACGGGGGCTGACGATGAAGCTCGTGTGGCGCGACGCGCTCGAGGGCGGTCTGCGGCTCACGCTCGCGGGGCCAGCGCTACCCGGCCGGAAGCTATCGGGCTCGGCGCGCGCTGGGTCGGTGACGGTCGACACGACGCGCCCGACGTGCATCGGAGCGTGAGGGGCTGAAGGGTCCTCGGCCTACCGCTTGATGATGTTATGGATCTTGATTACCTCTGGCGGGCCAGCCGAGCTCGACTCTGGCCTCGGAGAGAATCGGCATTAGCCGGCGCTCCTGCTACTCCAGTGGAGCGCAGGATAGCCAGCACCCCGGGTCATTCCTTGAAGCTGCCGCGTGACGTGGAGATCCGCGCGCGGCTGGTCGCCGGGCAGGGCCGCTGGCCCGCGCTGTGGCTGTTGCCGGTGAGTACGCGCTGGCCACCCGAGATCGACTCGCCAAGGTGCTGGGTCGGCAGCCAGGGGTGGTACACCTGACGAATCACCTGACGAACGCAGCGGGCGTCTACGACAAACGCTCGCAGGACTTCGCCGCGACTGACTTCTCACGGGACTTCACTTCTTCGCCAACGATGGAGGTCGACCGAGGTCTTTTGGCACATCGATAGATGGAGCGGCATCGCTGAGGTGCCGGCGTGCCGTCGGAGCCGATGTATCTCATCGCCACTCTGGCGGTCGGCGGTACTGGCCGGGAGAACCAACGCTTCGACTTCCTTTCCGAGCAGTATGGAGATCGACTATGTCCGGGTTTACCAGCATCCCTGAGCCCGCCCAGGGCCGCCTCATCGATGAGTGGCTGGCGGCCCTGGTCTCATCGGCGGTTGGGTTGACGATCATCCTTCGCCGCTGCCATCCGCTATGGCGGGCAGTCGGTCGCCCTTGGCATGAAGCGATCGACTCGATCCTGGGCCAGACGTTCACCGATTTCGAACTCGTTATCTCCGACAATGGATCGACCGATGGCACCGGGGAAATCTGTCGCGCATTCGCGGCACGCGATGGGCGCGTCCGCTACCACCGGAGCGCACAGAACCGCGGCGGTGCATGGAATTTTAACCAGGTCTTCGCCTTGTTCTGGACAGTATTTCATGTGGCACGCCCACGATGATTTGTCCGCGCCGGAGTTGATTGAGCGTTGTGTCGAGATGCTCGACCGGTTCCCGGACGTATTCGCGTGCCACGCGAATACGGTCATCATCGGAGAGCACGGCGAGCGCCTCCGCGACCACGTCGAGGGCTTGAGTCTCCTGGCGTTGAGCCCCTATCGGCGCCTGCGCGGCTTTGTTCGCCACTGGCGCGAATGCCCCCCTGTGCGGCGTCTACTTCTCGCTGATCCGGCGCGAGATCATGGCGAGGACGCGACTGATCGACCCTACGTGAACGCTGATGTAAACTTCATGAGCGAACTAGCCCTCTGGGGCAAGTTCTACGAGCTTCCCCAGCACCTCTTATTCCGACGGGATCACGCCGGCATCACGACGCGCAAGTACGCGAATCGGAAAGAGCGTATCGCCTGGTTCGATCCGACGCGGGCTGACAAGGGCGGCGGGGAAGGCTGGTTGATGCTGAATGCGCAGTTGCGGGCGGCCACCGTTATCCCGATGGGGTGGACCGATCGCCTCCGCTGCTACGTCCTCTCGGGCGAATTTTTCCTCTACCTAGCGCAAGGATCCCTACGAAACTGGCGTGAATCCGCACTGCAGCGACTGCGGCGGATCGGCCCGGGTAAGGCGGCTTGAGGCAGGGCATTCGGCGAAAAAATATATAGAGGGCGCCCCGGCCCCCGCAGCGAGCTCCGAAACCGCACGATCTCGGTTGCGTCCCCTTCATAACTCCCCAGTCTCAGCGTCGACCCACAGTCGCGTGCGCGCTGCGCGCGTGGACGTCGAGACCGGCCATGTCATCGTCTGCACCATTCGGCCAGGATGCACCGCAGGGTGGTCGCGAAGGTAGGGCACGGCCCGTACGCAGTAAATGCAGACCGAGACACCCGGAGTCGGCAGGCCTGCCCTGTCGGCGGATGCGGGGCCCATCACGCAAGCCGTATCGGCAACCTGGGCACCTCGACGGGTTACTCCACCGCGGCCGGCTGCTCGTCGCCCCCATTTTGGCCGGACCCGAACCCCCTCCTCGTTGGTAGGGTCACGCCGATGACCTGCCGGTAGTCCGGCTCGTGCGACGGGGTTCCCGCCGGGATCGCCGGCGGGAGTCGGGCAGCAAATCCCTAGACGACGCGAGTTCGGAGACACCGTGAGCCAGCTGAAGACCGTCAGCCGCACCCGCCCCGAGGGGGACCGGCGGTGACCGGCCCCACGACCTCGGTGGTGGTGTGCGCCTACACGTTGAAGCGCTGGGACGACCTCGTAGCCGCTCTGACGTCGGCGGCCTCCCAGGACCCGGCCCCCGATGAACTCTGGCTGGTGGTGGACCACAACGAGGAGCTGCTGGTCCGGGCCCGCGGCGAGCTGGTGCCGAAGGTTCCGGATCTCCGCGTCGTGCCGAACACCCGCAAGCAGGGTCTGTCTGGGGGGCGGAACACCGCTCTGGAGCTCGTCGAGGGGGAGGTCGTAATCTTCCTCGACGATGACGCCCAGGCCGAGCCGGGCTGGCTCCGGGCCCTCTCGGAGCCCTATCAGGATCCCAGCGTGATCGCCGTCGGCGGCGTGGCGAAGCCGCGCTGGCCCGCGGGCCGCGGCCGCCCGGTGACCCTGCCTGCGGGGGCGGACGCGGACGACTCCTGCGAGTCCCGCGGCGAGCTGGACTGGGTGGTCGGCTGCACGTACGCCGGCCAGCCCCTCCAGACCGCGGAGGTGCGCAACCTGATGGGGTGCAACATGTCATTCCGGCGGTCGGTGTTTGCCGATCTCGACGGGTTCGCCGAGAGCCTCGGCCGGGTCGGCACCATCCCACTCGGCTGCGAGGAGACCGAGCTCTGCATCCGGGGAACCGCCCAGAACCCCGGCTCGCGCATCCTGTTCGTGCCGGAGGCGCGGATCCGCCACCACGTGAGCGAGGAGCGGCTCACCTGGTCCTACCTGTTGCGGCGTTGCTTCGCCGAGGGTGTCTCCAAGGCGGCGGTGGCCACCATGACCCAGCCCGGTGCGGCTCTCTCCACCGAACGGGCCTACACGACCCGGGTTCTGCCCGCCGGTCTGCTGCGTGAGATCCGTCGCGGCAGCCGCGGTGACCGCCGCGCCTGGTCGGGCGCTGCCGCGATCGTGGCCGGACTGGTGTGGACGGTGGCGGGTTACGCCCGGGGCCGGGTCGGGACCCGCGGGCTCGCCGCTCCGGAGCGGGCCAGGATCGCCCTGGCCGGCGGCTCCTCGACCAGCCTGGGCTAACGATCCGTTGCGGCGGCCGAAAGGGGCCCAACG
>JBBRGF010000241.1:0-4646 GCA_038240975.1 Gemmatimonadales bacterium
ATGTTCTCCTGCGGGACGAACGCGTCGCTCCGCCGGATCGGCTTTCCGGTCGACCGCTCGACCACGTAGACCCAGCCGGTCTTGCCCGCCTGCGCCACCGCGGGCACGACCTTGCCCGTGCTGTCCCTGGCCTCGACGAGCACGACCGGGCTCGCCGCGTCCAGGTCCCACACATCGTGCGGAATCTCCTGGAAGTACCACTTGAGCTTGCCGGTGCGCAGGTCGAGGGCGACGAGGGAGTTGGTGTAGAGGTTGTCGCCGGGACGAACCGAGCCGTCCAGATCCGGGGAAGGGTTGCCCACCGCGAAGATGACGAGACCGAGCGCAGTGTCCACGGCTGGCGCCTGCCACACCGATCCTCCACCCGTCTTCCAGGCGACTGCGTACTTTGCGCTGTCGATCCGCTCCCGTCCGGTGTCCCGGTTGAGCGGCGTGCCGAACGGATCGGTCACGTTCCACCGGCCCCACCAGCCGCCCTCACCGGGGGCCGGAATCGTGTAAAATCGCCAGACCTGTCGACTGGACTGCGCGTCGTAGGCGGTCACGAAGCCCCGAATGCCGTACTCGGCCCCGCTAATCCCGATGATCACCTTCCCGTCCACCGCGACCGGGGGGCCGTTCAGCGAGTAGCCCTTCTTCGGATCTCCCACCTCTACGTCCCACACCTTACGACCTGTCGCCGCGTCGAGCGCGACCAGCTTGGCGTCGAGGGTTCCGATGTAGACACGGCCGCCATAGACGGCCACTCCTCGGTTGACCGGCCCGCAGCAGTGCACAGTACCTTCTTGGAGCAGAGGCGCGTACTCCCAACGTTTCCGGCCGGTGGCGGCATCCAGTGCGACTACGTGGCTGAGCGGCGTGGAAACGTACATCGTCCCGCCGACGACGATCGGACTGGTCTCGAAGGCGTGGGGTATTCCCGTGCGATGCCGCCATGCCAACCGGAGGTCCGCCACGTTTCCGGCAGCAATCTGCGCGAGCGGCGAATAGCGCCGGTTGGTATAGTCGCGGCCATAGGAGGGCCAGCTCGCGCTGTCTGCCATGGCGGACCGGATCCCATGATCCGCTTGGGCCGGGCCCGCAGATGTCGGGCTCTCAGCGCCTGGGGACGGTGTGCGGCCGCATCCTGTAGTCGTGAACGCGATACTCGACGCCAAGCAGTATCCCGCCAAGCGTATCACGCGGACTCCACACTGGGACCGAGACAAGCGACCGATCGACACCAGGGATACGCTCCGGACATCTGAAGACAGGCAGTGATGTTGCGCCAGGTTTTTACCACCGGTAAAATCAAGGTCATTGTACGGCCGCCCCAAGCTGGGTGCAAGGCCATAGATCACAGCCGGGGGAACCTTTGCGACCCAACCCAAGACCTCGTCCGATCCCTGATGTGGGCCGGTCATATTCGCTGCAAGAGCTCTCAGGTCAGTTAGAGCCCGGCAGGGCGCAGGAATCACGGTACGCCTCATCCTACCAGGAGATACCCACCATGGCCGTCAAGGACCCAGTCTGCGGAATGATGATCGAGAAACAAGACGCTGTCGCGACCGCGGACTACAAAGGCAAGACCTACTACTTCTGCAGCCAGGACTGCAAGACCGAATTCGAGGCAGCCCCTGAGGATTACGCCGACAAGACCTCTTGATGGCCGCGGTCGGCGCCGCGCTCACCGTCTTCCTCACCGGCGTCGGAGGCTGGCTGCTGCTTCGCTGGGTCGGTGACGCGCTCAGCCCAGCCCGCTCGACCGCACCGCAGCGAGTACCCTTCACCGGCGGGCTGCCCCTCGAAGTGCACGCGTGGAGCCGCTATCACGCGCGCTACTATGCCATGGCGCTGCTCTTTCTGGCATTCGACATGGAGATGGTGTTCATGTACCCCTGGGCCGTCGTATTCGTCCGGGAAGGGGTCACCGCGCTGGTCGAGATGCTCATGTTCATCATCATCCTGGTGCTCGGCATCCTGTACGCGTGGCGGGAGCGGGCACTGGCGTGGGCGTGAGAAGAGTCCTCGCCGGTCTGGCCGGAAGAGCCCCCGCGCGCGTCTTCGTGGTAGCCGGGAGGGACGCGCGCGAGTCGGTCCAGGGGCTGCGGCTCGATCCCCGGCTCGAATTCGTCGACTCGCCGCGAGCGGCCGCCATCCTGTTGGTTGTCGGAGACCTTCCTGAGCCTCTCCTCGCCGCCGGGCTGGCGCTACACGACAGCATGCCGCGCCCGCGCGCGACCGTCTGGTGGATCCCTGCCTCCGGCGGACCGAAGAGGTCGGACTTCCCGGGTGCCCTGGTCGTCCGAGCCGGCGAAGACGTGGCCGCCGCGATCTCACGAACGCAGGCTGCATTGCTCCTGGGACGGCGCGCGTCGGAGCCCGACCTGCTGCCCGATACCGATCCTGCACCCTGGCGAGGAGTCGGCCCCTACGGGCAGGGCGGCACAGGGATGACCGGCGGTGTCCCCTATGGACGGCCGCTGGCGGAGCGCGCGCCCGACCGGGATGGGCTCGAGCTCGACCAGCTCCCGGTGGGCGTGGGACCGTTCTTCCCGCCCTTTCCGCCTGGATTCGTTCTCGAGGCGAAGCTTCAGGGTGACGTCATTCAGGCGGCCGCCCTGGGAGAGAACGCCTTCGCGCGGACCGAGCCGCGTGGCGACACTATGGCCGCCGTCTCGGGCCCGTTCGCCCGTGCCTTGACGCAGCCGGTCCTCATCACCGAGCTCGAGCTGGCTCGGGCCCGCCACCATCTCGCCTGGCTGGGGCATGCTCTCCGAGTGCAGGGCTTAGGAGCGCTCGGGCGCCGCGCGTGGCGGTTGGCCAGCGGGATCTCGCCGGTCCGGGCCCAGGAGGTGCGCGTGTTCAGCCGAATGCTCGAGGCAACGCGCTCGCTCGGTTGGGCGACGGCCAGCGTCGGCGTGATCGATACGGCGCTCCTCGCGCAGATGGCTCCCGGGCCAGTCACCCGGGCGGCAGGGAGCGCTCGGGATGCTCGCGAGGAGGACCCCGCGTACATCGCGCTTGGCTTCGAGTCGGTGGTCCAGCCGGATGGCGATGCTCGCGCGCGGTGGCGTCAGCGCGTGGACGAGGCGCTCCAGTCGCTCCAACTCGCGGGCCAAGCCGGGGAGCGCTTGTCGACTCCGGTCGGGAAGATCGAGTCGCCCCGGGGGACGCTCACCGACGCGGTCTCGCCCGCAGCCGAACTTCTCGACCTGGTGCCTGCGCTCGTGACCGGCATGGAGTGGGGCGACGCCATGACTACCATCGTCAGCCTCGATCTCGACCTCGAAGAGGCGGCCGGCCGCCCCGTGCCCGCGGCATGAGCGAGACGCTCGGACTCCTGGTCGGCGTGGCGCTGACAATCGTCGTTGTCGGCGCGGGCGCGTACCTGGTTGGAGTGATCGACGCAGCCATCGCGCAGGTTGTCGCTGGTGAGGCGCTCGAGTGGAACCGAACCCTCGCCGCTCCGGTGCGGGGAGCCGCGTTCCTCCTGCTGCAGGAAAGAACCACCACCGAGCGCCCCGACGCTCCGCTCTGGGCCATTGCCCCCGCTCTTCTCGCGGGACTCGCCGCGACGGCGCTCGCGCTGGTTCCGCTCGGTCCGTCGGGCGCCGTCGCGGAGGTCGAGGCCGGGATCGTCGCCTTCGGCGCGCTTGGAGCCCTCGTCATGGTCGCGGTCTACTTCCACGGGTGGGCGCCGAACTCCGTCCTACCGCTCATCGGCGGGTACCGTTTCGTGGCGCTCGCCCTGTCCTATGAGATGCCGTTGGCGCTCGTTCTCATCGCCGCGGCCCTTCCCGCCCAGTCCCTCCGCCTCTCGGCCATCGTGGCGTCGCAGGCGGAACTGTGGAACGTCCTCCGCCAGCCCCTCGGATTGCCGCTCTACCTCATCGCCGGCCTCGGCCTCGCCTTTCGTGGGCCGCTCGCCTTTCCAGATGCGGCCGACCTTGCCGGCGGCACGCGTGCCGAGGCGTCGGGGGCCGCCTTGCTCCTCTGGCAGACAGCCCGGTCGGCGATGCTGGTGGCAGTGGCCGCTATCGGCGCTACGGTGTTCCTCGGTGGATGGCTCGGACCCTGGCTTCCAGGGCCCGCATGGCTAGCCGTGAAGACACTTGTACTCCTCGTGCCCCTCGTCGCCGCCGACCATCTGCTGGCCCGGGTGCGACTCGAGCGTTTCGTGGTGATCGCCTGGGTGGTGCTCATCCCGCTCGCGCTGGTGGACGTGTTCCTCTCCGGAGTTCTGCTCCTGTGACGTCGTCCCCGGCCACCGACCCCATCTTCTGGACCCTCGCGCTCGCGAGCGTCGTCGCGGGATGGCGAGTATTCCGCGCCGACTCGATGTTCCGTGCCGCCTACTGGCTGCTCGCGTCTTTCGTGTGCGTGGCCGGCATCCTCGTGCTGCTCGGCGCCGAGTTCCTCGGGCTGGTACTGGTACTCATGATGGCGGGTGAGATGACCATCATGGCGGTGTTCATGATCATGTTCATGATGAACCCGGCGGGGCTCAATCCGATGATGATGGTGCACCAACACCGCGCGGCGATCGCAGCGGGCGTGGTGGCCTTTCTAGGTCTGGCGGGTGTCGGCGTCTTCGGCCACTTCCCGATTACACCGGCCCCGAGGGGCGCGGCCGTCACGGCCGATCTCGGCGCAGAGCTGCTCGG
>JBBRGF010000242.1:0-4644 GCA_038240975.1 Gemmatimonadales bacterium
AGAGTTGTCATGAAGCGCATCTGGACGATCATCGGCGTAAGCGATGTGCCTAGTAGCTTCAAATGGTACCAGTCGCTCTTCGGCCAGCCCGAGACACCACCGAGGCATACCGATTTTGGTCAGATCCTCGATTCGGACGGAACTGTCTTGCTCTGCCTCCACCAGTGGGGCGCGCACGAGCATCCGTCGTTGATGACCCGGGACGAGGCAACACCTGGTAACGGGCTCCTCCTGTTCTTCCGCGTCGACGATTTCGATATGTCACTGAAAAGAGCGCGCACTCTCGTCGCCCGACTCGAAGAAGAGCCGCACGCGAACCCGAATACTCGAACAAAGGAGTTCTCGCTCCGGGATCCGGACGGGTACTACGTCACGATTAGTGAGCTCTCTTCGCTCGAGTTAAGGGGCCACGCGGGGCCGGCCTAACAAACGCATCGCTGCGTGTTTTCAGGCTCGGCCCTCTTCGATCACCGGCAAGTAGTCGCGTCTGTGATTGACGACGTAGATGCTCATGCGCAGGTCGTCAGGCTGATCGCGCCTGCGGGAGGAGATTGAGTTGGCATTGCGCGTCTCGAGTGTCGCCTGGGCCATGCTGCTCGTGCTCACGGGATGTACGCATTGGGCGCCCTATTCGGTGCCCCCAACGCCGGGGCCCGCGCTGCCCTCGTCCCTTCGTGTCTGGTCACCCGATACCGGCGCGACCGTGTTGGCGCAGCCATTTGTGCGGGGTGACACCCTGTACGGCCGCGTCCGGGGAGACACACTGGGCATCGCGCTCCGCAGCATCCAGCGGCTAGAGCGGCCGCGGCTGGACGGCGCGCTGACGGCGGCCGTCGTGGTGGGCGGCGTCGCCGGGTGGATTGCGATGGGCTTTCTGGGTGGCGGCTGGGAGTAGTCGCAGGCCGCGTCAGCCTAAGATACGCATGCAGCCGGCGAGCGGGTCACAGGCTGGCTCCCCTCGCCGGGAAGCTCCGATGAGGCGGTGGGACGAAGTGATTGTGCGGGTGCGTAGAAGATCGCCTGCAGCTGATTGCAATCCGTTAGGCCGCTGGACTCATTCCTCCCGGTACTGGAACACCTGTTCCAACGGCACCTCAAACACCCGCGCGATCCGGAATGCAACTTCCAAAGATGGGGAATACTTATTGCGCTCAATGGCATTCACTGTCTGCCGTGTGACGCCGATCTGGTCTGCCAGTTCTTGCTGGGTCATCTCAGCCAGATGGAATCGCAAGACCCGGATGTCGTTGCTGATGGAGCCGCCTCCCTTGCCCATGACTCAACCTCCCCGCCGGTACAGGAACAACTGCGAGCCGATCTCCACCAGTTGGGCCAACACCCGCCGGCTCCCGCACGCGGCCATCCTGCGGGAACTAGAGGTGGGACATGTCGTACGAGCTCAACGGCGAGCGCCTCGTAGTCGAATACGACGGGGACGAGCACTTCTCTGTGATCGAGTAGCGATTCCGACGGCTGACTGCGGAATCATCCCTACATTAGTAGACTGGCTAGGCGAGGGCTGCTGCTCGAGATGCTTCAGGCTGGTGGGTGTTGAGGGGGCCCGCAGGGCACTGTCATTGATCATCATCCTCTACGTAGGCGTCGGAGTCCTGTCTGCGGTCGGCTCCATCGCCATATCCACGAAGCGATTCTCAGCGAAGGCTGAGCAGATCTTCTACGGTCTCCTGCTCGCTCCGATCGCCGGGATCTATCTGGCCTTCACCGCTCATTTCGCTGGCAACGACGCCTGGCGGCTTGAAGCGATGGCTGTGGCCGTCTTTGCAATATTGGGCCTGCTCGGGAGTCGCCTATCAGTCCTCCTCATGCTCGGCTACGCGTTGCACGGCGCCTGGGACCTTATCCATGAGGTATTCTTGCACGAAGGAATATCCGGTGCTGGCACAGGTACCTTGACTGGGATCCCGCTCGCCTATGGCTTTCTGCGCCGCATACGACTGGTGCATGGTAGGGTACTTCTTTGCTTCATCAGCGAGCTCAGGTGCGCTTGATAGCGCTGGGCCCGGCACCGGTGCTGTAGTGCCCTACTCTCAACCCATGCGACTCTTTCTCTTCATCGTTACGTTCATGCTCTGTGCGACCGGTCGCGCGCATGCCCAGGGCCACGACACCACCACGTATACCCGCGCCGATACCCTGCGCGGCTCCAACGGCCCGGCACGCGCCTGGTGGGACGTCACGTTCTACGACCTCCACGTGCGGGTCAGCCCGGCCGACAGCAGCGTCGCGGGCTCCGACCGCATCACCTACCGGGTGCTGCGCCCCGTGCAGGAGATGCAGCTGGATCTTCAGACGCCACTGGTGCTGGACAGTGTGGTGCAGGACGGGCGCCGGCTCGTCGCGCGGCGCGATGGCAACGCGTACTTCCTGACGCTCCTCGCCCGCCAGCGCGAAGGAGAGACCCGGACCGTGGCCGCGTATTACCACGGCCAGCCGGGACGCGGGCGGCCGGCGCCGTGGAGCAGCGGCTTCGTATGGGCGACCGACAGTCTCGGCGGGCCCTGGATCGCGACCACGAACGAGCTGCCGGGCGCCAGCATCTGGTGGCCGCTCAAGGATTACCTGGGTGACGAGCCCGACAGCCAGCGGATCGCGGTCACCGTCCCCGACCCAATGATCGAAGTGTCGAACGGACGGCTGCGGGGCACCACGCATAACGCCGACGGCACGACGACGTACGAATGGTTCGTCGCCGATCCCATCAACACGTACAACGTGTCGGTCAACGCGGGCCGGTATGCTCACTTCGCCGACACGCTCGAGGGCAAGGCCGGCACGCTGTCGCTCGACTTCTGGCCGCTCGCCGCCCACGTCGACACGGCGAAGGCGCAATGGGGCCAGGCCACCGCGATGCTGCGGTGCTTCGAGGACTGGTTCGGTCCCTACCCGTGGTATGCCGACGGCTACAAGCTGATCGAGACGCCGTACCTCGGGATGGAGCACCAGAGCGGCATCGCGTACGGCAACCGCTTCCTCAGCGGCTACCTGGGCCGCGATCTGTCGGGCACGGGTCTGGGGCTCGGCTGGGACTACATCGTCATCCACGAGAGCGCCCACGAGTGGTTCGGCAACAGCATCTCGACGCGGGAGTCTGGCGACCTGTGGGTGCACGAGGCCTTCGCCACCTATGCGGAGGGGCTGTACACCGAGTGCCAGCATGGCCGCACGGCCGGGGCCGCCTACCTCATCGGGCTTCGCAAGGGGATCAAGAATACCGGACCGATCGTCGGCCCCCGCGGCATCGCGGGGTGGTACAACAGCGACATGTACTCCAAGGGCGCCAACGTGCTGCTCACGATCCGCCAGGTGGTGGACGACGACGCCAGGTGGCGCGACATCCTGCGCGGCCTCAACACGACCTTCCGGCACCGTACGGTGACGGGCCGCGAGATCGAGGACTATATCAGTCGCGGTGCCGGACTGGACCTGAGCCGGGTCTTCGCCCAGTACCTCACGACTACCATGGTGCCGGAATTCGACTACAAGATTGAGCACGGCACGCTCTCGTATCGCTGGGCGAGCGTGGTGGCGGGGTTCGCCATGCCGGTGCGGGTGCAGATTCCGGGGCTCGGGACGCGGTGGCTGCGTCCGACGGAGGCGTGGCAGACCCTGGCCGTACGGTCGCCGCAGATCGTTGAGGTGGAGGTGGACGAGAACTTCTACGTCACCGCGCGCAATGTCGCCGCGCGGCCCGTGAAGTCCTCAGGAGCCCCGGCGCTGAAACAGGACGAGGCACATTAGGTTTACCGCTGCTGCTCCCTGTTCCACCCCTCAACACTGGAGCTGTCCTCATGCGCCTATCATCCCTCCTCGGGCTAGGCCTGCTTGCCGTTGCTTGCGCCCCCAAGTCCGAAACGCCGGCTGCCGCCGACGCTCCAGGCGCCCCAGCGGCCCTGTCGGCAGCGGAGCTCGATTCCGTGAAGGCGGTCGACGCTGCGTTCGCTGCGGGCGTGAACGCCAAGGATACGGCCGCGGTGTTGGCAGTCTATGCGGCCGACGCTAAGCTGATGCCCCCCGACTCCCCGATCCTGGATGGTGCCGCTGGCCATCCGGTCGTTGCCGGCCTCATCGCCCGTGGCGCGAGCGTAGAATAGTGCAGAGCAGGCGGGTCGCTTGCAGCTGATGCGCGGGTCGTCATCGGACGTTGGAAACGTGGGCAAAGCGGCCAATCCCCAGCGAAAGGTAGGAAGATGAAGAGTCAACCAAAGGCAGCAGGCAGTGCGGCCTCCAAACTAATCAGCGAAAGGATTGCCGAGTTGGGTGACTGGAGAGGCGATACACTAGCAAGGATGCGCGCCCTCATCAGGGAGGCCGACCCTGATGTTGTGGAAGAGTGGAAGTGGATGGGGACCCCGGTATGGTCCCATGACGGGGGCATCTGCACGGGAGAGTCGTACAAGTCGATAGTGAAACTGACCTTCTTTAAGGGCGCTTCCTTGAAAGATCCTGCCAAGCTCTTCAACTCGAGCCTTGACGGGAACACAAGGCGCGCCATCGACATTCACGAGGGTGAGGAGATTGACGCGAATGCGTTCGAGACGCTCATCCGCGCGGCCGTCGCTCTCAATACTTCTGGCGGAAAGAAGTCCACGAAACGCAAGTGAGCATTCTAGGGAATCCCACCCC
>JBBRGF010000243.1:0-4634 GCA_038240975.1 Gemmatimonadales bacterium
GAGGGGTGGAAGGTGAACGGCTGAACGCGGACCCGGTAGCCTTGCCGCTGGAGATGCTCGGTGACGATGGCGCGAGCCACGGCGCCGGCGGGTGTCCCCGCCTCGCGAGTCATCATCAGCAGACGCCGCTGGATGTCGTCGAGCGCCGGCACGGTTGGTGGGCTCAGGCGGAGGCGGCTTGCTTGGTGCCTCGCTTGGGAGGCACCGCCGCGATCCCGGCGAGAGCCATGGCCGCCTTCCCGGTTTCCTGTGTGATGAGTCCAGCCTCCATCAGCTCGGCGACATGCTGCTCGTAGGTCTGGGTTCCCAGCTGCTTCTTTCCATCGGCCATGACGCGGCGAACCTCGGCGCTGCGTGCCGGATTCTTGAGGATCTCGCGGACGGTGGGTGTCGCGACGAGAATCTCGACGGCTGGCACCCTGCCCTTCTCGCCCTTCTGCGGAAGCAGTTGCTGGGAGACGATGGCTCGCACTGCCTCCGAAAACCGCATTCGACCGAGTTCCCGTTCTTCGTTGGGAAGGGTGGCGATCACCCGCTCGATCGTGGTGACCACGTCGGCGCTGGGGAGCGATCCGATGACCAGGTGCCCGGTTTCGGCACCCTTGATGGCGGTGTCGAGGGTGTCCGCGTCCGACATGTCGCCGAGGACGATCACATCGGGGTCCTGGCGCAGGGCGGCACGAAGACCAACGTTCAGGTTGTCGGTGTCGACTCCCACTTCGCGCTGAGTGATGGAGCAATTCACGTCGCGATGCAGAAACTCGATGGGGTTCTCGATGGTGACGACGTGCTTGTGCATGGTGAGGTTGATGTGATGTACCATGGCCGCGACGGTAGAGCTCTTGCCGCTCCCGCTTACCCCGGTGACGAGCACCAGGCCGCGGTCGGACTCCGCCACCTGCTTGAGCGCCTCAGGCAGCCGCAGCGACTCGATGGTGGGGACCGCGAATGGGATGACCCGCATCACGATCATGAACGATGAGCGCTGGCGCAGCACGTTGACCCGGAACCGGCCGACGCCCGGCATTCCCCACGAGCAGTCGAAATCGCGCAGCCGGTCGATACGGGAGCGGTCTTCGTCGCTGTTGATGAGCTTGAGGGCGATGGCGCGCGTCTGGTCGGGAGTGAGCCGCTGCTTGGTGAGAGCGACCAGCTTGCCGTTGATCCGCGCGCGGAACACGTCGCCGGCCTTGATGTGCAGATCCGACGCGCCCCGCTCGACCGCGGCCTTGATGATTTTTTCCATGATGCCTCGGCTACCGGAGGAAACCCATCCGATCCTTTACCTCGCGCAATGTCTCACCGGCGATACGGCGCGCGGAAGCCGCGCCGTCGGCCAGAATCGTCTCCACACGCTCAGGGTGACCCTGAAGGTCCTGCGCGCGCTCACGGATGGGGTGAAGCGTGGCGATCATGTTGTCGGCCAGGACGCGCTTGCAGTCGAGGCATCCCCACCTGGCGCCACGACAGTTCTCGGCGACGACGGCCACCGTGTCCGGCGGCGAGAAATACTTGTGAAGACTGTAGAGATTGCAGACCTCCGGATTGCCGGGGTCCTTTTTCGTCACTCTGGCCGGATCGGTCTTGGCCGGTCGTAGCTTGGCCCAGATCTCCTCCGGGGTGTCCATGATCCCGATGGTGTTGCCCAGGCTCTTCGACATCTTGGCCTGGCCGTCGAGCCCCACGATCCGCTTGGCCTCGGTGAGCAGCGCCATGGGTTCGGGAAAATAGTCCTGGCCGGCGCCGAACTCCGCGTTCCACTTGCGGGCGATTTCGCGACTCAATTCGAGGTGCTGGGTCTGATCATCGCCGACCGGTACCAGGTCCGCGCGGTAGAGCAGTATGTCGGCGGCCATGAGAATCGGGTAGCAGAGCAAGCCCGCGGGCACACTTTCGAAACGCTGCGCTTTATCTTTGAACTGCGTCATGCGCTCGAGCTCGCCGATCGGGGTCAGCGTAGTCAGAAGCCACTGAAGCTCGGAGTGCTGGGGTACGTGGGACTGCACGAAGAGTACCACGCGCGAGGGGTCGACGCCCGAGGCCAGCAGCCCGACAGCCATCTCGAGCGTCCGCTCGGCCAGCGTTTCCCGATCGTACTTGCCGGTAATGGCGTGCAGGTCGACGACGCAGTAAATGCAGTCGTAGGTGCGCTGGAGGTTGACCCAGTTCTGCACCGCGCCAAGCCAGTTTCCGATGTGCAGCTCACCGGACGGCTGGATCCCGGAAAATATGCGTGGCATGGCGGGCAAGTTACCCCGTTCGATGGGGGCATGCAAGACAGTGTCGTCCTTGGACTTACTTCATCTGGTCAAGAGCGCGGCTGCCCGTGCGGCGGCATATTTGCGCTCCGTCGAGCGCCCGGCCGACCCCGCCGGATGGACCCACAAAGGCCGGCGGGACTTCGTGACCGAGGTCGATCGGGCCTCGGAGCGGCTGATCGCCGAAACCCTGCTCGCGGCCGAGCCCGGCAGCCGGATCGTGGGTGAAGAGCTGAATCCCGATCTGCTTGAATCCGGGCTTGTGTGGGTGGTCGATCCCCTCGACGGCACCACCAATTTTCTGCATGGGTTCCCGACCTTTGCGGTGTCGATAGCGGCCGCGATCGATGGGGTCATCGAGGCAGG
The DNA here is from genome assembly GCA_038240975.1 of Gemmatimonadales bacterium. GTDB lineage: Bacteria > Gemmatimonadota > Gemmatimonadetes > Gemmatimonadales > GWC2-71-9 > CAVVWJ01. The sequence goes on from JBBRGF010000243.1 coordinate 2,625, forward strand.
CGTCGTGGTGCACGTTCCCCGCAACGAAACGTACAGCGCCGTTCGGGGCGGCGGCTCATGGCAAGATGAGCGCCGCCTATCCGTCTCGACGATCGACGAAGCCGAGTTTGCCCTGATCGGAACAGGCTTTCCCTTCAAGGAGCATTCCAGGGTGCAGGAGTATGCCCGTCAGTTTGCGCGCGTGTCCGGCGCCACCAGCGGCATTCGCCGGCCGGGGTCGGCGGCGCTCGATCTGGCCGATGTGGCGGCCGGCCGTTTCGACGGCTTCTGGGAGCAGCGACTCTCGGCATGGGACATCGCCGCGGGGGTACTGCTCGTTCGCGAAGCCGGCGGAAAGGTGACCGACTTCGGCGGTCGAGACATCGGTGTGGAACACACCGCGGTGGTTGCGGGCAACCCCGCGATTCACGCCTGGCTGCTCGGCGTTGTCCAGGGGATGTAGTTCATTCCCCTCTCCATGATTTACCACGGAAGCACGGAGGGCATGGAGAAAAAGAGAAAACTATGAAGAAAAAAAGAAAGCTGTGTTCTCTGTGTAGCTCCGTGTGTCTCCGTGCTTCCGTGGTTGTGCACCAGTAGGACGAGGAGTGCTGATGCCGGATACCCTTACGCCGCAGTCGACCATGACCGACTGGCTCGACGCGCTCGCGGCCGCCAACTCCAACCCTGCCGGCGGCTCGGCGGCAGCGATCGCGGGGGCGCTGGCGGCGGCGCTCGCTGGTATGGTGGCGGGCATCACGCGAAAACGAGAGCGCTACGCGTCGGCGCACGATCGCGCCGCGGCCGTGCTCGACCGCGCGAGCACGATCCGGCGGGAGCTGCAGGACCTTGCCGTGCGCGACGCCAAGGTGTTCGCTCACTTCACGGCAGCCAAGGGCGAGGCGAAGGCCGGAGCGCTCCTCGAGGCCGCCTCGGTGCAGATGGAAGTGTTGCGGCGCGCCGCCGATGCGGCCGACCTCGCCGCCACCATGGCCGACGTCGGCATGGCGGCAGCGCTCGGCGATGCGGCCACCGGCTCGTTCCTCGCCGCTGCCGCCGCGCGCAGCGCCTACTGGGCCATGCGCGCCGATCTCGACCCCACGAGCCCGGAGTCGGGGCCGATGCTGGCGTCGGGATTGGAGCTGGTGGACGAGGCGGAGGCGGCGGAGTGGCGGGTACGGCAGATCCTCAGCGAGCGAATTCGCTGAGTCAGGCGGCGGTAAGGATCCTCGGGCCGTCGGCGGTGATGGCCACGGTGTGCTCGAAGTGGGCGGCCAGGCTTCCGTCCGCGGTCACGACGGTCCACTTGTCGGGGAGGGTGCGCGTCAGCGGGCTTCCGACCGTGATCATCGGCTCGATGGCCAGCGTCATTCCCGCGAGAAGGCGCGCACCGCGGCGCGGACTGCCGTAGTTGGGTACCTGAGGCTCCTCGTGGAAGCGCGTGCCGATACCGTGACCCACCAGCTCGCGCACCACGCCGTACCCGGCGCCTTCGGCCACCGTCTGGACCGCGTGGCCGATGTCTCCAACGTGATTTCCTACCCTCGCCTGGGCAATGCCAGCCGCCAGCGACTCCTGGGTAACCTGCAGCAGGCGCTCGACCTCAGGACCGACCTTTCCTACCGCGACCGTCGTGGCGGAGTCGGCGTGCAATCCCTCCAGCTGCACGCCCACATCCACACTCACAATGCTCCCCTCGACGAGCACACGCCGCGGTGAGGGTATGCCGTGGACGATCTCGAGGTCTATCGACGTGCAGAGCGTCTTGGGAAAGCCGTAAAGACCCTTGAACGAAGGCACGGCGCCCTCGTGACTGCGGATGAACTCCTCGGCGGCGGCGTCCAGATCCTCTGTGGTGAGGCCCGGCCGGACCGTCTGGTGCATGAGCGCAAGCGTCGCCGCGACGATCCGTCCCGCCCGGGCCATCACGTCAATTTCCCGAGGAGACTTGAGGGTGATCATGCTAGCGGCCGAGCGACCGCTGCACGCGGGCGGCAATCTCCTGTATGGTTCCGATGGCGGGGATGCGGC
>JBBRGF010000244.1:0-4617 GCA_038240975.1 Gemmatimonadales bacterium
ATTCCTTCATGTTCGGCCGCGTGTTCGTCTCGCTGCTGGTGATGGCGTGGGTGGGCTGGAAGCTCGTTCGGGCCGACATGGTGCCCGACATGTTCACCGCGCGCGGCAGCGTGACGGGCGGGCGCCGCTCAATGTACGACCGCTGGAGCCGAGGTTACGATGATGCCCCGCTCGCGGCGGCGACCCACGACGTCCGCATCTACCGGCTGGCGCCGGCCTACGTGGTCGTCTACGTCATCGGCGCCACCATCCTCGCGTTCGACGGCATCATGGCGCTGCAGCCGCACTGGTTCTCCAACCTGCTCGGCGGCTTCTACTTCATGGGCTCCTTCCTCGGTGCCCACATGCTGCTGGCGCTGATGATGATCTATGGGGCCTCGCACCTCGGTGTCACGGATCTCGTGTCGCCCAAGCAGCGGCACGACCTCGGCAAGCTCTGCTTCGGCTTCACCGTGTTCTGGACTTACCTGATGTGGGCCCAGTTCCTCGTGATCTGGTACGGCAACATGCCCGAGGAGACGGGATTCGTGTTCTCGCGGCTATGGGGTCACTGGCGGCCCATCGGATGGGCGGTGGGACTGGGGATGTTCATCGTGCCGTTCTTCGGCCTGCTCGGCGTCGCCCCCAAGAAGGTGAGGGTGACGCTCGGCTTCTTCGCCACAGTCAGCCTTGTCGCGCTCTGGCTCGAGCGCTATCTCCTGGTGATGCCGTCGGTGACCGCGCTGCCCGGCCCGGTGATCGGCGTGCCCGAGATCGGTGCGACCCTGCTCTTCGTGGGACTGTACCTGCTCAGCTACGCGGCGTTCGCCCGAACCTTTCCCATGATCTCGCCGAGGCTGGCCGAGATCACCCTCGACCGCGAGCGCCACCACACCAGCGCGGCTCCGGAGTACGATCACGAGGAGGGGCCCAAGGACTACGTGCCGGCGGAGCTGATGGAGAGACGAGAGAAGCCGAGATAGCGGTAAACGGGAGAACAGCGGTGAACGGTAAACGGTGAACGGTGAACGGTGAACGATAGGAAGTGGTAAACATGAAAACGGGGGCCGGCCTTTGGGTCAGCCCCTGTTTACCGTTTACCGTTCCCCGTCGTTCTCCGTTCCCCGCTCTTATTTCGCCCTCATCTCCGCATTGAGCCGCCGGATCATCGCCCTCAAACTATCGGACGGAAGGTCGCCGGTGATGGCGAGCATGCGATCGCCGAACTGCATGGCCATCGAGTGGTCGTTGTCGGGAGCGGCGGCCTGGCGGGAGGAGTCGCCGCGAAGGCGAGCGGAGTCGACGTCGGCTATGGCGCGCCGGGAGGAGAGGAGTTGCGAGACGTCGTTCGCCGAGCCTTCGATGGTACGGATGACCTGACCCGATGTGAGCTGTTGCGCCACCACCATGAGCGGCCGCGCGCCCTCGCCGTTCTGCACCTGCACCTGCACGATCGGAAGTCCATCGATGTGAGGCAGCGGCTTACCGACCTCTGCCTGCGCCCCGTCCCACGACATCGTTCGCCACATGCCACTGAGCTCGTCACCCGACGCGCGGGGAGACGCGACCTCGGTGAGCGCGGGGGCGGGCGTGGGGTTGAGCACCGACAGCACCGCCTCGCGGCTGGTGGCCACGCTATCCGGCGCGGGCCGGGGCGACGGAACGGCGGATCGCGGGCGCCGGACCGTACGGCTGGCGTGGAGCGGGGCGGACGCCGCGCGCACCGTGTCGGCCGATGCGACCGTGCGAGCCAGAAGAACCGACGGGCGAGCGGGAGCCGGGGCGACGCGTGCGAGTGAATCGGACTCACGCGGGCGGAGCAGCATGCTGCCGCCCCAGCCGATGCCGACGGCTAGCACGAGGCTTGCCGCCCACGCGACGACGTGGGCTCTGCGGCGACGTGCCGAAACCACACGATCGGCGCGGTCGCGCAGACTCTCGAACGAGGCGGGGATGGTTCGAGGAGGCGCCAGCGTGGACAGCAGGGCGGTGGTGCGATCCCGCAGCGCGGCAATGCCGTCGCGGGTCGCCTGGCAGGACGGGCAGACGGCGAGATGTCGCTCGATCTCGACGCATTGCGTCCGGCTCAGCCCCTGGTCCAGATAGGCGTGGAGCTCTTCCTCAGGAATATGCCGCATCGGTCCCCGTATCAGAACGTTGTCTGTCATGCGAATCGACCAATCGCCGGCGTGCCCGTGCCAGCGTCGTTCCCACCGCGCCCACGGCCAGCCCGGTCTGCGCCGCGATCTCCGGATAGCTCAACCCAGCATCCCAGAGCAGCAGGATCTCGCGGTCACGCGGCGTCAGGGTGTTGAGGGCCTCCTGAACCGAGGCCATCTGCTCGTCGTGCTCGACGGTATAGTCGGCGGGTGGCGCCACCGTTGGCTGCGCGATGGGGTCGCCTTTGAGGAGCGTGAGATGCCGTCTCCGGCGCACCGCCGCCCGGGCCTCATCTCTCGCGAGGTTGGCCGCCACCGCAAACACCCAGGCGCGAGGCTTTTCCGGCCGGTGCGATAAGGCGCGGACAAAGACTTCCTGCGCAAGGTCTTCGGCTCGCTCGGCGTCCCACACCTTGCGGTACAGGAAGCGCACGACGGCCGTGTAGGTGGTCTTGTAGAGCTGCTCGAGCTCGTCCGTCACCCATCCCCCTTAGCGGGTTCGACCTGATGACGGCCAACTACCGGACTATTGCACACTTGCGGGCTCACCTGGGGCCGGGCGTTCCGTTTTGCACGCGGCCTGAACACGCATCCTGGATGCAGCCCCTGGTTCTTGGGCGGCCACTCACTGCAAAGGTCGGGCTTGGCCGGCCGGCCATCGGCCCGATTCCTCCCATGGAGACTGCATGCCACCCCGTCGTCGGCCAGGTATCCGCACGCGGATATCATCTCCGCATCGATCGAGAAGTCGCCTTCCCGGCCGATCTTGCAGAGATACGGCGATCTTCGTGAACGCACCAGGGCTTCGAGAAGCTTCTGTCGGCGCGTGCACATGATCTCGATCTGAAGGTCGCGGCAGCACGCGGCCTTCATCGTGTTGTCGGCCGTTCTGCACGGAGCGGTGGCGCACGGGTTGGCATCGATACCCGACGACGGCTGGAATTCGAGCACCGGCAGCGACCGGGGAGGGAAGGGAAGCTTGCGCACCGCGTTCCGGGCGCGGTGCACGACCACAAACCGATCATTGCCCAGCCTGAGCGGCTCCTCCTGACGCGGCCGGTCGCGCGCGGCGGCGCCGGTAAAACCGTGAGCCTTGCAGCGCGCCACCCCGTTCGATTGCTCGTGAAAGCGGCACGGCAGATGGAGTGTGGCCTCGACATAGAGGTCACCCTCGCCTTCCCAAAGCTCGTGAAATGTGATCCGGCCGGTGTGGCCGAGAAGCCAGGTGGCTTCGTGATCGAGGGAGCTGACGCCATCCTCGAACGACCCTACGCGCAGTGTGACGTCGAGCGAGCGGCATTGCGGGCCCAGCGCACGGCAGGGAGGAATCATCGCTCTAAGCTAATTCTTCGGACTTCCCTTTGCCGCGGCGCACTGTATAATTGGTACTTGTGAAACGGTTCACAAAGTCGGCATTTTTCCTGGAGGCGTAGCGGCGATGCGTGTGACTTCGATGGTGGCAGGGCTGGCCATCGCGCTGGCAGCCTGCGGCGGCGATAAAAAGGCGGCGGACCAGACGACCATGGGAACGCCTGATTCCGCGGCGGCGCCTGCTGCTGCTCCGGCGGGTGGCGGGGCCGCTCCAGCGGGCGGCGGCGCGAATCACGACGTCAACATGGTGCTCAACGGGAGCAAGTACACTTTCGATCCTTCCGAGCTGACGATCAAGTCGGGAGACGTCATCACCTTCCACAACAAGTCGGGCGGCCCGCACAACGTGTCGTTCTGGACGGACAGCATTCCCAAGGGCGCCGATGCGGTGCTCAAGACTGCCATGCCCGACCAGATGGCTCCGCTCGAGGGCCCTCTCCTCACCGAGCAGGATGCCGCGTACAAGGTCGCGTTCACCGGCGCTCCGGCGGGCGAGTACAAGTTCTACTGCCTGCCTCACCTGGCGCTCGGGATGCATGGGAAGATTAAAGTGCAGTAGAGCGGGGAACGGAGAACGGAGAACAACGGTAAACGGGAGGATCGCAGCGACGCGACCCTCCCGTTTTTCTTGTCATCCCGAGCAAGCGGTATCCTCCGTTCTCCTTTCACCTTTCCCCGTCTCCCGTCCCCACGATCGCCCCCACCACCCCTCCCACCACCGCGCCCGCTAGCGCATCCACCGCGTAGTGCATCTGGCAGTACACCACGCCCACGGCCAGCAGGAGCGTGGGGATCACCAGCGCCAGGCCCATTCTCTTCGATCCTCTGAACGCGGCGAAGGTGGCGGCGACGGCGGCGGCGACGTGCGAGCTGGGGAACGCCGCGCCGTACGCGCTGCCGGCCGCGAGCGTGGCGTACACGAGCCGCGCCGGAACGTTGTCGAGGAACCAGGCCGGGGGATGCGGAAAGAGATAGTACGGTCCGGCGACGGGAAAGAAGATGAAGACGAGATAGCAGGTGACGAACGTCGCCATGACCGCGAGGACGAAGCGACGCGTCTCCGCTCTCCGCCCGCGCCGAAGAAAGACGATCGCGGGCACGGTGACGA
>JBBRGF010000245.1:0-4583 GCA_038240975.1 Gemmatimonadales bacterium
AGGCCATACCCAGGCCGAACAAGGCGAGAAAGAGCGCCACCTTCTGAAGTGGGAGGATATCGAGGAGAACGTAGCCGGTGAAAAGGCTGCCCGCCGCGGCGCCCAGGATATTCGCCGCGTACATGTACGACATGCCGGCGCCGGCCCGCTGGTCAGGGGGGACGGCCCAATGCGTCATCAGCGGCAGAATCGCTCCCAGGCCGGCGGCCGACAGAGTAATGAGCAGGAGCACCACCGGCCAGGCGCCGCCTTGCGCCAGCCATCCGAGCAGCGGTCCGACCGAATACCCCAACACGTTGGCGACGCCGATGAACAGCGCGACACCAAGCCAGGGTGGACCTTGCGCCGGGGACCCCCGCCGGCGGCAGGCCGTCCCCGCCCCCGCGGCACCTCCGGCAAGCCCGGCCAGGTAGAATGCGAGCAACAGGCCGAAGGTGGACGCCGGCTCTCCCGAGACGAACGCGAGCATCCGATACCAGATTATCTCGTAGGAAAGCGAGATGAATGCCGCAAGACCGGCCACCACCGACGCAGCCAGCAGGCTCATCGAGCCTTCCGCTCCGACGAGGAGAGCAGAATCGCGGCAGATGCTACCAGCACGTTGCACCCCACCGCCGACCATACGACCCCTTGTTGCCCCAACCGCCCCAACAGGAAAAACACGGCGGCATACGCGGCGGCCGCGGCGCCGAGCGTGTTGACGAAATACAGCGATCCGACGGCATATCCGACGTTACCGGACCGGCCGACGCGATAGTTCACCAGAAGCGGAAGGGTCGCTCCCATGGCGAGCGTCGGTAGCGCCAGCAGCGCGAATGTGGCCACCGGCATCACGAAGGACGGCGCCTGCAAGGTCCAGCCTCCTGCCGTCCGGAGCAGCGGCAGCGACACCAGCCCAAAGGCCGCAATCCCGAGCTCCAGTGCGGCGAACCAATAGAGTGACGCACTCCGAGCGGTCCGGCTGAGCCACCCTCCAAGAAGACTGCCGAGCCCCAGCCCGAGCATGAACTCCGTCACGATCAGCGTGACGGCTTCGATATTGATGCCGACGACGGCGAACAGCGTGCGCTGCCATACGAGCTCATACAGGATGGCGGACCACCCCGAGACAAAGAACAGAAAGGTCAACGTCGAGTCGGGGCCGTGTCGCTCCATCCGGGTGTCAGGAATCATCTACTCGAGTCGCCTTCCGCTCTCCCAGGGCAACGCCAGTCGAGGATCGATCCGCTCCACCAACCAGCGAACTCCGAAGGCAAACGGAACGGCCGCGATCACATCCACGATCCAGTGGCGGCCAAGGTAGACCACCGCGATGCTCGTCGCCGCGGTCACACCGGCGAGCAGCCATGCCTCGGTCCGCATCCGGTGCCGCGCGGCGACGAGGGCGAACACCAGCGGAAATGCGATGTGCAGACTCGGCAGACACGACCCGGTGGCCCACCGGGCGCTCGTCGCGATGGTCGAGAGAGCCGCCACATCCGCGTGGGGATAGAGGTAGCGCACAGCGGTCTGGCCGGGTCCCATGTATCCGTACATCGAATTGGTCGCCCACGGGTCGAACAGGGGAACCAGTAGAAAGAACGGCACGGCCAGAAATCCCGTCAGCACAGTGCCGAGGATGACCTGACTCGCCGCTCGCTCGTGCCCCCGCACCACGAGCCAGGGCCCGAAGCCGACGAGTCCGACGATCCACACCCAGGAGTAAATGCCGGAGAACATGGCAGTGAGCAGCGGACCCTCGGCTCCGCGCTGTATCCGCTCGAGGAGCGGGCCTTCCAGGCGCGCGAGCGTGGGCGTTACGTCGCCCGGGACCCAGTCGGCCAGAGCGTACACCAGGTTGGCGACGCTGCGGCCGAGTGAGGTCGACACCAGCAACAGGATCGGCCAGAAGGGCGCGAACCGGTAACACCATCGCAGCAGAGAGTGGGTCGCCGGCGACGCGCTGCGCGGCCAAACGATCGCCCACGCCATCAGGAAGAGCGGAACGGCGAGCGCCATCAGACAGACGGCGATGGTCACCTTTGTGGGGATCCAGGTCTCGCCGGTGTTCGCACTCCACATGAGGTAGACCACACTCCTGTACATCTCGTCGTATGGAAGTCCCACCGACTGCAGGTATCCGACGGCGATGACGGCCGCTAGCGTCGCGAACCCTACGCCGAAGACACGAGCCCGGCCCGGGCCGTCCCTCTCTCCACGGCTCCCCTCACCCATTGGCACGCCGGCGGAGGACGATCACCAGTGCCGGGATCAGTACGCTCCAAAGAGTCAGCGTACCGATGTGCCAGCTCTCGGCGGTGAACCCCGGCCGATGCCATCCCGACACCAGATGCGCGATGTGGGTGAGGACCGTGATCAGCCCCGCCTCCGGCCAGGTTCGCAGCACCAACAAGGCCGGAGCGGCCTCGTACCACATGCCTGTCTGAGGGATCACGGCGAGACCGAGAAGCAGACGAGCGTCCGGGTCGCGCCATCTGAGGAGCGCCAGGAGCATGAGTATGCCCCCAGGTCGAATGATCAAAGGACGGAAGTGCTCTGCGTCCGCAAGAGTGGCGCGCCAGGTCCAGGGCCATTCCGGGCGCCAGAGAAGTGAGACGGCAAGCACGACGGCGGCGCCACAGACCAGCCACAGGGCATGACGTCTCGACCGTGCCCCCGCCAGGAGAGCCAGTGCGACGTTGGGTTTTGCCGCCGCGACGGGGCCGAGCCAGGGCAGCGCGAGGCTCGCTGCCAGGTACAGAGACCACTGGCCCGTCCAGGCCGCGTTGCAGAAGGGCAGAGAAAAGGCGAGGGGCCAGAGCCGTGGTCGATAGCGGGCGAGAACATACCCGACGAGGCCACCGCCTGATGCGACGAACGCTGTCCGGGCAACCGACAGCGGCAGCAGAGCGAGCGGAAGCCCGACGATGGCGGCGGTGAGCGGGTAGTAGAACGGCCACGGTAGGGAGTCGGCGCGCCCCGGACCGATCACCCGATATGGGTCCTTCCCCTCGAGAAGAGCGCGGGCCGCATACCAGATCTGATCCATGTCCGTGACCCCCGGGCGCAAAAGGGTAACGGCCCAAACAGCGCCGACGACGGCGAAGCCGAGAATGAGCCAGCCCGAGAGGGCTACATCGGGGCCTCGGTTTCCGGAGGCCGGCTCCAGCTCAGGCGGCGCCGATGCCTCCAAATGCTACCGCCCCGACTCGCGAGCCGGCTCGGAAGGAGTGGAAGAGGCAGGGGATGCAAGCAGCTTGGCCGGCGGCGGGAAGAGATTGAACCTGACGATGTGCGCGACGGCGGCCAGCCCGTCGCGCCAGCCGATCTTCTTCCCTTCGGCGTAGGTGCGTCCAGAGTAGGAGATCGAGACCTCCCAGATCCGGGCATGCGTCTGTGACAAGCGTGCCGTAATCTCCGGCTCGAAGCCGAAGCGGTCACTGGTGAAGACAAGAGACTTGAGAAGGGGCGCACGGACCATCTTATAACACGTCTCCATGTCCGTGAGGTTGAGATTCGTGAACATATTGGACAGGAGCGTCAGAAACTTGTTGCCCACGGAGTGCCAGAAGTACAGCACTCGATGGTCACCGCCGAGAAAGCGCGAGCCGAATACGGCGTCGGCCTTGCCGAGCGCGATCGGCTCCAGCAGTCGGGGTAGCTCAGCGGGGTCGTATTCGAGGTCGGCATCCTGGATCACGATCACGTCACCGGTGGCTTCGGCGATTCCAGTTCGAAGCGCGGCCCCCTTCCCGCGGTTGACCGGATGGTGAACGGCCACGTCTACCGCGCCTGCCTCACGCAGCCGGTCGAGGACAGCCGCCGTACCATCCTTCGAACCGTCGTTGACCACTACCACCTCGAGATCAACTGGGATCTGTCGCACTAGCTCTACGATGGTGGCGAGCGTGTGCTCTTCGTTGTAGGCCGCAATCACGACTGAAAGCCGCAGGTGCTCCACCGGATTACCCCTCAAAACTCTAGAGCCGGGAGATGCCCGGCACGTGGACTCGACGAGCATGTGTAGGATTGCGCGTCAGAACGTAGGGCAAGTTACGTGTATCGGTCATGCGCGGGCCAGAGGCAACGAGCCGGCACGGCCCGAGGCCGTACCGGCTCTCCAGCAGAACCGCTTAGCCTGCCTGATTTCAGGGCGCGAATCCGCCCATGCCCGGCATGGCGATGAAGCGTGAAGTGATAAAGCCAATGACCACGGCGAGAATGATGCCCACGATGATTACGACGGCGGTGTAGCCGAACGCCTTTTCCTTTGGCGACTTCATGAGTATGGGCAGACCGAGATACAGAAGGTAGAGGCTGTAGAGGCCAAGGATGCCGAGCCACCGAAGACCGGGAAGAAGGGCGAAGATGCCCACTACCCAGCTCGCCGTGTACGAATAGGTGGCCACCTTGAGCGCCTGGATCTGGCTGCGCGTGCCGCTGAAGGTGGGAGCCAGATTATCGATGATCAGACTCATCACGTACACGGCAACCAGCGTGAGAATGTAGGTCACGACGGCGCCCGTGATGGCCGAGCCGATCGGCGAGCGCCATGTTCCCCCCACAAACGGTATCCGGACGCCGATGACCGAGTAGCCGATAGC
>JBBRGF010000246.1:0-4508 GCA_038240975.1 Gemmatimonadales bacterium
TCGAGGTCGCTCGCGGGTGCGATCGATGTCTGTACGCCGACGACTTCTCCACGTACTCTCGGCAGCGACCCGAGTCGCTCGCCGGAGGATCGCGAAGAGCTCGCCGTAGCGCCACCACGTTTGCGCGGGTGCCCCACGACCCTATCCGTGAGGTCCGGAAAGTCAGTCGCCGCCGAGCCGGCAGCCTCCGGCACCGATTGATTCCCATCATTCATGAAGCATCATCTCCGCATAGTACTCGACTTCTGTGGACTCGGCCAGCCAGCTGGCCGGTGGCGATTTCCACGAATCGGTTCCGAGGAGCGCGCCGAGCTGAACTGGAAGTATCGGGGGTCCCCACGCCCGACCATGTGTGACATACCTCACAGTTGAAGAGCTGGCGCCGGGCAAAGCGGTCGAAGCGCCGCGCGGCGGCGCTTTCGGCTGCTCGACGTTTCGCTCGCCGACGCGGGGCTCCCCGAACCCGCCGCCGGCCGCTGTCGATACCGAGTGGACCGTCTTCGTGCAGAGCGCGAGCGACGGCTACCCCGCCGAGGTGATGATCGGCCCGTCGATCGATCTCCGGTCGCTCGAGGACAACCAGGGATGGCACGAGCCGGTGGCGTTTGGCGGCGATCATCTGCAGCCCGGGGCCTTCGTCACACCCGTGTTCCAGCAGACCGACACGATCTTCACCGCGCTCACCGTCGATCGAAACGGTCGCATCAACGTCGTGTGGCTCGATCTTGGATGATGGGCGAAACTCGTGTGAGCGAACACTCGTTCGGGACGGACGCTTAAGAAAGGTCGGAAACCGGGTTCATAAGGACCTGCTGCCCGGCACCCGCCCGCGGATCGCGCCATACATCTACTCTGACGCCGAGATTGCGGCGTTGATCGCGGCCGCACGAAAGCTGCGACCGCCGCTGCGCGCCGCGCGCCATGTGACGCTGATCGGACTGTTGGCGGCCACCGGGATGCGGCCCGGGGAGGCGCTCTCACTCGACCGCCAGGATGTCGATCTTCGCCACGGCGCGGTGCACGTCCATGCTGGCAAGCAGAAGAAGCAGCGCGAGGTCCCGCTACACCAGAGCACGACCAGCGCGCTTCGCGACTATGCCCGTCAGCGCGACGTTCGTTTCCCGATGCACTCATCGCCGGCGTTCTTCATCTCCGCGAGAGGACGACGGATGGCCCGAGGGGAACTCAACCAGACGTTCAGGCAGCTGGTCGGAGAGATCGGCCTGGAGGGCCGCGGCGCCGGTGAGGCCGTCGTCGGTGTCGCACACAATCCGCGGCGGAGCGCCGTCAAGGGCACCGAGGAACGCCTCCCAGTCGGCCTGCGACTTGCTCGTGCCTCCAGCCGCCACAGCTTTGCGCGCCCGGCCTGATAGCCCATCGCGGAGAAGACGCGGAACGCGATCCGGTGGCGGCCGCTATCTGGGTCGCGCACCCTAAACGGCAAGTCGTCCAGCAGCAGCGACCCGCTCGCCGGCCACGTGCGCGGCCGGTAGGGCTCGAAGACGACCGGCGCGAACACCTCCACCCAGTCCATCACCAGCGAACCATGCCGCGAGAAGCGCAGCTCCCCGGTCTCCGGGTCGGCACGGAGCCGCTTCGCCCGCTCGCGCGCCACGAGCGCCGCGTCGCGATAGGACGAGCCGGCCCCGACCATCTTCAACGCCTCGGCGATGCCAAGGGCGACGAACTGGTACTTGCGGGCGGCGTGCGGGCCTTCGTGGAAGCCGACGTCGCGCTCGCAGAACTCGCAGTCGTCCGTCCAGGCTTCCTCGCGCGGCAGCGCCTAGGTGAAGCAGTGCGGGCGGTCGCCGTTGGCCGGCACGCACTTGTAGCGCTGGCGGCGGTGCCCCGGCGGGCCGTAGTGGCCGTCGAAGCGCACCCGCGAGCGGGCGTGCTCCGGCCTCGGGCAGTCCGCCCTTGCCTTGCTCCAGCTCTTGCCCGCGGACGACATCAGCTGCGCACCAAGCTAGCCGCCAGGGCGGACGCCCAACGCATCTCAATGGGCATTCTCAACCCAAGAATGCCCACGGAGATGCGTCTGGGGGGACCGGCCTAGCGAGGGTGCCGCGCCTCGTGAGCGACGGCGCTCAGCGCCGGGACGTTTCCCGTCGCACGGGAGGCGTTTGAGCCGCGTGCGGCGGTGTGGCGCCTCTGTGGTGGCGACCTGCGCCGCGGAGGCCGATTCGCCCAATCGCCGTCGAGGGCCGGTTAGATGGATACCCCACATGTTCCGATTTGCAGGGGAGGCCTACGTAACACACATTATCGAGCGTTTGACGCGGCACCGCCGATCGTCGCGTCGACGCGACTTGCGTGCGCGTCCCCGGAGTGGCCGGGCTCCAGAATAGGGTTGGCCAGCATCCCCCGAGCGGCCGGGCTCCGGATACCCGCTACCACCGCCAGACGCGCGACCTCGCCGGCCTGCAGCACCCTACTCGGTCCAGCCGACCCAAGGACCACCAGCCTTGGCGAGCGTGCCACGCCCGACGCGTCCCGGCGTTACTGCACGACGGTGGCACAGGAGTTCGGCTCGTGGGTCGAGGCGCTCAACGCCGCTGGGCTTCCCGCGCCGCCCGGGCGGCGCGCGGAGGGTACATTCTCAGAGCGCGTCGAGGAGGCCCGTCGCCGCCCGCGGGGGGTGCTCCAAAGGGAGATCGCGGCGCTGACGGAGTCAGCCAGTCGACGATCTCGACCTATCTGGCGGCCGCGAGCTGTCGCTGCGGGGAACCGGTGATCCGCCCCCACGGCCCGATGCCTCGCTGCCGGCGCTGCGCCCGCGCCGCGAGCCGCCACCCGGGTTTTGACCGCGGGTCGGTCCTCGCCGCCTACCGCGCCTGGCCGGCCGAGACAGGGACCAGCCCGTCGCGCGAGGACTGGACACCGGAGAGCCCTCGGTCTACGGAACCGAAGGTCACAGGTTCGAATCCTGTCGGGCGCGTGTCAGAGGCCCGCTCTATGAGCGGGTTTCTGCGTTTCTGAGGGCCATGTCGGGAGCGCCAAGCGCGGGGGTGTCACGGAAGGTGTCAGCATGGCGCGCCGGGAGCCGTCAAGACCGGCGGCGCGATCGAGGGGGAACGGCTGGCCCTCACGCCGTCGACTCGTTCCCGACGTGGCGCCGGCGGGCGCTGGCGTAGGGTCGTACTGCGGGCTGCCCGGATCAGGCTGCCGCGCGGCGCACAGCCGCAGACTGCCGGGGTGGAGCCGTTGGTCCGGCCCGGGCTAAAGGTGCCGCCGCCGGTGCGGAGGCGCCCATAAAAGTCGTGAGCCGCTGGCCGCCCTTTACCATCTCTCGGTGGCGATTGACCCTCAACCGTGGTCGGGCCTCCTGTCGGGGCGGCGGAATGACGAAGTCGAGCTCTCCTTGCGGGCGGTGCTCGGGGAAAGCGAGGGCGGAGGTTCGGGATCGTTCCCGGGAGAGGCGTCGGACCGAGAGCGTTGGTACGTCAAACCCCAGAATCACCGCCAAGGGGGGCAGGTCATCGTCAGCGAGTACGTCGTGAGTGCCGTTGGTCAGTTGATCGGCGCTCCCGTCTGCCGCGTCGAGCCGATCCGAGTTCCCTCGGACCTCTCGGGCCACCAGTTCAGCTCGGGGCTCGTGCTTGAGGAGGGCATTGCGAGTGCTTCACAAGCCGTCCCCCATGCCGTAGAGGATCACGGCCTCCTTTATCGGGGCCGGGACGACAACAGTCGTCGCCACGCAGGCGTCTTTGCCTTATATGACTGGTGCTGGGGGGGTGACCCGCAGTGGCTGTACTCAGCGACGGACGACAACAAGCTCTTCAGCCACGACCACGGCTGGTACTTCCCCCCGGAGGGCGCCAGCATCGAGACGGATCAGCTTCGGGCGAACGTCGACAGCCCTCACCCGCTGCCGCTGCGGGAGGATGACCTCGATCAAGGCGAACTGGATCGGCTGGCGGACAACCTGGACGCGGTCCGGCGGTCGGAGCTCGAAGCCGTTCTCGCGCTGGTGCCTGCGTCATGGCCCGCCAGCGAGGAATGTCTCGAAACCGTCGGGCTCTTCCTTGAGCAGCGCGCTCCTGAGGTGGCGAGCAGGATCCGCGACATCCGTGCGAAACTGAGGGGTACGCCATGAAATTCCTGTACTCGCTCATCCGATACGTGCCGGACCCCGCTCGCGGCGAGTTCATCAACGTCGGCGCCGTGGCTGGCAGCGAGGAGTCGTCGGAGTGGGAGATCCGCTGGGTCGAGAACCCAGTCCGCGCTCGGCAGATCGACGAGGCGGGCAGCCTATCTCTCGTTTGGGACTTCATCGACCGAATCGGTCGAGAGGTAGATGCCTATGAGCAAGCCATCGAGCAGCCGACGCTTGGGGCTGAAGAGCACGAGCTATCAGAGGCGTGGCTCCAGGACCTGCACGAGCGGCATCGGAACATCGTGCAGCTTTCGTCCCCGCTGCCTTTGATCGCCGACAGCGCCGCCGGCGCACTCGATGACGTGTTCAGGCAGCTCATCGTCGACCCGGCCCGCCGACGCGGCAGCGAGAA
>JBBRGF010000247.1:0-4501 GCA_038240975.1 Gemmatimonadales bacterium
GCCGCTTTTCCGGGCTCTTCCTTCGGCACACCGCTGCCCAGTCCGACGGGTACGTCTCGGCCCTGCCGAGAGCCGACCTCGTGGGCCTCGAAGGCGTGGCGGTCACCGATCTGCGACCCGCCGGAGTGGCGCAGATAGGAATCGAACGGATGGACGTGGTGACCGAGGGCGAGTACGTCTCGCAGGGCTCACCGGTGCGCGTCGTGCGGAGCGAAGGCTTCCGTCACATCGTGCGCGGCGTCGCGTAGGCCTCCTTTCACCCAAGGAATCGTGCCGTGGATCAATCGACGCTGAGCCTGGGGGTGGCGTTGGCGCTGGTGTTCATCGCCATCATCATTCTGGTCACTTTCTTCCGGTTCATTCCCTTCGGGCTCTGGCTCACCGCGCTCTTTTCCGGGATCAGGGTACCGTTCTTCACGCTCTTCGGCATGCGCTTTCGCCGGGTCGATCCACGCGCCATCGTGCTGCCCCTCATCAGCTCGCACAAGGCCGGCATTCAGCTCAGCCCCAATGATCTCGAGGGACACTTCCTGGCGGGCGGCAACGTGCAGCGGGTCGTCAACGCGCTCATCTCGGCCGACAAAGCCGGCATCGCGCTGACTTACAAGCAGGCCACGGCGATCGACCTGGCCGGGCGCGACGTGTTCGAGGCGGTGCAGGTGAGCGTCAATCCCAAGGTGATCACGACGCCCAAGGTGGCGGCGATGGCCAAGGACGGCATTCAGCTCCTCGCGCTCGCGCGGGTGACGGTAAGGGCCAACATCAACCGGCTGGTTGGCGGCGCGGGTGAGGAGACGATCCTGGCGCGAGTCGGCGAGGGCATCGTGAGCACCATCGGGTCCGCCGAGTCGCACAAGAAGGTACTGGAGAATCCCGATCTCATCTCCAAGACGGTGCTCGCGAAGGGACTCGACGCCGGCACCGCCTTCGAGATCCTCTCGATCGACATCGCCGACGTGGACGTCGGCAAGAACATCGGCGCGGAGCTGCAGACCGACCAGGCCGAAGCCGACAAGCGCATCGCCCAAGCCAAGGCGGAGGAGCGGCGGGCGCTCGCGGTGGCGGTGGAGCAGGAGTTCAAGGCCGAAGCGCAGAATCAACGCGCCAAGGTCATCGCCGCCGAGGCGCAGATCCCGCTGGCGATTGCGGAGGCGCTCCGCAACGGCAACCTCGGCGTCATGGACTATCAACGGTTCCGGAACATTCAGGCCGACACCACCATGCGGCAGGCGATTGCCGGTGGCGACGCAACTCCGCCGGCCGGGAGCTGATCGTGGATCCAAGCGTAGCTATCGGCGTCGGAGTCCTCTGGCTTCTCTTCAACATCTTCGGCAGGAAGAAGAACCGCCCGCAGCCGCCTCACCCGGCCGGGCTTCCCGCGTCCACCGGCGCCGACGCAACGCAACGCGAGGGGGCCCGTCTACAGGACCTCCTGGGGGAAGTCGAAGGCCGGCCTCAACGTGTCGAGGTCGATACCGACGACCAGGTCGAGGCGGTCATCGCCCGCAGGAGAGCGGCCGCCGAGGCTCACGTCAGGCCACCGGGCCGGTCCGATCACGTCGCCTTCGATGCACGCATCAGGCAGGAACCGGCCGACATCACGAGGACGCAGGCCGTTTCAATGCAGAGACTCCGTGAGGCCATTGTGTGGCGAGAGATCCTCGGTCCGCCGGTGTCCCTTCGCGATCCTGAGCGGTAGTCCGCCTGGCCCCTCAGAAGATGTAGTGCGCCGTTCCGTAGACTGAGCGCGGCTGCCCAGGCGAGACGAATCCGCCGGCTCTGAGCTCGGGATACCTCTTGTCGAAGAGATTGCGGACTCCCAGGTCGAGCAGTACTCCACCAATCCGCACGCCCCCCGTCAGGTAAACGATCGCGTACGTGGGAAGCCCCACTCCGGGCTCGTCGAACGGCGTGTACGGGCCGACGACGTTGGTACTGAGGCCCACGCGCCAGATCGCGAGATCGGGCGAGATCTCGATACCCCCAGCCGCCACGAACTTGGCCGTATTGAAGACGTGCGACCCGTCGAGCGTGTCTCCGTCGGCGGTAATGAGTTGCCGGTACTTGGCGTCGGTGATCGTGGCACGCGCCGTAAGTCGGACGCCGCTCGCGACGCGCGCCACGAAGTCCGCGTCGACGCCCTGCCTCCGGCTCCGGCCCCCACGCTCGCCGGCGGTTTGCCTTCCACGGTCGACCGGGTGCCGATCACGTCAAAGCGTGCACCCGCGTCGAACCGCAATCTTCGCGACACGTCCGTCGAGGTCTGGAGAAAGAGGGCCCCGGACAGTTGCCGCGCCGCCACGACGTCCTGCGCCTCGTCGCGGATCCGGGCCGTGGTGAGCCAGTTCTCGTAGTCGGCATGATCGTAGCGTCCTTCGGCACCCACCGTCATCTGGACGGGTCCCGCGCCCATGGTCGCCGCGCTGGTGGCGCCGAACCCGTAGCGCTTGTCTTCTTCCTCGGTTTGACTGCCGCTGCCCTCTTCGCCGCCCCCCTCGGGAGGCGTCGTGAGGAACAGCTGCCAGCGACCCTGGGTCGCGTAGACCGTGCTGCGCCACACCAGCCCCGACGAGCCGACTACGCGAAGGCTCACCCGCTCCTGCGCGCGTCGCTTGTACCCGCCATCGGTACGATCCGCTACCGTGTCGACGCGGCCACGCTCCAACTGGTCGGCGGTGATGAATCCCGGCGAATCCCACCCCGTGGCAT
Source organism: Gemmatimonadales bacterium (assembly GCA_038240975.1). Lineage (GTDB taxonomy): Bacteria > Gemmatimonadota > Gemmatimonadetes > Gemmatimonadales > GWC2-71-9 > CAVVWJ01. The sequence continues at coordinate 2,710 of JBBRGF010000247.1, forward strand.
ACAGCTCGACTCCCGCGTCGAGCGTGGCGGTACCGGTGAGGGTGCGGAGGACCCGTGCGTGACCCTGGCCGAGCTGATATCCGCTGTTCGGACGCCAGCCGTCCTCACGCAATCCGCGAATGCCGAATACGCCGCCCGAGGCATCGTGGTCGAAGCCTGTAAGCAGACTGCCTTCGAGCCGGCCGTACGAGCCTCCGGTGAGCCAGCCCGATGTCCCCCTCATACGCTCCAGCGTGCGCACGTTGACGGCGCCCGCCAGCGCGAAGTTGCCGTACAGAGGGCTGGTGGGACCGGTGATGACGTTCACGTCGCGGATCGCCTGCGGAAACAGCAGGCTCCAGTCATTGTACCCTTCGGCGTGTCCGTTGACGGGCTCGTTGATCGGCACGCCGTCCAGCCAGAGCGCGAGGTCGGTGGCGTGATCCGAGCTGAAGCCGCGCAGCGACGCATCCGACGCGAAGCCGGGGCCCTGACCCTGGCTATGCACTTCCAGGCCGGCGCTCTGGCGCAAGGCGTCGTAGGGATCGACGGCCTGGGCTCTCAGATACTCGTCCGCGCCGACCTGCCGCGATGTGGTCGGCTCGTCGCGCCGCGCCGGCGTGGACGTCACAGTAATTTCCTGCAAGCGGTGCGGTGCCGGGGTTACGGAATCGCGACGCTGCGTCGAGTCCCGCGCGGTTTGTTGGGCAAGCAGCGGGACCGGCAGAAGCGCCAGCACAGCCAGCATCAGAAGTTCGGGCATTTGCTCTCCTCGAGGACAGAGCCAGCGCGCGCACCGTGTGCGCGAGCGAGACCGGTCAGCCGAGAGGAGCGGGAGGTGCCTGGGAAGGGGGGAGCCGGTACCGCGGATGTTGCGGCAGGTCCCATGTGGGCGCGGGGAACGGAAGGGGACCTTCGGTCGCGGTTGCGCCGGGCTGGGAAAGGTCGGTGTCGTGAAGGCTCAGTTGAGCCGAGCAGTGCGCCGCGCACGAGTCACAACATTCCGTCTGATGGTGGCTCTGATGGGAATGACCGGATTGCTGATCGTGCGGGCTGTGGTGCATGGCACCGTGCGCCGTGCCCGCCATGGTGGCCATCGAGGCCGGCCCGGTGAGAAAGGCGGCCGCTAGGCAGACGGCGAAGAACTTGAGACCGAGTGAGCGCCAGCGTCGGCTCATCAGGCCCCGAAATTCTTTTCGTAGAATTTCATGGCTCCGGAGATGGCCTCGCGCGCGGCGGCGGCGCCCTCGAATCCGCGGGTGACGGTACGCGTGCCTTCGAGGTCCTTGTAGACCTGAAAGAAGTGCTCGATCTCCTTGAGGTAGTGCGGCGGGATGTCGCCCAGGTCATTGAGCCCATCGGAGTACGGATCGCCCATCGGAACCGCCAGAACCTTCTCATCGGCGGCGCCACGGTCGACCAGATGGAAGAGACCGATGGGCCGGGCATCGACCAGGCACCCGGTGAACACCGGAATGGTCATCAGGACCAGGACGTCGAGAGGATCGCCGTCGTCGCCGAGCGTCCGGGGAAGGAAGCCGTAGTCTCCCGGGTAGTGGACGGCGCTGTAGAGTACGCGGTCGAGCCGAAAGACACCCAGCTTCTTGTCGAGCTCGTACTTGTTCCGCTCGTTGGTGGGTATCTCGATCACGGCCGTCACCTCGTCGGGAGGGTTCGGGCCGGTAGGAATGTCGTGCCAGGGATGGAGGCCGGGCTGCTGGACGCGAGGCACTGCGGGCCTTGGTTTGAGTCGGACGAATCTATCCTTGCACGATGGCGCGTCAAAGGTCACGAACTCGCTTGCGCGCGGATG
>JBBRGF010000248.1:0-4499 GCA_038240975.1 Gemmatimonadales bacterium
CCTTCGTCGTAGCCCTGCAGTCTCCCCGCACCGGGCGCGCCCGCGCCGTGATAGTGGGTCTCTTCGCGGTGTCAGCAGCCGTCACGCTCGTCAACCGCAATGCTTTCGGTGGGCTCTACGAGAAGCTGCTCTACAAAGCCCAGTTCCGAGCGGGGACGCGTTTCGCGCGCGTCGTCGAGAATCGGGTGGGCGTTGTCTGCGTCACGAAGCGAGCCGAGGTCTTCGGCGGAGGGGTGTACGATGGAATGATCCTGACCGATCCGGTTACCGATCGGAACGGTATTCTACGCGCGTACGCGGTCAGCGGTATGCACGCGCACGCCCGGCGGATTCTCGTCATCGGTATGTCGACCGGTGCCTGGGCACAGGTTCTGGCACACACTCCAGGCCTCGACCATTTGACCATCGTCGAGATCAACCCCGGATATCTCCAGATCATCAAGGAACACGATGCGGTCGCCAGCCTCCTCGTGAATCCCAGGGTCGAGATCGTCATCGATGATGGCCGGAGATGGCTCGGCAGGAATCCCGACCAGCGCTTCGATTTCATCGTGGAGAATACGACGTTCAACTGGCGCTCGCACAGCACGAACCTGCTGTCAGCCGAGTTCCTTCAGCTCATCCGACATCACCTCGCCCCGGGCGGCATCTACTACTTCAATACGACCGATTCGCCGCTCGCGGCGAAGACCGCCTTCACCGTATTCCCTCACGGGCTCCGCTTCCGAAACTTCGTGGCGGTGAGCGACGCGCCCTTTGAGCTTGACGGGACTCGGTGGGCCAGGGCACTCGCCGGCTGGCAGATCGACGGACGGCCCGTGCTGGATCTGAGCTTCGAGGCGGATCGGAAGCGCCTGGCATCGCTGGATTCGGAGGCCACCATGAAGGCGGGACCCGGCGCGGAGCTGGAGGGGCGTGAAAACGTTCTCGGCCGGCTCGAGAAGGCTCAGGTCATCACCGACGACAACATGGCGACAGAGTGGGAGCACGTCTTTCCCTCACTCTGGCTGCCATGAGGCACCGCGACTCGGCGCGCATCTCGACAGCTCGTGCTCCGCATCGTCGGGAGAAAGACTGTCGGCCGCCGCCGTCGCGTACCGCCGCAGGATCACGGCCGTCGAGTCGCAGCTCCATATCCTCCAGAGCGAATCGCGCACCAGCTCGTGAGCCAGGCGGCCCTGGCCAGGCACCAAGACCAGCGAAACGTCGTACTTGCGCAGGAGCTCCCGCCAGCCGGGATTGAGGTTGGTAATCCGAGCGTACTCGCGCGTCAGTCGCTCACCGTAGAAATCGGTTTGGCCGTCGATGAACACCTTCTGTTCCGGCCAGGCATACAGCAGATACCCACCCCAGATGAAATCGTTGTAGATGTGTCCAGTGAGCCCCGCCGCCCGCGCCTTGTTTACCGCGGCCACGGGAAGGACACGCGAGTCGAAGTAGGCTGGAATCGCACCCATCCGTGAGAGTGGGCTGCCTTGAACGGTGAGGAGAAGGAGCGGCAGGGTTACCGCCAGGGCCCAGGGGCCGCTGCGGCGCCCGGGGCTGTCGCGCTCGAAGGCGACGCGAATCTTCCAGTTGGCTGCGAAATCGCGCCACTCGGGGTCCAGGTGTAGCGCGAGCAGGGGCAAGGCCGCGAGGCCGAACAGCGGCACGTTGCGCTGATAGATCAACGCGGCCGCCAGCGTGGCCAGGATGACGAACAGCCGGGAGTACGATGGGCGTCGGCGGCTCACCCCCAGCGAAAAGACCACCAGCAGCATGACAGCCAGGATCACCTTGCTCCCCAGGTCGTGAAAATCGGGACTCAGATACTCCCTGGTGTTGTCGATGATCCAGTGATTGCGGAACCAGCCGAGGAGGTGCGCGTGAAGCGAGATGCCATAGGGGGTGAACGCTGTGCCCAGGGCGCCGAACGCCAGCGACGCCAGATGACGCCGCGCCCGAGACAGCCATGGGGCGCGATCCGGGCTCGCGACGGCCTCCGCGAGATCGCCTGCGAGGTAGATCGCGATCAGGATCAGGCCGAATAGGAAGCCGCCGTGGAGATTGGCCCAGAGCGCAAAGAGAGGGAGGTAAATCCAGGGCCGCGCGCCTTCCTGCCGCCGCTCGAGAAGGCCGACCACGAGTGCTACGCCGAGCAGGCTGAAGAGATGCGGCCGTGCCAGCCAGTGATAGGAGCCGAGCACCGCGGCCAGCATCGCCACGACATAGGCGAGCATAGGATCGGCACGCTCGCGCATCAGCCACCAGGTCACATAGGCATAGGTGCTGGCGATGAGGAGGCCGCAACCCACGGAGACGAGCGGGAGCCCACCGAGGCGATGGGCGCCCGCGAACAACACCTCGCTCAGCCATTCGTACCCGACAAAGGGTTGGTCGTATCTGGTGAAGGAGAAGGTATCGTGAGGGGGCAGCCCGTGGCTGAGGATGTACGCTCCCACCCTCAGGTGGCGCCCCAGATCGCCGTCACTGTTGAGCAGCGCCCAACCTCGGCCCAGAGGAACGCCGAGCGCCAGTACGAAGAAAACCAGGTCGGGCAGGGAGGGTGGCGGCAGCCGCAGTCGGCTCATCGAGGGCGCTCCCGAGAGGGGCGGGTACGCGGACTTTTGCTATCGCGCAGTGTGGCGAATGCGTAACACTGTGGCGGATCGCATGAAGAATGCCTTCCCGTTCCGTTCTTCGACAGTGGTGAAGCTCTTTGCACGACAGTGGTTAGGCCGAAGTGCTGCAAGGGTATGGAAGTTGCTAAACCGGTGGCCAGCCCTGGGTGCACGTCGGTGAGCCATTGCGGCGACACAGCACGCGTCGTAACCTTATACGCCTCCTTCTCATCGAGACACAGGGCAGAACTGCATCCGCACCATCCCTCATTTGGGGTGGTGCCTTTTCACCCCCAACTGGTTTCGGCCAGGAGGAAGTATGACGGCAGTGCTGAGGAGTCTCTGGAGCGACGAGAGTGGTCAGGGTCTTACCGAGTATGCGCTGTTGATCGCCCTTGTCTCGCTTGGGCTGATCCTCGTCCTCGGCAGCTTCCGCAACGCGATCGGCAACGTGTTCAACAACGCGACCAATACGCTTGCTACGCCGATCAACCAAGCCCCGGTTCAGTAATTACGGTCTGGCTTGCTGCCGGCGTTCTCTTCCGGTTGCTGGTTCGACGAGGACGTCGTGTCGGCTTGTTGCAGTGAGGAGGCTCGTCCGGGACGAGCGGTCCGATGAGGGGGGCCAAGGAAGGCGGACCGCTTTGGTAGCTGATTCACGAACATTTCCATGAACGTCAACAAGGTCAACCCAAGCACGCAGTCGTCTTGACGTCAGTCAGGCGGCCGAGAGTCGCGGCCCCGGTGCGCCGTGCGCGCAGGATCGGTGCCTCATGAGCGGTCTTCTCGAGGCGATGCCTACCGTCACCACGGCGGCATTCACCGGTATGGTGGTGGCTTCCGGGTGGGTCGACCTGAAATCGCGACGCATCCCCAACCTCCTTTCGGTTGGGGGACTGGCGCTGGCGCTCACGTTGCGGGCGCTACTCGGATGGGAACCTGTGGTCGATGGATTGCTGGGCGCCGCACTCGGATTCGGCCTCGGGCTTCCGCTATTCCTGGCCGGTGGTCTCGGCGGGGGAGACGTGAAGCTCCTCATTGCGGTCGGCGCGTTCATGGGTCCAGGAAGGTTTCTCGGGGCCTGCCTTCTGATCGCACTCCTGGGCGGAGCGTTCGCGCTGGTTCAAGCATTCCGGCGAAAAACCCTTCGTCGCGTTCTCCTCAACGTGTCTTATATGCTCACCCACTGGCTGGCACCCGACCGGAGGAGCCTGAGCCCGACGCTCACCGCTCCCGTGGCGATGAGCATCCCCTACGGCGTGCCGATCGCCGTGGGCGCTCTCATCTGGTGGTTCTGGGGAGGGAGTGTGGCATGAGCCGAAGGCGATCCGGCCCCGGTGGCGAGAGTGGCCAGTCGCTCGTCGAGTTCGCGCTCGTCGTGCCCCTGCTCCTGCTCTTGCTGGTCGGAATCATCGAGTTCGGACACGCGTGGAGCATGAGTCAGGTTATCAACTACTCGGCCCGACAGGGCGCCCGAATGGCAGCCGTGATCAGCGGCCAGAACAATGGAAGTCCCAGCTCGGCTCCGCCAGTGGATTCGGTCGAGCGTGTTGTGCAACGGGCGCTGGCGAACGCCAACATCAAGCCAGAGGACGCTCGGATCCGGGTGCTGAACTACGTGGGCGGAACAGACACGCCGGTCACTGTCCGTGTAGAAGTTCCTTACCGATTCCTGCTCTTTGGGCCGGTGATGCGTGCCGTAGACCCGAGGTTCAGGCGTGACTCCTTCACGTTGAGTTCTGCCGCGGTCATGCGGAACGAGTAGAGTATGGCCACCCGGCGTCTCAGACCCTGGATAGTCTTGGTGCTGGCACTCATGTGCGGCGCCATCGCGGCCGGGCTGGCCGTGCGCTACCTCCGACAGCGGACCACGCCGCTCCTCGCCGAGTCGCCGAAAGG
>JBBRGF010000249.1:0-4491 GCA_038240975.1 Gemmatimonadales bacterium
CTGGAGACGCTGTCCCGCCTCCGGGACATCGACCCTCAGGCGCAGATCGTGATGATCTCCGGGCACGGCACCATCGCCACCGCGGTCGAGGCCACGCAGCGCGGCGCGTTCGATTTCCTCGAGAAGCCTCTGGATACCGACCGGTTGCTGCTCACCGTGCGGAACGCCCTCGCGCACGCCGAGCTGGTGGGGGAGAACGCCCGCCTCCGCGAAGTCGCCGACAGTCGCTACCAGATGGTGGGCGCGAGCGCGGTGCTCCAGAGCGTACGCGACTTCATCGCCAAGGTCGGGCCGACGGCGGCGCGCGTGCTGATCACCGGCGAGAACGGCACCGGCAAGGAGCTGGTCGCGCGCGGACTCCACGAAGCGTCCCCTCGCCGCGACCGCGCGTTCGTCGAGGTCAACTGCGCCGCGATTCCCTCAGAGCTGATCGAGAGCGAGCTGTTCGGGCACATGAAGGGGTCGTTCACCGGCGCCTTTGCCGACCGCGCCGGCAAATTCGAGCAGGCCGACGGCGGCACCCTCTTTCTCGACGAGGTGGGCGACATGTCGCTGCCGGCGCAGTCCAAGCTGCTCCGGGTGCTGCAGGAGGGAGTGGTGACGAGGATCGGCGGCTCGAAGGCGATCCAGGTTGACGTGCGGGTGCTCGCCGCCACCAACAAGGATCTCGAGTCCGAGATCGGGGAAGGGCGCTTTCGCGAGGATCTGCTCTACCGGCTCAACGTGGTGCCGATCGAAGTGCCCGCGCTGCGTGAGCGTCTGGAAGACGTGCCGGCGCTCGTGGGACACTTCTCCGAGCAGCTCGCGGCCGGCGCCGGCGTACAGGGGCGGCGGTTCGCCGACGATGCCGTGCGCCGCCTGCAGACCCGCCCGTGGCCCGGCAACATCCGCGAGCTGCGCAACGCCGTCGAGCGCGCGCTCATCCTCGCCTCGGGCAAGGTGGTCACGGCCGCCGACATCGATCGCCTGCTCCCCGGCGCCGATGGCGCGGTGGGCGGCCCACCGGAACCTGGACGGGGCCACACCTTCGAGACGTTCAAACAGGAAGCCGAGAAAAACTTCCTGGTTCAGCAGCTCCGTGAGCACGACTGGAACGTGTCGGAAACCGCCCGGGCGCTCAAGATGCCGCGCTCGAATCTGTACAAGAAAATCGAACGTTACGGCTTGACCCGGGAGTCGGCATGAGCGAAAGGCCGCGGGACTGGGACAAGGAAATGGCGGACATCGACAAGGCGATCGCCAAGCAAGGCACCTCGCCCGCTACTCCCGCAAGCAGCGGCGGTCCTGCCTATCCGCCTGCACGTTCGGTGGCCGAGCCGCAGCGCACCAGTCGCGGTGGCGTAGCGCTCACCTGGTTTTGGGTAGTGCTGGGGATTGCACTCGGCTCGGCGCTTCTGCTCTGGCCCTATGACAAGAGCTGCGGGCTTCCACTGGCGTTTTTCTTCGGTGCGTCCCTCACCACGGCGGTCTTCGCGCTGCTCGGCGCCTTCTCCGCCTGGGCCCACCGGCGCGGCTTTGCCCATCTGCTCTCGCTGGTCGTTCTCGTCTGGGCAGCGGTCGCCGCCGCACGAGAAATTCTTCCGCGCACCGGCTACGCTAAGGAGAGCCTGACCTGGCTCTGTCCCTCCGCCCCGCCGGCGTCCGCGCCCGCACCGGCTCCAGTCCCCTAGCTCCATACTTCTTCTTCGGGATCACATGGCCAAGACCTTTCGCAATCTCATCGGCGGCGAGTGGGTGGCGCCGCAGACCGGGGCCTATTTCGACAACCGCAATCCGGCCGACACGAGCGACCTGATCGGCCGCTTTCCCGACTCCGACCGCCGCGACGTCGACGCGGCCGTACGCTCGGCGCGGAAGGGGTTCGCGCGCTGGTCCCGGACTCCGGCGCCCGAGCGCGGCGACGTGCTGCGACGCGTTGGCGACCTCCTGGTCGAGCGAAAGGAGCCGCTGGCCGCCGCCATGACGCGGGAGATGGGAAAGGTCCTCGCCGAGACGCGCGGCGACGTACAGGAAGGCATCGACACGGCCTATTACGCCGCGACCGAGGGACGGCGGCTGTTCGGCCACGTGGTGCCCTCGGAGTTGCGGTCGAAGTGGGCGATGAGCTATCGGAGGCCCATCGGCGTGGTCGGGCTCATCACGCCGTTCAATTTCCCCCTCGCCATACCCACCTGGAAGATGTTTCCCGCGTTGCTGTGTGGAAACTCCGTGGTAATCAAGCCCTCCGAAGACGTCCCCCATACCGTGCACCTTCTGGTAGAGATCCTGCTCGAGGCGGGAATCCCGCCCGACGTGGTCCAACTTGTGCACGGTCGAGGTGAAACGGTGGGCAAGGCGCTGGTAGAACATCCCGACGTTCCGGTCATCTCGTTCACCGGCTCTACCGAAACCGGGTCGATCATCGGCGAGACCTGCGGCCGGATGCACAAGCGACTATCGCTCGAGATGGGCGGCAAGAACGCCATGATCGTCATGGACGATGCCGATCTCGACCTGGCGCTCGACGGAGTGCTCTGGGGTGCGTTCGGCACGACCGGGCAGCGGTGTACCGCCACGAGCCGTCTCATTCTCCACAGGAAGATTCACGACCGATTCGTGCGGCGTCTGATTGACGCGGCGGAGGGACTCCGGCTTGGCGATGGGAGCCAGGAGCGGACGGACGTGGGGCCGCTGATCCACGAGGCCTCGCGCGAAAAGGTGGCCCACTACGTCGAGATCGGTGAGGCGGAGGGCGCGGAGCTGGTCACCGGGGGCAAGGCGCCGCGCGGGAATCTCTCCGACGGCTGGTTCTTCCGCCCCACCGTATTTACCGGGGTCAAGCCCGGGAGCCGTCTCGAGCAGGAAGAAATCTTCGGTCCCGTGCTGAGCGTGGTGCGCGTCCGGTCGTTCGACGAGGCGGTCAAGGTCAACAACGACGTGCGCTACGGTCTCTCCAGCTCGGTATACACGGCCGACGTCGATCTCGCCTTTCGCGCCATGCAGGATCTCGACAACGGCATCACGTATGTAAACGCCCCGACGATCGGCGCCGAGGCGCACATGCCGTTCGGCGGAGTCAAGGCGACGGGCAACGGGCACCGTGAGGGAGGATGGGAAGTCTACGAGTTCTACTCGGAGACCAAGGTGTGCTACGTCGACTATTCCGGGAAGCTTCAACGGGCGCAGATCGACAACTACGAAGTGTAGCGAGTCAAGGCCGTTGCGCCCGGCTGAGCCGGAGAGTAAGGTTCGTCAGGCTACCCACATATGATCAGTACGAGGTCGATTCGGATGCGTCCACTGCAGGTCGGTGCCGGTAAGCGGGGGCCCTCGTTCGACGAGGGATCGCTGGACCAGTATCTCCGCGAGATCAGCCGGTATCCCCTGATTCCGCAGGAGGAAGAGGTGCGCCTCGCCCAGCGGATTCGGGTGGGCGACGCCGAAGCACTCGACAAACTGGTGCGCAGCAATCTTCGCTTCGTGGTGTCGGTAGCCAAGAAATATCAGAACCAGGGCGTGTCGCTCGCCGATCTGATCAACGAGGGCAACCTCGGCCTCATCCGCGCCGCTCACAAGTTCGACGAGACCAAAGGCATCAAGTTCATCTCGTACGCCGTGTGGTGGATCCGCCAGGCCATCCTGCAGGCGCTGGCCGAGCAGAGCCGCATCGTGCGTGTGCCGCTCAATCGCGCCGGCACGCTCCATCGCATCGGCAAACGCTCCTCCGCGCTACTCCAGGAGCTGGGCCGCGAGCCCACCCCCTCCGAGATAGCCGAAGGAATGGACATCTCGATGGAAGAGGTCCAGAAGACCCTCTCCATCTCCCAGAACCATCTCTCGCTCGATGCGCCCTTGACTCCAGGAGAAGACAACAAGCTCCTCGACTACCTCCCCGACACGCAGAACCCCGGCCCCGACTCCGAAACGTTCGAGCACGCTCTCACCCAATCCATCGAAGAAGTGCTCGCGACTCTCAAGGAGCGCGAGGCCAAGATCCTCCGCCTCTACTTCGGGCTCGACGGCCCGGAGCCCATGACGCTGGAAGAGATCGGGAGCCTGTTGGGCATTACCCGGGAGCGTGTGCGGCAGATCAAGGAAAAGGCGCTGAGCCGGCTCCGGCACGTGAGTCGCGCAAGAGCCTTGGAGAGTTTTCTGGCGTAGAAGGGTCGCAGGCGAATTCCCTTTACTCCCCTCTTAAAATCCGCTCCACCTGATCCCATTCGATCAGAAACGCGTCGTGCCCGTAGAGCGAGGCGATCTCGCGATAGCGTGCCGGGGCTCCCGCTGCGCGGTAGGCCTCGACCCACCGCTGCACCTCGACGGCGGAGTAGAGGATGTCGGAATCCACTCCCACACCCACGACGTCGGCCACTCGCTCGCTCGTCGCTCGCGCGGCCGCCGCGAGATCGCCGACGTCGTGCAGGTCCATCGCGCGCATGAGCGCGAGATAACTCTCGGCGTCGAAGCGGGCGACGAGCTTGTCGCCCTGACGCCTCAGATAGTGATCCATAT
>JBBRGF010000250.1:0-4482 GCA_038240975.1 Gemmatimonadales bacterium
CCTGTTCCTCCTCCACGCCCTCCAGGAATCGATGCTCGCGACCCACCACGCGCCCGTCGCGCACCCGGATCAGCACGCCGGCGGCGTCGTTGCCGTCACGCGCGTAGCCGACGACGTCGGCGTCGCCGGTGCCCATCACCTCGACGCTCGGCGGCTCCTCCAAGCGGTCCAGCCACCGCAGCGCGTCGCGGAGATCGGCGGCGCGCTCGAAGTCGTCGCGGCGGCTGGCCTCGACCATCGCTTCGCGAACCTTGACCCGGACGTCCTGAGTTCGCCCTTCGAGGAAATCGAGAACGTCCTGCACCATGTTGCGGTAGTCGCCCTCTGTCTGCCATCCGGCGCAGGGAGCCAGGCAGCGGCCGATGTGGTAGTCGAGGCAGGGCCGCTCGCGCGTCTCCACCGGAATGTCGTCGGAGCAGCTCCTGACGGTGTAGAGACGCCGGATGATCGCCAGAGTGCGGCGAAGCTGCGCGACGTCGGTGTAGGGCCCGAAGTAACGCGCGCCCGGGATGTCGCGACGGCGGGTCACGATGACGCGGGGAAAGGAGTCGGCCAGCGTCACGGCGATCGACGGATAGCTCTTATCGTCCTTGAGGCGCACGTTGAATCGCGGCCGGTACTCCTTGATGAGATTGTTCTCGAGGATCAGCGATTCGGGCTCGGAGGGCACGACGATCGTGTCGACGTCGGCGATGAGCCGCTGCAGCACTCGGTGCTTGGGGCTTACGTCGTAGTCGGCTGCGAAGTAGCTCCGGACCCGGCTCCGGAGACGCTTTGCCTTGCCGACGTAGAGCACGTCACCCGCCGCGTCCTTCCACAGGTAGACGCCGGGGCCTTCGGGAAGGGTATCGAGCTTTCGCTGCAAGGCTTCGGAAATCGTCGGAGCGGTCATCTCTTGAGGCGGCGAAGGAGCCCGCCGGCCTCGGCGACTCCGAGGCCGGCGGTCAGCACGAGGTAGAGCGCGCCGTACGTGCCGAGGAGAAATATCGCCACGATTACGGGCTGATGCACCGCCAGCACCTGCCGGAGAGCCAGCGCCGCTCCCGCCGCGACGACGGCGCTGCCCCAGAGCCGTGCGGACAGCGACACCGGCAGCCCGGTGGGTCCGATTCGCCTGTTGAGCGCTCCCCGGAGCATGATGAACTCTATCCACCCGGCGATCCCCGCCGACGCGGTGAGGCCCGCGGCTCCCCACCTGGCCTCGATGCCCAGTGCCCGTGGGAGGGGCAGCGCGAACAGATATCCCAGCCCGATCGTGAGGCAGACTCGGACCGTCGCCGTCCGGAGCGGCGTTCGCGTATCGTGCAGCGCCCAGAAGGTCGAGGCGTAGAGCCGCCCCATGGTGGAGGCCAGCAGCCCCACCGCCGACCCGGCCAGGATCGCCCAGACGTACACGGTCATGCTCGGGGTGAATTCACCCGACTGGTAGAGTGCGCCCACGATCACGTCGCCGAGGGCCAGGAAGGCAACGGCCGATGGAACCACCATGAACGCGATCTGCCGGAGCCCGGACTCGAGCCTGCCGCGCAGGAAAGAGGCCCGCTCGGTTTCGCCGCCGACGGCGCTCGCCATCTCCGGAAGCTCCGCAGCCGACACCGACATCCCGAAGAGACTCACGGGCAGCGTGTACAGCACCTGGGCGTAGGAGAGTGCGGCCACAGCACCCGCGGGCAGGAGGCTGGCGAGCACCGTATCGACGTACGCACTGATCTGCACGACGCCCCGACCCACGAAAACCGGAAAGAAGTTGCGCACGACCACCGCAACGGCCTCCGAGCCCCGCACCAGCCGTGGCCAGGTACCGTCGAGCAGCCGGTGCACCGTCGGGAACTGTACCGCGAGCTGGAGAAAACTCCCTGCCACCGCGCCCCAGGCCGCGATCTCGGCGAGCGGATACTGGGGCATTCCGTGGCCGAACCAGACCAGCGCCACGATGATGGCGGCGTTCCAGATGACGGGGGCCGAGTATGAGAGGAAAAAGCGCCGGTGACTGTTGAGAACGCCGAGGCACCAGGCGGAGAGCGCGAGCAGGCCGGCACCGGGAAAGAGAATCCGCACCAGCCGGATCGTTTCGAGGCGCTTCTCGCCTGCGAATCCGGGAGCGATGAGCGTGATGAGGATGGGGGTGAGCAGCACGCCCAGCAGCACCAGCGCCGAGGTCGCCAGCGCTAGGAGCGCGGCGACGGCGGAAGCGACCCGCTTGGCCTCTTCGTCTTCCCCGCGGGCGCGCAGGCCCGCATACACCGGAATGAAAGAGGCGGAAAGCACCCCCTCCCCGAACAGATTCTGGAGAAAATTGGGAATTCGAAAGGCAGCGTTGAACGCGTCAGCGGCGTCGGAGGTGCCGAAGAAGTGAGCGAAGACGCGATTTCTGACCAGCCCGAGGATCCTGCTCGCCAGAATTCCCGCGGCCACCATAACCGCCGGTCGTGAGCTGCGGCCGGGGCGGGCGCTCAGGGCGCGGAGGGCGGTGGGGGGTTGGAGCGGCTGGACGGATCGGCGAGCAGTCGGTGGAGAAAGGCGCTCTCCTCCTGGAGGGCCTGCACCGTGCGATTCAGCTCTTCGACCTCGGCCTCGAGAGTCGCGACCTTTCCCGACAGCTCGCCCATAGCGGGCGGCATAGCCGGCGGGCCCTCCAGGCGTCGCCCGAGGGCCCGCCCGATCGGCGAATCGAGAACGACTGCCATGATGGGAATAAGAAGGGCGACAAGAATGATGATGGCGATGACCGACATGAGTCGAGTCTACGCCACTCGCGACGGCCCTTCAAGGGCGTCTGAGTACCACAGCTCGATCTCGGCGGCGAGGGCCCGCAGCAGGTCGGGCCCGTGGCGGGCGAGGAACGGAGCGACGGTGAGCACGCGCTCCTGCGGCTTGCCGCCCGGGAGCACGGCGGTGCGCGCCCGGGAGATCTGGGAAAGCTCGGTTTCCTGGCGGCGCTTGAGGTGCTGCACCAGCTTCCGCTCGACTTCCAGGCTGCCGGCGAGCGCCTGCTGCAGCGCGCCCGCGACGGGACGCTCGAGGGTGGGGTCGACGTCCGCGGCGATCCTCCCGATGGCGCCGTAGCTCGTTTCGATTCCGCTGCGGAGGGCCTGGAGCGCGTCGAGGACCTCGGGAGGGAGCTGGGACCGGACCAGCCTGGCCTCCAGCGCGCCGGGCGGCGCCGCGAGATCGTCGAGGGAGATGCCGAACTTCTCGAGGACGCGGTCGACGCGCGGCTCCACCAGAATACCCGACCAGCGGGGCAACGGCTTCTGCCGGTCCACGCCTAGCCGCTCGTACACGGGTGGAGTGAGGGCGAGATAGCGAAGCTCCCCCGGGCCGCCCAGATACGACACGGTGGGCAGGATCGCGCTCTCCACCACAGGCCGAAGGAGCACGTTCGGGGAAAGCCTCGTCGGCGACTCGGCCGCCACCCGCTCCAGCTCGGGAAGGCCGAATCGCTCGCGGCTCCTTCGCGTCACGAAAGCGGCTCCATCCCAGATGAGCCTGTCCCTGCCCTGCGACGCCTCCAGCATGACGAGCGAGGCGCCGTCCCCGACGGATACGCCGGAGGTTTTCCCGGTGGCACCGAGGCTCTCGGAGTACCGGTCGAGATCGTCGTCGAGCTGCGCGGCCTGCGATAGCGCGCGCAGCAACAGGGGAGCCATGGCCGCCTTGGCCGCCGGGTGCGTGCTGTCGAAACAGACGATGCCGAACGGGGCCAGGAGCTCGGCGATGGCGCCCGCGAAGCTGCCTGCAACGGTGTCCTCTGGACGATAGTGCCGCCGGAGCCAGTCGAGGGTGGCCTCGCGGAACTCCGAAGGAGGGATGCCCGCGGCAAGAGAGTCGAGCGCCGGCCCGACTCCTTCACCTAGCGGCAGGCGGTACATCGGCGTGAGTGGGTCGCCCGGCGGGCGCGGCGGCAGCGATGCGGTCACCGGATTTCCGTCGGGTCCAAGCCACGTCGCGCTGCTCGCTTCGGCAAAGTCGTGGTCGTCGCCGGCAAGCCAGAACACCGGCACCACCGGCCGCTGCCAGCGACGCTCCAGCACGCGCGCCAGCGAGGCGGTCGACAATGCCTTGTGCACCGTGTAGAGCGGGCCGGTGAAGAACCCCGGCTGCTGCCCGGAGGTCACCGCCAGAGCCCCGGGCGTGCGCAGCCGCGCAAGTCCGGCATCGAGCGCCGCGGAGGGGGCGAATGCCGGGGCAAGGGCCGGATCGAAGGCCTCTTTCCTTCGGTCCGGCCATTCGATCGCTGCCTCGATCGGCGTAGGTACGAAGCGGAGGTTCATGCCGCCTGACCGATCAGAATGGTCCTGCCGGAATCCGGCGCGAGGAGGCGTCCGTCGTAGTCTCCGAACCGGTGCCGTATCGCGACCCCGGTGGGGAGAAGCATGGCGGTGAGCTCTTCGGGCTCGAAGAGACGCACGCGCTCGACGAACTCGCCGCCGGCCGACCGCCGGATGGTCTTGCAGACGTACCGATTGTCGGGAGAGATCG
>JBBRGF010000251.1:0-4468 GCA_038240975.1 Gemmatimonadales bacterium
GACTGGATACACCGCAGCAGCCCTCCTGACCGCCGTTGCCCCGAACATTGCCAGCTTCGCGTTCTCACAGTTCGTTAGCCGGCTGTTCCTGGTCACCCAGATCACCTTGACCTGGACGATCGCGGCCGAGGAGCTGCCCGCCGCCAGAAGAGGGTTCGGGTTTGGTTGGTTGGCTGCGGGAAGTGCCCTCGGGACGGGCATCGCCGCACTGCTGTGGGGTGGAATTCTGGCACCGTCCGGCGTGTCGTGGCGTTGGCTGTACGGCGGAGGGGCGGTCCTGCTGGTGGTGGTCTTGGCGTTTAGGAATTGGCTACCGGAAACGACTCGCTTCATTGAACTGTTGTGTCTGGGTCCGCTGGTTGGCGCCCTT
Organism: Gemmatimonadales bacterium; assembly: GCA_038240975.1. Classification (GTDB taxonomy): domain Bacteria; phylum Gemmatimonadota; class Gemmatimonadetes; order Gemmatimonadales; family GWC2-71-9; genus CAVVWJ01. Next base: position 371 of record JBBRGF010000251.1, read on the forward strand.
CTGATTGCGTTCACCTTTCCCGAGACGAGTGGGAGAGAGCTCGAGGCGATCGCCGGTCCGAGTGTTCATCAACCGTTGCTGTAGACCGAGACGACTTGCGGCATCGGCAATCAGATCGAGACTAGGGTTGTCGTAGACCTGCCCCAGGATTGGAGTTCCCCCCATGGCCAAGACCGTAATCGTCCGTGCAATCTGTGACCGCTGTAATGCTGAAGGCAAAGAGGGAGTGGATAGCATTGAGGAGGCTCAGTTTTCCTACGACGGGTATTCCTACATGCTCGACCTATGTTCGCTCCACGCTGAAGAATTCCATAACACGATTCAAGCACTGATCGCGTCTTCGACCGATCGGTCGCGGGTCGCAGTGTCGAGGCGGGCGCGAAGCGGGACGAGTTCGGAGCACCCTGGTGCCATGACCGCTTCGCGTCCGACCGCCCGCCGAGACAAGGAGCAGATCGGGGCAATCCGGGAATGGGCTAACGCCAACGGCTACAAGGTCAGTAACCGAGGTCGTATCCCGGCCGAGGTGGAGGAGGCGTACAACGCAGCGCACTAGTGCCTTCGCGCGCGAATAACACACGTGTGATTCGATCCCATCAGGCCACCTTGAGCGGATCGCCGGAGTAGGTCCAAGCGAATGGCTTGGCCGTGCGGTCGTAGTCGCCGATGAAGGCGAGCAACTTGGCGACGAGATCCTCTCGAGAGGCGAAGTTGCCGTTGCGCACGACCTTGCGCTGCAGGATCGAGAAGAACAGTTCGATCTGGTTGACCCAACTGGCGTGTGGCGGCGTGTAGTGCACGACCCAGCGGGAGTGGTCGGCGAACCACGCCTTGGTCTGCTTGGAGACGTGGCTGGAGCCGTTGTCGAGGATCACGTGAATGGCGAGGGCGTCGTTGACCTCGGTGTCGATCAGCTCGAGGAAGTCGCAGAACGTCGTGGAGTTGTTGGCCTCGATCGGACGAGCCAGCACGGTGCCGCGGTGGACATCGAGAGCGGCCACCAGGCTGGCGGTGCCATGGCGCACGTACTCGAACTCCCGCCGGCGCGGTCGTCCAGCACGCACGGCCTGGTCGGGGTGCTTGCGCTCCTTGGCCTGGATGGCCGTCTTCTCGTCCACCGACAGGACCAGAGCCTTCTCCGGCGCCTTCAGGTAGAGCCCGCACACGTCACGCACCCGCTCCCAGAAGTTGGGGTCGTCACGGCGATTCAGCCAGCCCCGGACCTGGTCCAGGCGAATGTCCATCCCCCGCAGGATGCGCCACAGCTGCGACGCCGACACCTCGATGCCCTCGTCCCACAGTCGCTGGGTTAGCTCGGCATAGGTCCACGTGGCCACCGGGTCATCGGGATCACGCTCTGAGGTCGCTGCTGCGGCCATGGCCATGCGCTCGTCGTGGCCGAAGCGCCGTGGGCCTCCGGGGCGAGGTTCATCGTCGAGGCCGTCGAGGCCCTTGTCCCGGAAGCGATTCCGCCACTTGGCCACGTTTGACTCGTGCATGCCGACGGTGGCAGCGATCTGTCGAGAGGGAACGCCGTCGGCTGCCGCCAAGATGATTCGGGCTCGACGGGCGGCCCGCTGCGACGTCGTGTGCGCGGACACCCGGCGGCCCAACTCAGCTCGCTCGTCGTCGGTCATAATGATGGGAGGCGCTGTCCACATGCCGACATAATACACGCGTTATATTCCCGCGATGGGGCACTAGTCGCGGTTGGGTTCACTTGAAGGCGGATCCCTGAGGCGGACGTCGATGGCGTCCGAGTGAGCGGACGGCGGGCCAAGAACTCTCCGATATATCGCGTTTGACCAGGACTTTGACGCGAGTGTGACGGCCGTCGTCTACGGTGTGCCCAGGTTGGGGGAGGAAAGAGTGCGGCAAACGCGGCCTCACCGTCCCTTGAGTCGGAGGTGGGTCCAGGATGGGAACAGCGGAGTCATGGCAACCCGGCTTGCCAGGGGCGTCCTGGAACCGTCTCCGACTGGCCTGGCAGATCATACCGGCTTCTCCGGATAGGGTTGTTTGTTCCATCTACTCATTGGCTCGAACATCGAGAGAATGGTGGAGCGAGTGAGTGGAGCCAAGTCGATGCATCGGGGCGGCAGGTTGAAGGTCCTGCTGTTTTTCAGTCGGTTCACTCGATACAGGCCGCGTGTGCAAGTCCTCTTGGCGACCATGATGCTCGTCAGCAGTTCCTTCGTTACCGTATCCTTCGTCAGTGCCGCGCGTGCTCAGGAACCCGCACCAGAGAAGACCGAGTTCCCGCTTTCTGGAAACCCTTACCCTCGAGCAATCACTTCCGGGCCTGATGGAAACATATGGTTTGGTACCGCAAATAGTACAAATCCGGGAATCGGCCGGATCACGCCCTCTGGACAAGCTACTGTATTCCACGGCCCCCCGCCACCACAAAACTTCGCATCAGACTATTTGCAACCCTTCGATCTTGCAAGCGGTGCGGATGGCAATATCTGGTTCACCTCATCCGTTGGAGTAGGGCGAGTCACCCCGACTGGCTCCTACCTACCCATCATTGAGACGAGCTTCTCTCCAGGCTGGATCACTGGCGGCGCCGATGGAAATGTCTGGGTCACCGGCGAGCGTCGATCCCCCCCAACTGGGGCTATCATTGCGCGCATAAACCCCGCTGGTGAGATTACAGAGTACATAATCGGATCTGTAAGCCCACATATTGGGAGCAGGTTTGGTGGCATTACCTATGGGCCGCTCGGCCGGCTCTGGTTCACCTACGAGAATCAGATCGGTTCCCTTGACCCACAAACTGGACAGGCCTATCTGACTCAACAAGTCGGCGCAGTACCCCAGGAAGGAATCGCGGCCGGGCGGGATGGAAACCTTTGGATTACCTCGGGTAACGGTAGCCTTGTCGTCCGGATGACGCCCGGAGGGGAAACTACCATCTTCAACGGCCTCACTCCCTTGAGCAGCCTATGGCCAACCAAAATTACGGCCGGTTCAGACGGGAATCTATGGTTCACCGGAGCGGGTACAAGCTCGATAGCCCGCATGACGACAAATGGTGCGCTGGTGACCTATGATATTCCGTCTATTCCAATTGGCGGGGTCGATACGCCACCAGGGCTATGGGGTATCACCTCTGGGCCCGATGGCAACATCTGGTTCACCGAATACAATCACCAAAAGATCGGCCGCTTCACCATTAGCAGTGGTGGCGGCGGTGGTGGTGGAAAAGCCGACTTCACGCTATCTCCCCAAGCGAGTGAGAAAGTAGTCGAGACGGCGACACAGCTCACCGCTCATCTGGCGCAGGGTCTAACGCCAGTAGTGGATTCTGCCGTACTCTTCACGGTTACGGCCGGGCCGTGTGCAGGACTGACGGGTGCCAACACGACCGATTCCATTGGCAACGCAACGTATTCCTATACCTGCTCGAATCTCGGCACAGACAACGTCGAGGCTAGGACGACGCTCGGCGATGGAAGTGTCCTCACGGCCACGGCGACCGTAACGTGGACGGGACGCGGGAACCGCTACCTCGCCTTGGGCGACTCGGTGCCCTATGGGCATGGGCTGGCCAATCCGACGAAGGGCTACAAGGAAGGACTACCTCCTAACCAGGGGCCGTCAAGGCTTGCGTGGCCCGGCTACGTAGCGCGCAATCTTCCCGGGCTTGGCCGCCTTCACTATCGGCCAACGGGGTGCGCTCTCTCTCCGCCGGGCGGAGGGGATTACGACCAGCTTGCTTTCAGCGGTGCATTCTCAATAGCCAACCCATCGACTGGGAAGGATACGAATTGCCGGTACCCGGGTCCAGCTCCTATGCACAAGTCCGTTGTCCCGGAGGAACTTGACGCCGCCAACATGAAGGTCGACCCCCCTGCCCTTGTGACTCTTCAAATCGGTGCCAATGACATCGACTTCCCGGCCTGCTTAGCAAGCATCCTGTCCGAGCCCGTGAATCCAACTGGGCACGTTGAGCGTTGCACCGACGTTGATAGAAGTAGTCCCACTGGCTACAGAGTGACGGATCGGGTTGCCCGACGACTCGACTCGCTGGCTAACGGCCTGACGTTCATTATCAACCGCATTCACAACGAAGCTCCACGCGCTCAGATCGTG
>JBBRGF010000252.1:0-4423 GCA_038240975.1 Gemmatimonadales bacterium
ACGGGCACTGGCTTCGCATCCCGGTCGGCAAGCTCCACAACGACCGCTACATCCCGCTGCACCCCCAGCTCAAGGACATGCTCGACGACTGGATCGCCAATCACCGGCCCACCGGGCTGCGCTCGGACCGCCTGCTGCTCGAACGCAACCGGCCTGTCACCTCGCTACGGGTCGCCACCGCGCTGAGCCGGCTCAGCCACGAGGCCGGGATCGGTCACGTCACCGCCCACCAATTGCGCCACACCCTGGCCACCCAAGCCATCAACCGAGGCATGAGCCTCGACGCCATCGCCGCCCTGCTCGGCCACAAGACCCTGGCCATGACAATGATCTACGCCCGCATCGCCGACAAGACGGTCGCCGACGAGTACTTCGCCGTCACCGAGAAAGTCGAAGCCCTCTACAACCAACCCCGCCAGCTGCCCAGCGACGACGAAGGCGCCGAGATGCGCAAGCTCCGCAGCGAGATGCACCGCCGCATGCTCGGCAACGGCTACTGCGCACGGCCCGTCGAGATGGACTGCCACTTCGAGTCGATCTGCGAGAGCTGCACGTTCTTCGTCACCACCATCGAGTTCCGACCGCCGCTGCGCAAGCAACGCCAGGACGCCGCCACCAAGGGCCAAGTCGATCGGACCAAGATCTTCGACGGGCTACTCGACCGCCTCGAGCACGACGCCTCGTAAACAAGCCCTTGACAAGATCACCCGCATAAGTCCAACCCACGCCGCCGCCACTCCTACTGCAAGATGCTCAGCCCGATCGACTACGAGATTGCCACCGCGGCATGATCCCCACAACCAACCCGTCCGCTGCACCGGGGGGAGCTCAGGGCGATTCAGCCACTCGCTGCGGTGGACGGTCACTTCCGCGACACAACGGCTCGAAGCCGAGCTGGTGCCGGCACTTGAGGAACATCATCCGCGAGTACGTCACGATCGGGATCGACGGCCGACCGATCACCGGGTCGAAGAACGGCAGGAACGGTTCGAAGAGCGAGGATCGTCCAATGAAGCGTCGATCTCAGCGAGGTCGACCGGCAGATCATCAAAATGTTCCGGGATCACGGACTCCCACAGCGGCGGCTGGGGGCTTACGATCCTCAACACGATGGCCTCGAGCTCTTCTCATAAAAGGAGTTGAGCCACAATTGTCTCAATCGGATCGGATCGCGACCACCCCCAAACAAGCGAACCCGCCGGTCACAATCCCCTTCTCGGAACGGCTATGTGAGGGCGAAGTTATTAACGCGTCTGTCTGCGATGATCGAGCATGGGACCTCTCGGCCGATCAGGCGGATGGCAAGTTACTCCCCAAACTAGAGGCCCACTAGGCCAGATGCTGCGACCAGTTCGTTCATGGAGCAGCCTATTGACAGCCCTTATCCCTAGGGTGTAGCCATAGCGAGCGGGAAGGGTACAGGTTTGCTAGGGCGGCTGACGCCGTCAATCAGACCCACGTACGTGCAGCTGCTCATCACGGGAATATGGCTTTGCACTCCGTCCTTGGGTAGTTCTGCGACTCTAAGCAGGTTCCTGACATAATCCACAATTGAAGGAAGAGATCGATATGCCATCCGACTCTAAGTCCAAGCTCGAGCGCGTTGACATCTCGATTGATCCGGCGAATATCCGAAGCCCTCATCTGGATCCAGAGGCCTTTAAGAGGTTCCGACTTCCACTGGACATCAAGGTGACCCCGGTGAAGCCATTCCCTCAGCTAGATTTGCGTACGAAAATGGATGGAGCTAAGGAGGCTTTAGAAGCAAAGGCTAGCGCTCTCGGTCAGGATTTCACGGGGCCCGCAACGGAGGCAGTGAAGCAACTGGATGGCGTCGGCTTCCAAAGACAGTATGCCAACTGTGTCGTGTATTTTTCGGATGAAACCGGCGCCCACGAAGTTCACGGCGAGATCCTACGGAAGTACCAGCAGCTCAACGGACCTGCGGCGTTCGGCCTTCCTCGGACCGACGAGACTGGTGCTCCTGATGGGAGTGGCCGGTATAATCACTTCGGAACCGCGTCGATCTATTGGCATCCAAATACTGGGCCGATGGCCGTCTCAGATCCTGTGCGAACCGAGTGGGCGAAGCTGGGGTGGGAACTTAGCGATAAGGGCTACCCAATCGAGGACGTGTACTCACCTACGTCAGGTGCCTGGGTTGGCGACTTCCAAAACGGCGTTATCTGGGCTGATTCGAACGGCAGTAGTGAGCCTCTTGTCGCCGCGCTCACCCCGGACCAACTGCTCGGGGCAGTGTGGGGATTCTTTGATCAAGAGGTTCATAAGCGCCCAGACAACATTGGACTCCATCCGGAGCGCTCATTGGACCTTGTCAGCGAAACTGGGTACGACTTCTGGTATAGTTGGAATCGTACTATATCGGTACAGATCAATGGGTTTCATGACAACGGTCTGGCGTCCGATACCGACTTCACCGCCTTCATGACGCTGTGGTTTGAAGCTTTGGAAGGTGATAACCAAAGTCACAACGTCACCGTCGGCATTGGAGCGCTTAAGGTCTCGGCCAGTGGGCTCGGGTCAGGGGAGGTCGCCAACGGGGTGAAGGATGGAATCAAATCCTCCTTGCCGAAGACGCTCGGGACGATTCCGAAGGAGGCGCAGCTATTGAGCTTCAAGGTAGGCAAGACCGGCGGCTTGACTGCCTACTTGGCGCCGACGCCAGGAGGACACGTAGCGCAGGGTCTGGTACAGGCCGCAATGGACGGATTCGGTCACTAGCTGACCGCGAGATGATCCGTACCGAGATCGGCATGTCGACGTCGAGGGCCTGCGCCATGATCGACATGACCGACTGCATCTGGTGGCGTTAGCAGGCCAGGGCCCGTGCCGGCGCTGCGGTCAAGGGCTCTCGGCGCCCGGCCCGTGCGCCGCCGGAGACCTAGCGATCCGTCACGCGCTGCGCCAGCCGGCGGGGACATCGCACGATCTGGGCGGTGTCTGCTAGGTGGGCCATATCGTGTCCGAGTCGACGATGGAGCGCCTGCTGGGTGACGCGGGTGTCATCATGCCGCTGCCTACTAGCGGTAGGGGCACTCCGAGCCGCGACCGCCGACGGCGACTCGCCGGAAGCGTGGTCGTTCACAGCGCTTGCGGCGGGCAATTTCGATCGAGGGCCTTCCGGGTCGTGCTCGTCCGCGCCGACGTAACGGGCTCGATGGGCCGGGTCGCGTCGGCGGGGGACAACGCGGCGGTGGAGTCGTTCGTCGCGCAGCTCCAGAAGAACGTCCTCACCATCGCCGCTGGCGGACCCGCCGCGAGCTCCGCTACGAGATCGTCCACTGAATCGAGCACACCTACAACCGTCGGTTTGCCAACGTGGACTCGGCAAACTCACCCCCGTCGAGTTCGAACTCGCATTCGCACCAGACCCGACCCCCGCCGCCCAGGCGGCCTGATCACTCACGACCACGAACCAAAGTCCCGGCCGACCCGCCCCGAGTGCGCATGGTCATCGATATGCGCATCCGCACTCTATCTATTGCGGCCTCCGCTGATGCACGCGATAGTGACCTCCGGCGATGTTGGCACGGCGGCCGGCCGAAGTGGCCCCTCAGTCTCTTCTTTCGTATATTCTCAAATTCCTTCGGTTCGAACGAGCCGATCCCCGGCAACCCAATAGCATCACCGTGTGTGTTGACGAGACGCTGAGCGCAAAGCTGCCCTTCACCCTCGTGCCCACGAATCTGCCCGGGGTGTGGCACTGGCTGAGGTACAGGCAAGCGGACACTTGTCCCTCCCCGCATAGAGGTTCGGTGCTAGATGGAACAAGATTCTCCACCGTGCTGGCGGAGGCCGCAAGAGGCTCACGGTCCTGGCCAGCGAGTTCGCCGGCTCTCAACTGTTCGAGTAAAGGTGATGGCATGGATGGATTCCAATGAGGCGAGTAGCGATGCTTTCTCTGGCCGTTTTGACGCTGGTCGTCGGCTGTAGCAGCGGAAGGTCGCATACCAGCGCGCCGGGTTCGACGAGCGAGGAAACCACGAGTTCGCTCGGATCCGCGCCATCGACGCGGGTCGACGCGACGGCCAACTCACAGAACTCCAGCACCACCGAAAGTGTGCTCGCCACGCCGGGGCCGCCGCAGACACCGCGGACGGGCCCTCTGACCAGACCCACGACGGAGCGCCACACCGACGCGTACCTCCCGCCTGGAGTAGACGATCCGATTACACCGCCAGGAACGCACGCCGACGAGCTCCTGAGACACGGTGACTGCGAAGCGCTCTACAACCACATCGTCAACGGCTGGAGCGACGCCAACGGTCCTGTTGCGACGGTCCTGACGGACCTCTACACCGCCGCCGCCGAGGCCTGCCTGTCGCACTGGGCGGCGGCGGAGGCTGCCTTGAAGCGAGTTTCCATTGGCAAGCTGTGCGGAGACTTCAGCTTCGACACCACC
>JBBRGF010000253.1:0-4409 GCA_038240975.1 Gemmatimonadales bacterium
AATTCGACACCTCGCGAGCCCGTCGGCTGCTGGAGTGGACGCCCACGGTGTCGGTGGCCGAGGGTGTGAAGCGCACGTTTGAGGACTATCGCCGCACCGGTCTCCTCGAGGGGGCATCGTGACCGAGCCTTGGCAACTGAAGCTCTTCCGGCGGTCGTTGAAGAAGAAGACGACGGTGCACGCTCTTCTCGACCACCTGCCGCCGACGGAAGGCCGGCTCTGTCTGGAGGTGGGGTGCGGCACCGGACTCACATCGCACTTCCTGCGCGAGCGCGGGGGCACCTGGGTCAGCGCCGACTTCGAGCGCGACCACGTGCGGTCGGCGCGGCAGCTCGTGGGCGACCGGGTCCTTCAGATCGGCGAGCGGGCCATTCCCTTTCGCGCGGGGGCGTTCGATCTGGTGGCGGCCATCAATTTTCTCGAGCACATCAAGGACGACGAGACCTTCTTCGCGGAGATGGTGCGGGTGCTGAGGCCTGGCGGCGATTTTCTCTTCATGGCGCCCAAGGGTGAGCCGGGAAGGCCGGGGTTCGCCCTCAAGCGCGCTCTCGGTTTCACCTCCGAGCAGGAAGGATTCGGGCACGCCCGCGACGGATATCCTCCCGCGGCCACGCGCGCGCTCATGGAGCGCCACGGCCTCACGGTGCTGGGACAGGACGACTATTGCCGCTTCTTCACGGAGTCGCTCGAGGATCTGCTCAACTTCGCGTATCACCGGAAGGCGGCAAAGGGAAAAGTCGAAACGGAGCAGGATTTTCATGGAGACACCGCCCCCATGTCGGCGGAGGCGCTCGACAAGGTCGGTACCGCGTACAAGGTGTACTCCGCGATCTACCCCGCGCTGCGCGCATGGACGATGCTGGATACCCTGATCCCGTTCTCGCCCGGCTACATGATGGTGGCCTGGGGAAGGAAGCCCGCCTGACATGTGCGGCATCGTCGGAAAGCTCGGATCTGAGGCCATCCAGGAGACGGACATCCGGAGGATGTGCGACGCGATCGTGCATCGCGGGCCCGACGACTGGGGTCGTTTCATCGAGGGCGGAGTGGGGCTCGGCATGCGACGGCTCAGCATCATCGACCTCGCCGGCGGCCACCAGCCGATCTCGAACGAAGACGGCACCGTGGTGGTGGTGTTCAACGGGGAGATCTACAACCACGAGAGCCTGCGCCAGGAGCTGATCGGGCGGGGCCACCAGTTCCGGACCCGGTCGGACACCGAGGTGCTCGTCCATCTCTACGAGGACGAGGGCACCGGGTTCCTTCCGAAGCTGCGCGGTATGTTCGCGTTCGCCATCTGGGACCGGGGGGCCCGCAGGCTCCTGCTCGCCCGCGACCACTTCGGCCAGAAGCCGCTCTTCTACACCGAGGCACAAGGCCGTTTCGCGTTCGCATCCGAGGTCAAGGCGCTACTCGCCGACGATCCCGGGCTGGCCACACTCTCTCCCCACGCGCTCGACCAGTACCTGACTCTCAGATTCGTGCAGCCGCCCGACACATTTTTCGAGCGGGTTCGCTCGCTGCCGCCCGCGCACTTCATGGTGCGAGACGAGAAGGGGACGCGTATCGAGCGGTACTGGGACCTCAGCTACGGCCCCAAGTGGAGTTACTCCGAGGCGGAGACGCTGGATCGGATCGACGAGCTGGTCGGGGAATCCGTGCGTCTGCACCTCACGAGCGACGTGCCCGTCGGCGCGTTTCTGAGCGGCGGGCTCGACTCCACTCTGATCGCGTCCTACGCCGCCAAGGTACTGGGGTCGGAGCTTCGGACCTTTGCGATGGGCATTCCCTACCGCGACCTGAACGAGCTACCCGCGTCGGCGGCGGTGGCGGCCCGCTACGGCACGCGCCACTTCGCTCAGGAGATGAGCCCGTCGGTGGTGGCCGATCTGCCGCGCCTCATCTCCGCACTCGACGAGCCCGCCGACCCGCTCTCGATTTGCCTCCTTCACCTCGCGCAGATGACGGCGCGCGAGGTGAAGGTCGTTCTTGGCGGTGACGGCGGCGACGAGCTGTTCGGCGGGTACGACCGGTACACCGCCGACCGGTGGCTCGACGCCTACCGTGCGGTACCCGAGCCCGTGCGCGATCTCGTCGCCGGCCAGGTGCTCAAGCGATTGCCCGACCAGTTCACCTTCAAGAGCGTCACCCACAAGCTCCGGTGGGTCGATCTCATGGCACGGAAGACGGGCGGCGAGCGGTACTCGGAGAGCCTGCAGTACTTCTGGTTCAACGAGGCTCACCGCCTCGAGCTCTATACGCCGGGCTTTCGGGCGCGCCTGGCCAGCCGCCGCCCCGACGCCTGTCTGCTCGAGCTGTTCGACACCGAGCGCGCCGTCTCGCCTGCCGACCGGATGATGTACGTCGATATCATGTCGAAGCTCCCGGGGCAGTCGCTCATGATCCTCGATCGCGCGACGATGGCGTACAGCCTCGAGTCCCGGTCGCCGTTCCTCGATCCCCGGCTGGCGGAGTTCATGGCCCGCGTACCCATCTCGCTCAAGATCAAGGGCGGCCGCCTCAGGCATATGGAGCGCCGCCTGGGTGAGCGGTATCTGCCGCCGGAAGTCCTCCGGCGCAAAAAGCAGGGGTTCGCCTCGCCGCTCATGTACATTCTCGAGAATGAGGTCCGCGCGCTCGCCCCGCGGCTGCTGCTGCAGAGTGAGCTCGTGCGCGACGGCTATCTCCGGGGCGAGCGCATGCGGGAGCTGGTGACCGAGCATCTCGACCGGCGGCGCGACCACGGCAACCGGATCTGGCTCCTCCTCGCCGCCGAGGTCTGGTACCGCCATTACATCTCCCGGCGCTCGACCGCCGATCTCGAGATGGAGTTGCAGGAACTCCAGCCGGCCGGCGCGATGGCTCCGAGCTGACCGTGACCTCCCGTCTGTCGGCCTCACCCGCCCACCACACCGCCGGCCTTCCGGCCACCGCCGACACGCTGTTGCTCTCCGCGTACGATTGGGAGGGCGACCGGGAACGGATCACCCTAGGCGATGCCGTTCAGCGCTTTCGCGACGTGAATGGGTATGTGGGCCTGCCGATACCGGCCAAGCCGGCATTTCTGAAGGTGTTTCGCCGCCTCATCAACGGCCCCCGCCCGCCGGAACAGATCTACCTCGTGCACGACGCGTCGCACGTGCTCACCGGCACGACGTTCACGCACAATGAGCCGCCGCTCGTGCTGCTGGCCGGCGAGGCGGTAGAGCAGGGCCTGTACTTCGGCTCGCGAGGCGCGCCGCGGCTGCTGGGGTGGATTCTCTTTTATGTCGGGGCGTTCGTCGAGTGCGCTCGCCGGATCGCGTCGTTCCGTCAGGTATTCCGTGGGATCAGGCTCGGTCTCTTCAACCGCGCGTACGCCTACGCCCAGCGCATCCGTCTCGCCAATCTCTTCACCATCCCGGTCGACCAGCTCTGGGACCTGCCGGTCGCCGAGGCTCGAAGGCGGCTGTCCATGCCCGACGGCGGCGTTGCCGCCGGCCTGTACCGGGAGATCGCCATTCCTCCCGAGATGGCCGAAGCGCTTCGGGAGGAATGGAGGATGTGTTCGGCAGGGAAGTAATGGGCTGGGGTGACAGCGGCGTGGGTGAGATTCGAACTCACGAAGGACTTTCGCCCTTGGCGGTTTTCAAGACCGCTGCCTTAAACCGCTCGGCCACCACGCCTCGAGCGACAAACCTCTTTCATCGTAGCTGGTTCTGCAACCCGCACCGCGTGATGCGCGAACGAGCCACTCGCTCGTGTGGGGAAATTTGTGGGGAGTTTCCCGTCAAATTACGCCGGCTTGAGTGCGGCACGGGCCAGCGACGCCTGTGCGTCCACCTCGCGGTTCCGAGCACCGGTCAGGCTGGCCGCCACCTTGGCAGCGTCCTCAGCGAAGTAGCTCTCCGGGGCGTGCTTCATGTACCGGAGCGTCATGTGCGGGCTGGCGTGCTTTCCCGCCGGCCTGGGGAATACTCTACTGGTGAATGGGCGTCGGATCGCGATCGAACGCGACTGTTCTTCGACCCCAACAAATGCCCCGGTGCGTTTCCCTGAGCGGACCGATCACGCACGACCGCGAAGTCCCCGCGGTGCCCGCGCTCAGGGACATCCACACGGTGAGTCGAGCGCGAGATCCAGCGCACATCGTGGCGCAGCGCGACGGTGCCGGTGGTGCCGTTCCGGTGACAAATCCCACGGAAGCCCACCGACGCTGACGCACGTTCAGGCCATGAACCGCAGCTGAATCACCGCGGGGTGTCGCTGTCGGGCGGCTCGCTGTCCCTCCCGAGCAAGAGGTCGCGCGCGTTCGAGTCGGCGCGGGGCCCATTCCGCATGTTCTTCCCCAGAAACCCGCGGTCCCAAAGCATATCCCCTGCAGCATCAGGGCTGGGCGTATGGAGTCCCGTCGGGAGGCGTTCGAGGTC
>JBBRGF010000254.1:0-4405 GCA_038240975.1 Gemmatimonadales bacterium
ACCGCACTTTCGGGGTCATGCGCCTCTCGTTGTTGGACCGTGTCGCCGTGGCCATAGCCGTGCTCGGCGCACTCGCTGCCGTACTCGCCGGGGTCATCAGGTTGATTGCCAACCTCGCCGGGCTCGTCCTCGCGGCCATCCGGTGAGCGAGCCCGCCAAGATTGCCGATCTGCTGGCCCGGCTCCGGATGGTGCGCGGACGACGGGGCTGGCTCCTGACGCTCGACCATCTACCGATCCTCGGCCGGGGTGAGGCCCAAGGCGATAGCGCGATCAGGGTGGAGCAGCCGAAGGGGGAGCGTGTGATAGACCCGCTGGAGCTCCGGCGAGCGAACGAACGCCAAGAGGACTGACTGGAGTCCTTGCTTGGTGCTGGAGAACCCGTGCGCCCGAAGCCCGTCCTTGATTTCACCGACCACGTCGGCTGGCATCTCCGCCCGAAGCACCTCGGCCGGTTCGCGCCCCTCTTGTTCGGGGTTTGATTGGTCGCTAGTGTGGGAAGGCTCTAACGCTTTGTCTGGCATGACGTTGGGTGCTCCTGTTCTGGCAAAATCATGGCGCTGCATGGCGCGGCCGCGCTTTAGTGTGGCGTATCTATGGCGGAATTTAGGCGGGCAGATGGCGGAAGTCAAGCGGGAAAGTGGAACCGAGAAGACGCCGGGTCTATCTACGGCGATGTTCGCCGGCCTATTCGACGGGGCCATGTATGCCCTAGGCGTCAGCAACGACTGGCTCGCTGGCGAGATGGGCCGGCACCCGAGCACGATTTCGCACTGGCGGTCGCCGACCTACAACCCCAACCCGCCGGCCTATCACATCCGCCGGGAGATTGAGCGCCACGTCGGCTTACCGGAGTTCTATCTCGACGGGACGGTGGAGTTCGATCTCACGTCCGCTGCGCTCGGTCGGCGGGGTGGGCCACGGCGAGCACCGCCCGCGTGGGAGGAAGAACCCTACGAGGACTGGATGGAATCCAGCGAGGCCGAGAACCGGGTGGACTACCTGCTCCACGGCCCAGAGCGGCTGATGCGACTCTTGAGCAACCCCACGCTGTTTAGCCGGGACTTCGTCCAAGTGACCCAGCTCAACATCCTCACCGGCATCGAGTACATCCACCAGCAACGCGGCGTCCCGGTCTATCCCTGGCTCACCCTCCGCCGGCAGCAGATCGTGAATGGCACCTACCGCTGACGAGCGACTGGTCGCCGAGGTGGAGCGGATGATCGGCCAGACCACCGAACGGTCAGGCCTGCCCTATGCCGACGCGATCGGCGGGTGCTCGCCCATGAGTGTCCGGATCATCGCCCGGCGCTTGGGTGCCGACATCATCGAGGACGACCTGGCCGTCGGGGTCCACGAGATCGCCCTCCCGGCCTATTTCGGTATGCCGCTCATCATGGTGGCCCGGCGGGCCCGCGGTGCCATGCGGGCTTTGGGCTACTGTCACGGCCTCGGACATCTGATGGCGGGCGAGCTCGAGGTGGGAGAAGGCGCGGATCTGCAGTTCATGGACGACACGCTTGACTGGATGAACCACTCTGAGCGGCGGGCCGACCTGTTCGGTCTGGCCAATGTGTTCGACCGCCCCACGGTGCGATCACTGGTCGAGGGGGTGTCTGAGAAAGCCGCAGAAGCGGCGACACGGGGATGGATTCGGGTCTTGGCTCCGGATTGGCCCCGGGACCGGGTGCGTGATCGGGCGAGGCTCCGGTTGATGCTCTACGAGCGGAGGCAGGAGAAGTGAGCGAGTCAGGACGAGCGTCGGGTCACGCTCATCGCTCCCCCATCGTCCGGTATTCCTCGTAGCCCCGCCGTGGCGGCATCGGGTGTTCCTGGATGGCCTGCTCCATTGCGGTGGGCTGGTCCATGCCCGTGGCTTGCAGTTCGTCCATTCGGGCGAGAATCGCCTTGGCCCGTTCGATCATCACCGCGTCGTAGCGGTACTTGCCGCTGGCCATGCTCCGGTAGACCTGCACCTGCTCGTAGGCCCGGCGGATGCGGTAGCGGGTGTCGCTCATGGGGACGACTTCTTATATTGTCGTACGATACCTACAATGCAGAGCAGTATGCCGGCATACAGGATGGTGAGGCCGAGATCATCCATCCGAAGAAACTTCGAGATTGACAGACCGACGAAAACTGTGATGAGTCCTGCATAGGTGTAGGTCATTAGTTCCATCCCCACGGGTCATTCCTGTTTAGCGGTGGAGGTTCGGGCTTATAGGACGCCCACACATCCCAACCATAACCAGCGGCCAAGATTCCACCAGCACAGCCGAGGCCGATTGATCCGACGCAGGTACCGACGCCAATGGTTGTCAGTAAATACGCTCCGACCCAATAAGCCGTACATCTCACCGCATTGTCCAGCACGGTGCATTTCTGGGCATAATACCCTCGCTGTGCCTCACTGGACTTCGCTTCTGTTTGAAAACGCTTAGGGTAGAGCCTTACCCCGTTCACTCGACTGAGCAAAGCCCTTGTTTCAGAAGCCGTCAAGAAATGTGGATTGCTTGCAGGCTCAGTTGTGCTCGTGCAAGCCGCTCCTGTCAATAACGCGATCATCGCAAATGCTGCCCGGGTGCCCATCTCTTCGCTACCTCCTCCGCGTACAGGGTGATAACAATCGGCTCGTAGAACGCCCCTTCGTCCGTGCGCCGTCGTAGCTCACGAAGACTTCCCACCGACCTTCAACCAATTCCCCTTTGCTCATAATCTGCGATACGTGAAAGCAAATCGACCGCCTCATTTTCACACGCCAGCAACTCAGCCCGGAGGTTCCGGCCCACCAGGTTGCCTTCGGCGTAGTGGTAACGCGAGAGGTGGAGGGCGAGGTCTTCGGCCCGGCGGGTCATCCGCTCGGCTTCCTCCTTGGCCGCTTGCAGCGTCCAGCCTCTAAGTACGTCTTGCACCGGGGTACTCATGACGCACCACCGGGGAACGCCGCCCCGCAGAGCCGGCAGGAGAGCTGATACGTGGCCCTGGAGTTGGAGGCCCCGCAGTGTGAGCAGGGGCGCGCCTCGGGATCCTCGCCCCGCTTGTAGGCCTCCCACCGGGCTTTCCGGTCGGCCCACATCTGGCGGTTGCGCTCCTTGCGCTGCTCGTTCTCCTCTTTGTCGCGGGCGCTCACTTGCGGCCCCCTTCCACGATGGAGCGGACAATCGAGTACCAGGCACCGCAGAGGACCAGGCCGAGCAAGAGGACGGACATCGGGAGCCTTTCCGGCCCGCCGCCGCCTCGCTACCTTGAGGAACGACGGGCGCTTACGGGGGTCTGTCTGGCCAGTCCGGGGAACCGTCGCAGGGAAACCGGCTGGCCTTTCTCGTACGATGTATTATAAGCTTCCTTGTCAGGTACGCAAGCCTTCCTTTGTAACAAGGTTGCTTGCTAGGCGTCCACGCGATAGATTCCTTTTCATGACAGAGGTCTTCGTGGCCGTTCGGTTCCGTCTAGATAAACTGCTGGCCGATCAGGTCCCGCCGTTGAGTCAGTCGGAAGTAGCGCGGAAGTCCGGCGTCAGCCTCGTGACCGTCAATGCTATCTCCACCAACCGGACGAAGCAGGTATCGCTTCGGACGCTCGACAAGCTGTGCGCCGGGATCGGAAGGGCGCTGGGGCGGAAGGTCGAACCAGGGGAGTTGTTGGAGCGGGGCAGGTGACGGGAGATGGACTATGCGGCGGTTATCGTTCTAGTGCCCCACAATCACCCACAACAGAGAAGTGAGCACAGCCGTCCCCGTCATGGCCGTGCCGCAGCCCACTGACGTAATCCCGAGACTCACTCGACACGGTCGCGGCCGGTCGCGCTCCCACCGAAGCAGCGAGTCCGACGCCTGCAGGTAGTGGGCCGACACCTTGAAGCTGTCGCGAACTCCGATCAACGTTGCCCGCAGCGTGTCGCCACGGATCCGGCACCGCTCCAGCGCCTCACCGTAGAGGGCGAGCTGCTGCAACCGTCCGGCATACCGGCTCTCGCAGGAGAGCGACGAGTCAGCCGGCAACTCTACGGTCGCGCTGTCGAAGGCCAGCGTGTCCGGCACCTCCGCGCCCGGCTCCCGCCGTACATCTCTGAGCGAGTCACCGCGGAGCCGGGCCACCCGACGCCAACGAGCCGCTAGACGGTCGAGTGAGTCGAGCCTCTTGCCCAGCGCGTCAGCCGAGTCGGTGAGCACCCGGACGCTGCTGTCCCGGGCGTCTCGGGCGAGGGCGGTATCCGCCGAGGCGAGGGCGGCAGAGTCGGCCCGGTGGACCGCTGTGGCGCTATCAATGTGCGCGTTGCGTGAAGGATCGGACACCGGGCCTGTCGGCCTCGTGAGGAGGCAGACGGCAAGCCCGATAGCGAGAAGGGCCAGTGCCCACCTCATTCGGAACTCCTACGCTTCTCTACCACGTTCAGGTGCAGATAG
>JBBRGF010000255.1:0-4393 GCA_038240975.1 Gemmatimonadales bacterium
ATGACCGCGGTGGCTGCCTCGGTGTCGTGCGACTCGAGAGAGGCGAGCGCGGCCAGGATCTGCTCAGCGACCAGGCTCCCCATGCGCAGCACGTTGTCCTTGATCTCGCGTTCCTCGCGATCGAGGCCCTCACGCGAGTGCCGGCCACCGTGCGCCGGCGTCGAGCGTGCAGCGAGCCGGTCGACGATGCCCTCGATCTGGCGGTCGACGAGGCCGGCCGCCAGCGACGTCTCGGCTGCCGCCGACTCTTCTGCCTGGAATTCGTCCTGCTGGTCCATGTCCTCGCTCTCTAGCCGAAGCGGCCCGAAACGTAGTCCTCGGTGAGTTGATTTTTCGGATTGGTGAACATCTCACTGGTCGGTCCGTGCTCGACCAGGTAGCCGGCACGGTCGTCTCCCATGGTAAGGAACACCGTGTGGTCAGAGGCCCGAGCCGCCTGCTGCATGTTGTGCGTCACGATCACGATCGTGTAGCGCTGCTTCAGCTCGGCCATCAGCTCCTCGATCTGCAGGGTGGCACGTGGATCGAGCGCAGAACACGGTTCGTCCATGAGCACGACGTCCGGCTCCGTGGCGATTGCCCGTGCGATGCACAAGCGCTGCTGCTGACCACCCGAGAGCGCCATGCCCGACTGCTTCATCTTGTCCTTGACTTCGTCCCACAGTGCTGCGCGGCGCAGGGATTGCTCTACCAGGTCGTCAAGGTTGCCCTTGAAGCCGTTGACGCGCGGCCCGAACGCAATGTTGTCGTAGATCGATTTGGGGAACGGGTTCGGCTTCTGGAAAACCATCCCGATCCGGCGTCGCACCTCGACGGCATCCACGTCCGACGCGTACAGGTCCTCGCCGTGGTAGGTGACGCGCCCTTCGAGTCGGCAGCCAGGTACGAGGTCGTTCATGCGATTGATGCTGCGCAGAAGCGTCGATTTGCCACATCCACTCGGACCAATGACGGCGGTGATGGCGTGCGTCCGAACCGGATAGTTGATCTCCCGGACAGCGCGGAACCTGCCGTAGAAGATGGACACGTTGGACATTTCCAGGACCGGAATCGCTGTCTCCGACTCCATCTCTGGCGCTGAATCAGAGCGAGGCGCAGCTTCGATACGGACAAGGGCGGGTGCCTGTCCGGTGGGTGGTGCGGCAGTTGACATGGCGGCTCCTCGATCAGCGGGTAGGTCGTCTGCGTCGGACATCACCACGTCCGACCGTAGCGGTTGCGCAGGTAGATGGCGAGTCCATTGGCGGCCAGCGTGACCGCCAAGAGGACGATGATCCCGGCTGCCGCCAGCTGGCGAAAGTCCTGTTGCGGCTGCTTTGTCCAGTTGAATACGACCATTGGAAGAGCCGTGTATGGACCGAAGAGTTGGCCCAGAATGTCGGCGTTTCCGCTCGAAAACGAGCCAAGCACAGCGCCCGCCAGGATGAGGGGCGCTGTTTCGCCAAGCGCACGCGAGAGCGACAGGACGATCCCAGTCAGGATGCCCGGCACCGCCGCCGGCAACACCAGCCTGCTCGTCACTTCCCAGCGTGAGGCGCCGACACCATATCCCGCTTCTCGAATCGTTCCTGGGACGGCTCGCAAGGCCTCGGATGCGGTGATGATGACGATCGGAAGAACTAGGACAGACATGGTCAGCCCACCGGCCAACACGTTGCGTCCATTCCCGACGCCCAAGGCTTTGAAGGCACCGACGAAGATCGCCAGTCCGAGGAGCCCGTAGACGATGGAAGGCACCCCAGCCAGGTTCCGGATGTTGATGTTGATGATCCGCGTCAGCACGGACTCCGACGCGTATTCCTCCAGGTACACAGCTGTCGCGATACCCAGTGGGAAGGCCAGGACCGCGACCATGATAGCCAGAGCGAATGACCCCCAGAGCCCCTGGGCGACTCCGGCCAGCGCTGGGTTGCTCGAAAGGCTGGAGGTAAGGAACCCTATCCCTCGCTGGCCCAGCACCGGCAACCCCCGGCTGAAAATGTCCAGCAGCAAGATCAGAAGCACGAGCAGGGTGAACAACAGGCTGAAGGCGAGGAGTCCCTGGAACACGACGCTTGGCCAGTGCGGGCCGTGTCCCGTTAATGACCGACGAACGGCTCCAGAAGCGACAGTGGGTGACGAGGCAGTCATTTTCGCTGTCCTAGTAGCGCTGTCGGGTGCGACGGACGAAGACGTCTCCGACCACGTTGAGCAGCAGAGTCATGACAAACAGAACCAGCCCCAGGAAGAAGAGGCTCAGGTAGGGAGCCTGGCCGCCCTGAACCTGGTCCGAGCCTGTTGCCAGCGAGGCCATGGCAGCGGTGATCGTCTGGCCCGCGCCTAGCGGATCGATCGCCCTCAGTGCCCCGCCGGTACCTCCCGCCGCGATCGCAACCACCATCGTTTCGCCGATTCCGCGCGAGATGCCCAGGATCAAGGCGGCGACGATGCCGGAAATGGCGGCTGGAAAGACCACGCGAAGACTGGTCGTGATCCGACGCGATCCCAGGCCATAGGAGGCCTCACGCAGGCTGCGCGGAACGGCACGCATCGCATCCTCCGCGACCGAGGCCACGAGCGGGATCACCAGGATCCCGACCGCGATGCCGGCCGCGGTCATGTTGAAGGCTCCAGCGGATGGGAAGATCAATTGGACGATGTTGGGGTTGATCCAGTACAGGGCGAAAAACCCCAACACCACGCTGGGGATCCCTGCCAGGACCTCGAGGATCGGCTTGATGATGCTGCGCGTGCGCGGAGACGCGTACTCGGAGAGGTAGATCGCCGAAAGGAGCCCCACAGGGGTAGCCACAATCATCGCGATCAACGTGACGATTGCCGAGCCCAGCAGTAGTGTTGGGATGTCGTAGAGGCCGCGCCGCGGGTACCAGCCGATCGTGAGAAGCGAGTTCCAGTCGACCAGGCGAAGGAACTCAATGGCCTGGAAGAGGAGCGCAAGCACGATCCCGACACTGATCAGGACCGAGATCAGCGTGCCCGCGAGGAGGATCCCGTTGATCGCCGACTCGCGACGACGACGGCCGCGGCTGCCTCGCAGGGAGGTGCCGATCGACGGCGGCGTTTGCGACACGGCTTGCGCCATTGTTGTCTGACCCTCGCGAACGCTGTTCTGGCTGCGGACGCCGATTATCCGCCCAACGGAGGAGCAGGCCGAGTCCCCAGGGAGGGACCCGGCCTGTTGAGGAGGAGGGGTGTCAGGTCAGCGAGCAGCCCAGGCGGCCTGCGTCGCCTTGAACACGTCCGGCGCGAGCGCCACGTAGGGCACTGTCTTCAGAACGGTGTCGACGGTTCCGTCGGCAAGGTAGAGGTCGACGTAAGCGGCCAGAGCCGGGTTCGACGCTGCCTTTGCCTTGTTCACGTAGAGGAACAGGTCGCGCGAGATCGGATACGTGGCATTGGCGATGGTGTCGTGGGATGGCGCCACGCAGCCTTTGCCGCCGTCAACCTGGAGCGGCTTGACTTTGTCCAGGTTCTCCTCGACGTAGGCGAAGCCGACCCAGCCGAGGGTGGTTTTGTTGTCGGGCGTGCCGGCAACGCCGGTGATGATCGCATTGTCGTCCGCTGAGGCCTGGTAGTCGGGCCGGGCAACCTGAGCAGCAGTCGGGATCTTGCGAGTGGTCGCGATGGGCACGATGATCGTGGTCACGAAGAAATCGTAGGTTCCGGATTCTTCGCCTGGCCCGGTGATGGTCAGCGGTGCGTCAGGGAGGACCGTCTTTGAGCCGAGCTCGGTCGCCAGCGGCTGCGCATCCTTCCAGTTCGCGACCGGATGTGGCGACGCGCCGGGTAGCGGGTTGACGGGCCCTGCTTCGGGGCCGATGAGGGCGTACAGATCGGCAAAGCTCAGGCACGTCACAGTGTCGTTCCCAGCCGCGGTAATGATTGAGAGCCCGTCGAGCGCCACCTTGAGCTCGATGTAATCGACGCCGTTCTGCTTGCAGACGTCGGCCTCTCCTGTAGCCTTGATCGCCCGCGAGGCGTCCTGGATGTCCGTCTCTCCCTTGCAGAACAGGGTGAACCCGGCGCCCGTACCTGGGCCGTCAACGGTGATCGCTACGCCCGGGTTGGTCTTGTTGAAGAGCTCCTGGACGGCCTGGGAGATCGGCTGGACGGTCGATGAACCGGAGATCGTGATGGAGCCCGTCATCGCGCCGCCGCTCGCCGGAGCAGACGCGGATGCCGGAGCGGCGGGCGTGCCAGTTGCCTGGGCGGCTCGGGTACCTGTCGCCGGTGCGGCTGAAGTACCGGTTGCCGTTGCGACAGACGGAGCTGGGCTCGATCCCCCGCCGCATGCGGCGACCACGACGATCGTGGCGGCCAACAGGCTTGGAATCCTATTTCCGATCTGCATCTGCTTCTCCTCAGATTTGAGCCGCGCAATCGCGGTGGGCTT
>JBBRGF010000256.1:0-4388 GCA_038240975.1 Gemmatimonadales bacterium
GCCGTGTGTTGCACACGCGCGGCGCCGAGGCTGCCAGTGAAGTTCCAGCTTCCTGTCGCCGGATCGTAGAGTTCCGCAGTGTTAAAGACAAAGCTTCCCGCCACCAACACCTTGCCTGAGGACAGGAGCGTCGCCGTGTGAAGGCTGTGTGCGCTGCCGAGACTGCCGGTGCTGCTCCAGGTTCCCGTCGCCGGATCATAAAGTTCGGCGCTAGTCGAGGCGCCGTTGCCGTCGCCGCCCGCCACCAGCACCTTGCCTGAGGGCAACAGCGTCGCCGTTTGAGAGGCGCGTGCGGTGCCGAGGCTGCCGGTAACTTCCCATTCGCCGGGGGCAGCGGCGCAGGGCCGCGCCAGAAGGGCGGCGGAGAAAATGAGAATGAGAGTGGCGATCTGCCGTTTAGTGTGAGTTGAGTTGTTCATTGGAGCTCCTATTTCCTTAGTGTGTTTTGTTGATGGTTATTGAATTTGAATATCGCCGCTGGTCAGGGTGCCACCGGCGGAATAGCCGTTACTGAGGCTAATAGTGAAACTGTCTGTGCTAGCGTCGCTGCTGTTATCGCTTACGCTGACGCTGTAGGTGACTCTGCTTCCGTCGGCGAGACGCGCGGTGCCGGTAAAGTCCGCACTGTTTCCGTTGAAGGTCAGAGTTCGCACCTTGGCCCGGCTGATCGACAAGCCAGCCGCGGGGTCGCTGAAAGTAAGGGAGCCGCTCGCCCGGTCACCCGAGAGAGTGGCGCGCAGCGTGAAGCGCGCGGTGTCCCCCTGGCCCGTGACCGAGCCGCGGCCGGATACCTGAGTCGCTTCAACAATCCCGGCGTCATAGAGCTCGGCACTCGACACAATGGCGGTCCCGGTGGAACCGCCCGCAGCGAGCACATGACCATCTGGGAGCAGTGTCGTTGTGTACGCAGCACGGGCGACGACGAGATTGCCGGTAGGCGTCCAGATTCCGGTCGCCGGATCGTAGAGCTCCGCGCTCACGAGACCGGCTCCGTTGTAACCGCCGGCGACGAGCACCTTGCCGTCAGGAAGCAAAGTCGCCGTGTGAGCGTCGCGCGCAGTGGTCAGGCTGCCGGTGGGCGTCCAGGTGCCGCTCGCCGGGTCGTAGAGTTCCGCACTCGCAAAATAATTCGTGCCGTCGAATCCGCCGGCGACGAGCACCTTGCCAGCGGGCAACAAAGTCGCCGTGCACCCGGCGCGGGCGGTGGCGAGGCTGCCGGTGAGCGTCCAGGTGCCGCTGGCTGGGTCGTAAAGTTCTGCGCTGGCGAGGGCTACGCCGTTGTTTGCTCCGCCGGCCACGAGTATCTGGCCATTGGGCAGCAAAGTCTCGGTGTGACTACCCCGCGCCGTGTGGAGACTGCCGGTCGTCGTCCACCTGCCGGTCGCCGGATCATAAATTTCCGCGCTGGCAGGGTAGGTGCCGTTATAACCTCCGGCCACCAGCACGCGGCCGTCAGCCAGGAGTGCGGCCGTGAGCTGGGAGCGTTGGAAGGCCAGGCTGCCGGTGGATGCCCAGGTGCCGCTCGCTGGGTCGTAGAGCTCTGCACTCGTGAGGAACTCGCTGCCTGTGCCGAGACCGCCTGCGACCAGCACCTTGCCATTCGGTAGCAAGGTAGCCGAGTGCGAATCGCGTGCGCTGCGGAGGCTGCCAGTGGCCGTCCACTGCCCCGTGGCGGGATCGTAGAGTTCGGCGCCATCGAGCTCGAAGACGGGGAACACATCGAATCCACCGGCGACGAGGACTCTTCCGTTCGGCAGGAGCGTCGCGGTGTGGGAATCGCGCGCCGCGGCCAGGCTGCCGGTCAACTCCCATTGCCCGGGAGCGGCGCTGCATGGTCGCGCCAGGAGCACGGCACAGAGGAGAAACAGGGGCAACTCCATGCGGTGGTAGAGCAGGGCCGCCAGCGGGCGGAGGGTATGCCGCAGCGCATCAGACGCGAAGGAGAATACGATTGATTCAATCGTGGTTTTTTGGAGTCGGATGTTGTTTTTCATACGATGTCGATTCGGTAGGAGTCTTCGCTCTTTGCTTATTACTACGAAATCCCGGGGACGAAGTTTCGGAATATCGAAAAGGGGCGCGGAAACGGCGTCGCGTCGATACATTTTTCGTCGCCTTGGAGGCGGCGCACACACAGCCTCGATCGAAGCCACAACTGAGGTGTCCACGCGCAGAAAAAGGACTCGGAAGAGGACGCTCCCCGTCGTCCCAGGCGTCGCCCCCGGGTGACGAAGTGCAACTTCGAAGATAGGCGCGTTCCCAGGTAGAACTTGGGAACGAGGGGCACCACGCGCAAAAAAATCGCGGAGAAACTTGCGCTTTTCCGCGGCTGGTTGCTGAGGTCGTGGACGTTGGTTAGATCACGATTTTGCAGGTGGCCCCGGTCCAGTCGCTCGGCGTTTCTGCGGGCGACACGCCCGCCGCTACACTTGCCTCTCTCGTTAGGGCGTCGGCGGGGTTGGCGTTTGGGGCTGGCTGCCGGTGTCGATGAGCTCGCGCGCGGCGGTGTAGGCGTGGAAGAAGTCGAGCTGGCTCTCGCGGAATTGGTTCATGAGGGTGTCGAGCGGCTCTTTGCAGATCATCGCGGCGCGCTTGAAAGTCGAGCGACTCCTGGGTCCCATGGTGGTGCGATCGGCGCTGCGTTCCCAGCTATACGTGAATCACGTATAGCAACCCGGGTCCTACTCTTGGGGGCGAACCGATGGGGGGCCCCGGGCCCCCATCTTTTTCATCCAACATTTGCTCAAAGGCGCAATCCAACTCGACGACCTCGAAACCGCCCCGCGCCTAAATGCGCCCGCCAATGCACCACCATGGACCCAGGAGTCGCTCGATTCTTCGATCGGCGCTGCGTTGCCCCCTATACGTGAATCACGTAGAGCAACCCGGGTCCTACTCTTGGGGGCAAACCGGTGGGGGCACCGGGCCCCCATCTTTTTCATCCAACATTTGCTCGAAGCTTTTCCCTCCTGCAAGCGCTCGCAGTCTCCCGACCAGCGCTCAGGACAATAATGCAACAGCCCCAACTACAGTCACCAGAAGCGGTTCACGATGAGGGGAGATTACGGGTCTCGCCTTCAATTCTTGTCGACCGACCCAGTCGATAAATGAAACGCTCAATGGAGCGGAGCTACTTAATTTCGCCCATTCAATTGGTCGACAATCTCTCTCCCCTGAGCTCCGTCCTCCGCTCCCTACCTGGAGCCTGCATCACTTGTCTAAGCATGCCGTCTCAAGCGCACGCTGAAGCCGGCGGCTTCTATCGCACGCGTGGACGAGCGGGATGCTGAGGAGCGACACCGCCGCCATGATGACGAAGGCGATGCTGTAGCCGTGGGCCGAGACGATCTGGCCGCCGATAGCCGAGGACCAGGCTTCGCAGCCGTTGGTCGCGGCCATGAATGCGCTGAATTGCGTAGCGGCGAGCGGGCGCCGGCTCAGGTCCATGAACAAGGCGTAGGACGAGGCGATGAAGAGTCCTATGCAGAGATAGAGTCCGGTCAGCGTAACGGCGAAGGCGGCCATGGTTGGTGTGCCGGCGTAGTTCAAGGCGGCGAGGACGAGGACCATTAACGAAAATCCGACAATGCCGGTGATGACGGTGCGCGCGTGTCCGAACCGATCGGCAAGGCTACCCCCGAGCAGACCACCAATGATCGTGGCCGCCACGACCGGCAGGCCGAGCAGCCAGCCGATCGTTTCTTTCCCGATCCCGTGATCGACGAGCATGGGACCGGCGAGAATGCCGGCGGATTCGAAGGCCGCCCCGGCCGTGAGCGCGAGCAACAAACCCAACCACGTGCTCGGCCGGCGAAAAATCTGCGCCGTGCCTTCGGGCCAGAAGCCGCCGCCGGCGCGAGTTGCGTCGGGCGCTGCCGGTTCGCGCATGAAAGCGACGGCGGTCATCGAAGTCCAGACGCACGCGACGAGCGCGAGGATGATGACGGGAAAGCCGACGTGCGCCGAGAGAACAAGCGCGCCGCCGCCGAAGAGGCTGCGCCCGACGAGCATTCCCGCCTGCATCGCGCCGTTGAGCCGGCCGCGGTCTTCATCCGGCACGAGGCGCAGGGCGAGTGCGTCCACGGCCACATCCTGGGTGGCGGCGGAGAAAGCGTGCGCGAACAGCAGCGCCGCGACGGCGGCAAAGTGATGCTCGGGATCGAGCCAAAGCAACGGCAGGAGGGTGAACCCCATGAGGAGTTGCGCTGCGACGATCCAGACGCGCAATCGCCTTGCGCGATCGATCAGCGGGGCCCAAAGAAATTTCCCGACCCACGGCAGGACGAGGATACTCGTTAGGATGGTGATGCGCCCGACGTCGAGCCCTTGCAGCCGGAGCCAGGTCGGCAGCGCCCACCAGATGAAACCGATCGGCCCGCCTTCTCCCA
>JBBRGF010000257.1:0-4360 GCA_038240975.1 Gemmatimonadales bacterium
CCGAGGCGCGGACGATGACCGACGACGAGTGCGTGCGATTCCTGCAGTGGGCGCTGCCACGCCTCCCGTGAGGTGCCAAAACGGTCCACATCCCGAAAAATCACGGATTTGCAGCCGGTAACCGAGTTTTGACACCCCACAGGCCCGCGACACACCCGCGATCAGGGCGATCGGCGCCGCAAGGATCAACGGACACGGGGTCGCGACGACCATCACCGCCAGGAAGCGAACCGGATCCCCGGCCAGCGCCCAGGCGAGACCCGCAACCACAAGCGTGACCGGCAGGAAAAAAGCGGCGTAACGATCTGCGATCCGCACGAGCGGCGCCCGCTGCACCCCCGCCTCGCGCACGAGCCGGACGATCGCAGCGTACGCGCTCTCCGCAGCCGGTCGCGTCGCGCGAAGATCAAACGGCGCGCCCGCATTCATCGAGCCGCTGCGGATCGACTCGCCGTTCGCGTAGGTCACCGGCAACGGCTCCCCCGTCAGCGTCGACTCGTCGATCACCGCCTCGCCGCCCGCGATCGCGCCGTCGACCGGGACAACCTCACCCGGTCGGACAACGACGACGTCACCGGGAGCGAGCTCCTCGACGGCGACCTCCTCGAGCGCGTCGCCGTGACGCCTGTGCGCGATCCGAGGCGCGCGCGACAACAACGCGGTCAGCTCGCGGCGCGCGCGGCCGGACGCGAACTCCTCGAGCGCGTTCCCTCCCGCCAGCATCAACGCGACGACGGCACCGGCCAGATACTCGCCCAGTGCAAGCGCCGAGACGATCGCGACAAGCGCGATCGCATCGACGCCGACGTCCCGCCGCGCCAACGCCCGACCAACCGACCAGGTCAACGGCACGAGCACGATCGCGGCGGTCACCGCCCATGCGAGCTCGGAGGCGCTTCCCGCCCCAGCCAGCCACAGGGTGCCCCCGGTCGCGATCCCGGTCGCCGTCGCAAAGACGAGGGCGCGCCCGCTCCATGAAGCTACACGCCCACGGCCGACCGAGCGCAACATGCTAGTCGCGGTTCTCATGCGGCGACCCCGGACCGATGCTGAAGCCGCGCGGCCTCGCCCTCGCGGGCCCCTCCCTCGAGATCGCCTTCCAGCGCACGGGACACCTCCCCCGCCTCGAAAGCATAAGCGGAGGGTCGCTCGCTCACGGTCGGACCGGCCGAACGACGAGGACCGACGACAACGCCTCGTGGCCAAGACGCTCGGATACCGACCCGAGCGCCCTCACGCCATGATCGATCTGTTCGAGAAGCGGCGTATTCAGCTGCGCGCGCGCGAAAGATCGACGTCCTTGCCGCCGAGAGCTGCGATCACGCGCAACGAGCAACCGAGACGACCCACCAGTTCCTCGCCGGCGGCGAGCGCCGCCTCCGATTTGGTGAGCCGTCGATCCCCCACCACGACGCAGCGTGGAAAGAGCGCCTCGGCCACAGCCGGCCGCGCGATCAAGACCGAACAGGGCACGCGCGCGTGACACACCCGCACTCTTTGTCTTCGCTTCAGGCTCGCTCACCGCTGCCTCCCTTCCGGCCCCTGGCGCGGCAGAGACCTAGACGGCGCTGGGCTCGCCAACCACCGGCTCTTGGACGATCAGAACAGGCCGACGTGTCATAGCGAGCAACGGCCGGGACGCGCTGCCGAGCACGGCGCGCTTCAAGGGGCCCAGCGAGCGCGATCCAACGACGATCATATCGGCGTCGAGGTCCTCCGCGAGTCGCGCGATCTGCGTCGGCACGTAGCCGAGCAACAGCTCGGCCTGTGCGGGGACGCCGCGGTCCCGGGCTTGCTCAAGCGCCTGGCGCAGGACCGGGTCATCCTCCGGAGCCGGCACGCGGTTCGGCGGGGGCTTCGGATCCTCCATACCTTCAACAAGGTCGACGAGCGGGGTGACATGGACGAAGGTGACGCTCGCGCCCTCATCCGCCCCGAGCTCGAGCCCGACGTCGACGGCCTGCTGCGCAGGCTCCGTGCCGTCGGTCGCGATCAAGATTGTCTTCATCTCGGCCTCCTTTGTTCTTCCTCTCGACCTCCTGGTCAGTCGTGAGCAGTATCCACGCTGTGCGCTTCGGCCGCCATCAGTCCGCGCGCTGAAACTGGTTGCGGGTTTTCCCAGCCGGGGTCGGCGCCCGAGCCAGCCGTTTAGGTCGTGTCGCGCTCGCGATCACCGCGTCCACCAACGACTGCAGCGTAGCCTCCCGTGCGCGAGCTGCTCGCGCCGCTAGAACCCGTCGAAGCCCCGGTGCAAGCCCGGCGGCAGCAACGCAGTCTCAATCGGCGCCTCGGTAGCCGCAATCAGGTTCGCGTTGTTGCCCTCGACGAGCATGACGTTCTTCCTTTCTGTCGAACCATCGGCGCTACCGAGGGCAGATGCTCGATTGACGCTTCAGCTTTCAGTTCATTCGCATTCAGCTCGACCGTAGCGCGGGCACGATAGGGTCCGATCCGGTGGACGCGCTTGAGGTCGAGAAGACCAGGCAGCGACTCGTAGGCCGTGGCGGCGGTTACGAGATTATCCACGACTCCCCAGGGCTCGAAGTTGGTGTGTACGTGTTGGTGGCTCCAGAGCCTGACCATCAGAACGCCCACGCGGACGATGAGCTATACGTCGTCCTCGAGGGTCGCGGTGAGTTGACCATCGAGGGCGACACAGTCGTCCTCCACGAGGGCGCAGCCGCGTTCGTTCCTGCTGGCGCGGACCATCGGTTCACCGGCTACGAAGGTCTGAGCGTGCTAGTCATCTTTGCACGCCAGAAAGAAGAGACGCCGTTGCACGAGCGACAGCGGATGGAACAGCCGCTCTAGTAGAGCCGGCAGAGGAGGTCAGTGGGCGCCCGGCGCGCCGCCTCGTGTCGGCGTCGACGACATGCAGAAGCCACGACCACTGACGGCACCGGCGACCGGCTCGACGACGAGCGCCACATCACGGTCGGCCACAATCACTGGCCAGCTGGGAAGCCGAAGCGCCGGATCCCGCGCTCGCGGTAGCGCGCCGGCAACAGATATGTGCTCGCGGGCTCTGGCATTGTGCGGGAGCTTGCCGAACACTCGCACCGCTTTCGCCAGCAGCCAGCGCAGCTTCTCGATCGTCTCCGGCTCCGCGTCGTGCTGAGCCAGGTAGTCGTCGGCGAGCTCGGCGAG
The DNA here is from genome assembly GCA_038240975.1 of Gemmatimonadales bacterium. Taxonomy (GTDB): domain Bacteria; phylum Gemmatimonadota; class Gemmatimonadetes; order Gemmatimonadales; family GWC2-71-9; genus CAVVWJ01. The sequence goes on from JBBRGF010000257.1 coordinate 3,148, forward strand.
TGTCAGCGTGCTTCCCGTGCCGCTTGCTCGCCACAGCCGCTCCAGCGCCCGATCGCGGCCGCGACATCCTGCTGGGAAGCAAAGCCGCCCCGCTGCACCCGCCGGGCCGGCCCAGGGTCGCGCCGGTTGCATGTGAACTCGCTTGAGGCGCGCCCGGCTCCGCTGCCGTCCTGAGCGAGGCGACGAGCTCAGCATGTAGTCGGAAGCTCGCCGACGCGATAGATGGCGAGCGCTCTCCTCGCCGACGACCCTGCTCGGTTGGTCGTACTGTGGACTGCATGACTGACGAGCCGAGACCGGGCGTGGACCTCTACTGGCTTCCGCTGGGCGCGGGCGGCCATTCGGTGCGGCTGAACGGACGCGTCTTTGAGGCGGTGGCAGCGCGGCTGGCGCGGCGGGATGCGTGCGACCTCTACCACTCCGCGCTTGAGGTGCGCGTTCCGGAGGCACGCTTCGTGATCGAGCAGGCACCGGTCCGCGATTGCAACGGAGCGGAGCGTGGCGTCGTCGCGGAGGGTGCGGTCGGCAGCCGCTGGGCGGCGCGCTTCCGGATCTTCCGGTACGAGGTGCGCCGTTGGCACGAGGGCGTTATCCCAGACGCAAGCGAGGCGGTCGAGAGTCCACGGCGACTGACGGACGATCCACGTCTAGCGCAACGAGTGCTTGACCTGGTGCCCCACGTGCCAACGGTGGTCTGGGGTCGTGACGAACTCGATGCGGGGGAGATGTGGAACTCCAACTCGCTGATCTCATGGCTGATCGCACGCAGCGGCCTCGCTGCCGAGTCGATCCGGGCACCCGCCGGTGGGCGCGCCCCCGGTTGGGACGCTGGGCTCGTGGTGGCGCGCCGCCAGGAGGCGCGAACCGATCCTCCCCGCTCCCGGGCAGCAGAAGCCGCGACTTCCACATCAAGCTTCTAGTTCCGGGACGCTGGCCACTAGAACGCTGAACCGAGGTATGGAGCCTTTATGGAGCCCCGTGGTCGCAACAGGTGGCAAGAGTTAGGCCGGGCCGAGGCCCGAAATTGGGCCTGATCAAGCCAAAACGCTTGCGGCCCATTGCCACCAGGTGCCTGAGACGTTCCATGGTAAGGAGGGGTGAAGGGTGTCAAAACTCCGATTCCGGTTTGGACCTGGGGTTTGGCAGCCGTTGCCCGCTCGCGGCCAGACTGGGGACTGTTCGACTTCCGCTCTTCTTGTTCGCTCGCGTTCAC
>JBBRGF010000258.1:0-4344 GCA_038240975.1 Gemmatimonadales bacterium
CCTCCGCGCCCGCGTGGCCGTACTCGGCTCATTCACCCTCGAGCCATTCCTGTCGGTCTTGCGCGTCGAGGGTGCTCGCGTGGGACTCTGGGTGGAAACCTACCTCGGTCCCTACGGGCAGTACCTGTGCGAGGTTCTCGACTCGACATCCGGTCTCTATCGATTCCTGCCCCAGGTGACATTTCTGGCGATCGACGGCGACGTTCTCTGGAATCAGCGCTGGGCCGAAACACCGCCAATCGGCAGCGAGCCCGTGGTGGGCGGACTGCTGACTCCGCTATTCGCCGGACTCGATACGTTCGATCGGGCGGGGACCGGCATCGTGGTGATGAACGACTTCGCCCTTCCTCGCCGCAGCACCGAAGGTGTCAACGCCTTTCGAAGCAAGGGGACCTTCGCTCACACCATTGCTCACGCGAACAAGCACCTCCGCCTCAGGCTCGCAGCGCGGGAGCAGACGTTTCTCTTTCCATTGGCTGATGTCGTTGCTCAGATGGGGCGAAACAATGCATTCAACTGGCCGTCCCACTATCGAGGCCACGTGACCTGGTCCGATGCACTCATGGCGGCCGTGGCACGCCGGTACGCCGGGTTCGCGCTCGCGGCCCTGGGAAAGGCTACAAAATGCATCGTGCTCGACCTCGACAACACTCTATGGGGTGGGGTGCTTGGAGAGGACGGGCCAGGCGGAATCGCAATCGGTCCCGAGTGGCCCGGCCAGGAGTTTCTCGACTTCCAGCGAGAATTGCTGGACCTCGAGCGTCAGGGAGTGCTCCTGGCAATCGCCAGCAAGAACAATGAAGAGGAGGTGCTGCCGGTCCTCCGAGATCATCCCCACATGCTCATCAGAGAAAAGCATCTCGCGGCGCTCCGAATCAATTGGGCCGACAAGGCCAGCAATATCCGCTCGATCGCCGAAGAGCTGAACATCGGATTGGACCACATGCTGCTGATCGACGACAGCCCTCACGAACGAGCCTGGGTGCGCGACCAGATTCCGCAGCTCCTCGTACCTGAGCTCCCGCCCGATTCGTCGCTGTATGCCGATTGGGTCGGCTCCCTTCCCTCTCTCCTCGTGTTGCGGCATACCGCGGAGGACTCGCAACGGACCGAGCAATACCACACGACCCGAACCCGCGAAGCATATCGCTCCTCGGTATCCTCTGTCGAGGATTTTCTGCGGGGCCTCAAGCTCCGGGTTCGCGTGGACCCGGTGAACGATGATACCATGGGCCGGGTGGTTCAACTCCTTGCCAAGACCAACCAGTTCAACCTTACGACGCAACGTTACGATGAAGCGACGCTGAGGCGGCAGATCGCCGAGTCCGCTTGGCGAGTGTACACGATGCGCGTGGCCGATCGCTTCGGCGATTTCGGACTCACCGGCGTCGGCATCGTGGTATGCGGACCGCATGTGTGGCACCTCGACTCCTTCCTGCTGAGCTGCCGGGTGATCGGAAAGTCCGTCGAGACTGCGCTCCTGGCCCACATCGCCGCCGACGCGCGTGCCCACGGGGCCAGGAGGTTGTCGGCCGAATTCGTCGACTCGGGCCGCAACCAAGTCGCTGCGACGTTCCTCGCGACCCACGGTTTTCGGCCAGAAGGAGACAGACTCGTGTTCCGGCCTCTGGACGAGCCCGGCCTGGCGTGGCCGGACTGGATCACCTACGACGGTCGCGTGCGAGAGGAAGGCGTGGGTGCCGTCACGACCGGAGAGCTCGGATGACCGGCGGAGACGAGACATCCGCGCGTATTCGAGAGCTATTATCACAAGTCCTCGATGTGCCGGCGGAGAGCATCGGTCCTGGGTTCTCCCGAGAGACCGCGTCTTCGTGGACCTCGCTCAATCATCTCATGCTCGTGTCCCAGATTGAAAGCGAGTTCGGGTTGATGTTTTCGAACGCCGAGATCCGCGATCTCACCTCGTTCGAGCGGATTCTGGATACAGTGATCCGCCAGCTGGCAAAGGATGGGTGACGGCGCCGTCGGAATCGACCTCGAAGAGATTACCGCCTTTGACCGGTTCGATCGTATCACGATCGTCCGCGCATCAGCGCGCTGGCTATCCCCGGCCGAGCGGGCCTGGTGCGCCAAGCAGTTCTCCCTGGCCCGCGCGTTCCTCGTCGTCCTCTGCTGCCGCGAAGCAGCGTTCAAATCCTCTGGACGCGCCAGGCCCGCACACGAACTCGCGCTGCGAATGAACGGCGACTTGTCAGGAGGGCGTGGCGACTGGTACCATGGAGGGCTGACCGGGATCGAAGGAACCTGGCGGTTGGTCGCCGGCAAGGTGCTGGCGCTAGCGGTGGCGGGAGACCCGGTTGTGCGTGGAGGTCTATGCCAGAGATCAAACTAGGGGAAAACGTCCGACGGCTGCGGGAAGCCAGCGGATTGTCGCTCCGAGCGGTCGCCGAGCGATCGGGATTCTCCGCAAGCTTCCTCTCGCAGGTAGAGAACGACCAGGCCTCGCCCTCGATCGCCTCAATGGAGCGCATCGCCGGTGCGCTTGGCGTCACGATGGCGGAATTTTTCGACGGCCTGAAGCCGAGTGGGGCAGGAGCGAGCCTGAGGCCGGCCGTGCACATGTCCATGCGAAGTCAATGGTCGAAGGCCCACATTGCGTATCTCTCGGGCGGGCAGGCCGGGGCGCGGATCTTTCCCCTCATCGTGACCCTTGATCCTGATGGCAGCAGTGGCACACGGCCCTTCCCGGCGCCTTCCGAGGAATTCGCGCTGGTCCTGGAGGGCTCTGTCGTGCTAACGACGGGAGAAGGGGAACAAGTGCTCGCGACCGGCAGTGCCGTGACGATCTCGTCCGGTGGTCTCCGGCGGTGGCAGAACGTGAGCACCGCCCCCGCGCGATTTCTAATCGTCGCGGTGCGGTAGGTGGGCCAGAGTGGAGGGTATTAGCGCACATGTATAAGCTGAGCTCGGTTCGCCGGGCGCTCATCCCGTCGATCGTGGTGAGGCTCTACTACCTCGCGAAGCATGGCACCGTAATCAGTCGTCGGTCCGACATCGACCTCGCCACCACCACCGATTGGGGGCGGGGTTGCGTGATTTCGGCGTTCACCAAGATCAAGATCTCCGGCCATTTCGTGATGGGTCGGGGTGTACAGATCGGAAGCAACACCTTCATCGGGGCAGGACGGGGCGGCTTGATCGTGGGAGACCATGTGCTCATCAGTCCGAACTGCACTATTCTGACATCCAACTACAAGTACGACCGACTGGGTATCCCCCTGACCGAGCAGAGCACGGAAAGCCTGGGAGTCCGAATCGGAAACCGGGTCTGGCTGGGTGCCAATTCGGTGATCCTGGATGGCACACAGATCGGCGACGACACGATCGTTTCTGCCGGCTCGACCGTCAGTGGACGCATTCCCGAGCGGGCGATCGTCCAGGGCAACCCGGCGAAGGTGATCTTTACTCGCCGCTGATGGCCCGGGGCGGCAGGTCATTTTCCACGAAAGCAACTCAGCATGAACCTGCCCGATCGCCCGCTTTCGGCGTTTCACTCGCGCGCCTCAAAACTGTCGTAACTCCCCGTTTCCACACACGGTCAAGCGTTCACATTGCACATCACGCGGGGCGGGTTGCAGAACCAGCTACGATGAAAGAGGTTTGTCGCTCGAGGCGTGGTGGCCGAGCGGTTTAAGGCAGCGGTCTTGAAAGGCGAGACACCGCTTTCCCACAGTGTCCCCCTCAGTCCGTCCTCATCCTGCAGTGTCCTCTAAACCTCGGTCAACAAGTAGATTTTCGTCCGTCTGAATCGCCCTGTTCCGCCTCAGTCTCCCCACAAAGTTCCCCACAGCCTGGCCCTCGTGTAACCTCAGCCAGTCAGTTCAAGGAGCATTGTGAGCCGCCATCGGCTGCGCTGGTGTCTTTCGTGGCGCTATATGTGGAGGTCTCGTCGGCGCCAGCTTGTAGGTCCGACCACCGGTCTTCGTCCGGCCGCGCGACTAACCTGACGGCACGGGGCCACCAGGAAGGACTCCCCCCTCGATGTGGGTCCTCCCGATCCGGCTTCGGGATTAGGGCGGGTACGCCGGGCAGTGCAAACAGGTGTTCATGAAGATATTCACGGCAAGGCCAGGCCCAGGACACCTTGACCGCTGATAACCCTGCCATTCCCTCTGAGGACGGCCATAGTGCGCCACGCCGCGCCACGATCTACGCTGGTTGAGGGTGCCAAGGGAGGTGCCAGCGGCGCCCACCGATTAAGTTCAACAACTTAACCCACGGCACCGCTAGGGACTTGTCGAATAGGCACCTATTTGTCGCGTTTGGGGCCTAGTCAATCTCTTCCAGGTTACGATTCATGTTACCGGGATGGATCCGCGGGAC
>JBBRGF010000259.1:0-4325 GCA_038240975.1 Gemmatimonadales bacterium
TGCGTTTCTGTCGATGCACCCCACGCCGCTCGAGTTCGGGTTGTTCTCCTCCTCCAGCGGAAGCGGGAGATTGACGTCCGGCCCGTAGACCCCTCCCTTGTGGTAGTCGCCGTTTGGAAACACCGCGTTTACGTCGCGTCCATACTGCCTGATGAGGCGGCGCATGTCGCCGAGGCGGTGGCCGGTGGCGAAGAGCCAGAAGGCGCGCTCGGAAAAGAGCTGGTCGATAGCCGCGTCGCGGTTGCCCGAAGTGGGGAGGGGAGCGAGGCCCTGGGTGTCGCGCAGATCGTTCAGAATATTTCTCATCCCGCTGAAATTGTTGGCCTGGAGCAGCGCCTCTGCCTCGATGAGCCGCGCCTCGATGCCATCGGCCACCGGGATCGATCCCGACGCGTCGTACTTATCGAGGCTGAACTGCGGCGTGATCAGATCGAGTCCGGTGTCTTCGAAGTCTGTGAATGGGACGCGCGGATCCTCGGCGCCGCGGTATGCCAGGCCGACGCCGCCCTCCTGATCCGCGAGCGACCAGAGTCCCTCGTTGGTGTATGACCAGATGGCATTCTGCAGCCTGAGCGGGCTCTCGGAGTGCTCGGTGGCGTACACGAAATCGGTGGGAACTTCGGCCACCGCGGCAGCCGCATCCGTAAAGAGTCCGAGGTCGAGGAGCGCCCGTCCCCGGCCCACGGCCGCGAGGTTGGTGATCGTCCCCTCTTCGTCCACCGACAAGCCCGGATGCGCCAGCGCGGAATCGAACTTGGCCAAGGCGGTATTGTAGATCTGTTCGGTCGTCTGCGGCTGTCCGAAGATGGTAGAGTCTCCCTCGACTCGTCCGAATGGCACGCCCGAGCAGAAGTCCTCGCCGAAATAGGTGTAGGTGTATCCCGCGATCGCCAGCATTTCGGCGATGTCGGTAGTGCTGTCGGGCTGGGGCAGGAAGGTCTGAAGCTGGTCGGCCGCGAGCTCGGCGCCGGCGCGGGCGTGATGGAGATTCCGGTAGGCGTCCGAGAGGCTCGGGTTGAGGTTCGACGTCGTGCGCTGGTCGATCTCCTGCTCCGACGGCGGCGTGGTCGAGAAGATGAACTCGTCGGAGAGGAGGCCCACAACCAGGATCAGCCCGTCCTCCGACTGTGTTCCGTCGCCGTCCTTCGCGAACGCGAAGTCGGCCAGGGCGCCGAGACGGAGCGACGCGGCGGCCTCGGGCGAGCCCAGGTTGCCGGGGTCGACGATGTTCGGCTGCTGGGTGTCGAGGAGCCCACAGCCGGCGAGCGGAACGAGCGCGCCTACCAGCGCGAGGATGGCCCGAGAGGAGTAGGTCCGCATGTGCGTCATCTCTCAGAAACCGACGTTGAGGCGCGCGGTAAAGTAGCGCACCTGCGCCTGGGACTCGAAGTCTCCAGACGCGAAGTTATCCTGCGCGAAGGCGTTGACTTCGGGATCGACACCGCTGTAATCGGTGATGGTCCAGAGGTTCCTTCCGGCCACGGTAAAGCTCAGCCGACTCGCGCGGAAGGCCCGGGCCCAGCGGTCGGGCGCCTCGAAGGTGAGCGACAGTTCCCGGAGCTTGATGAACCATCCCGGCTCGAGGAACGCGACCGAGTTGCCGCCTCCCGGTAGAAACGTGGCCTGGACCAGCGCCTGCTGCTCGAGCGGCGCGCTGGCGTCGTAGAGCCCGCGGCAGTTCTGCACCGAGAAGCAGCGGAACTGCTCCAGCGAGTTGTCCACCATGTGGCCGCCGCGATAGTCGAACTGGGTGCCGAAGACCACCTTGCCGCCCAGCACCGCGAGTTGGCTGTTGAGAGAAGCCTCCTTGGTGGGCAGCGCCGAGCCTCGGAAGACGGCGCTGTCGCTGAGCGTCACCTCGGACTGGTCGATGATCCCGTTGCCGTCGGCATCGCTGAAGCTGACCGTCGGCGCCCAGTAGCCGCCGGCGGGATACCCCGCGCGATGCTGCTGGTAGAAGCCGACGAAGATCGGGCTGACGCCCTCACCCAGCTCCAGGATCGTGTTCTTGGTGGTCGAGCCGCTGAGGGTGAGGTCCCAGGCGATGCTCGGCCGGTCGATGATGCGGCTGCTGATCGCGAGCTCGAACCCCCGGTTCCGAATTCGCGACAGGTTGACGAACTGCGTCGCGGACGCGCCGAGCGACGGGGCGATGTCCCTCTGAATGAGGGCGTCTCGCGTGAGCTTGGTGTAGTACGTCAGCTCCACCGAGATGCGGTCCCGGAACAATCCGGCGTCGACTCCCACCTCGAACTCGCGTGAGCGCTCCGGCTTGAGGTTGGTGTTGCCGATGCTGCCGAAGGTCAGGCCGGTGGTGGCGGCCGCGTCCTTCTTTCCGCCGACGGCGTTGTAGAACCGGAGCGCGTCGGTGGTGCCCGGCTGCTGGCCCGAGGCGCCGAACGCCCCGCGGAGACGGAGTGTGTTGAGCGCGCCGGAGTGGAAGAACGGCTCGTCCGAGATCAGCCAGGAGGCGCTGGCCTTGGGATAGACGGTGGCGTTGAAGTTCTGGCCGAAGGCGCTGTTGTCATCGAAGCGCAGCGCCCCGGTGACGAAGAATCGCTCCTTCAGGTTGATCTCCTCCTCGACGTACGATCCGATCGAGCGCGACTCGACGAGGGTGTCGCTGGCCTCGGTGGTGGCGGCGCCGGTGATGGTGCCCGACCCCGCGGGGAGAATGCGTCCGGTGGCGAAATTGCCCCGCGCGAGATCGCGGAAGAACTGCCCGCCCACCGAGGTGCGGGAGCCGATGGCGTCGCTGAGGCGAAACCGGGCAGAGGCACCGAGGTCGACGGAGGCCTGGGAGATGTCGAAGCGATTCTGCGACCTCACCCCCAGAGCGTTCTGGCCCAGGTCGGCCACCTGGCCGGTCGGGAAGAACTGCACATCGGTGCGGTTCACGACGTCGTAGCCTACGGTCGCACGTCCGCTGAGCCATTCGAGCGGATGCCAGTTGCCGGTAAACCCACCGGTAAAGCGGTTGGCGGCCTGGTTGGCCAGCTCCGCGAATAACTGCGCGGGCGTATAGAACCAGCCGTTGTTGACCTCGGGAAGGTTGCCGCTGGCCGTGCCGCTCCCGTTCACGGTCAGAAAGCTGTTGTCGTTCTCGATGAAGCGCGTGTTGCTGCTGACGAAGCCCAGCGAGGCGTCGACGTCGAAGGTCTTCGAGACATTGGCGGCGACGTTGGCGCGGACGGCGTACTTCTCCAGCGCGTTCGGCCGAAGCTGGTTGTCGAGCACCGTGCCGCGTACCTGCCGCACGGAGTCCTCTTCGAGCTTCGGCAGGCGGAATGGCCCGATCTCGTTCTCGTACGTGCCGGAGACGAAGTAGGTCACCTCGTCGCTGCCGCCCCCAACATTCGCCCCGTAGCTCTGCCGCAGCCCCGCCTTGTACGGCCGCGTCGAGGGATTGTTCAGCGCCTGATACGCCTGCAGCGACGTCTGAGTGCAATCGCCCGCCTGATTCGCCAGGATGTTGCAGAAGCCGTCGAAGTCCGCGCCCGTAGCCGCCGTGGAGTCGCGGCCGTAGAAGTTGAGGGGATAGGTATTGTTGTCGGAGACGGCGCCGAGCTCGGTAAAGAGGTTCCACTGCGGGGGCCCCGCCGTGCCATGCTTGGTGGTGATGCGGACGACGCCGTTGGAGGCCTGGATGCCGTAGAGCGTGGCGGCGGCCGGCCCCTTCACGATCTCGATGTCCTGGATATCGTCGGGTACAATGTCGTTGATGCGCGACGGGCCGGCGTTCTCGGTGGACCCGTTGTCGAACCCGCCGATATTGAGCGTCGTGGAGCTGGAGCCGCTCTCGAGGCGGATGCCGTCGAGGTAGTAGAGCGGCTCATTCGACAGCGAGATGCTGTTGGAGCCGCGGATCCGGATGCGGGTGCCGGTGCCGGTGGTGCCGCTGCTCTTGAGCACCTGGACACCCGCCGCCCGGCCCGAGAGCAGGTTGGCGAACTCGGTGATCGGTGCGGTCTCCGCCACCTTGGCCACATCGATGGTGGTGACCGCGTTGCCCACCTCCAGCTTGCGCTGCTGGCCGGTGGCGGTGGTCACCAGCTCGTCGAGCTGGACCGGGGCGGCCTCCAGCGCGAAGTCGAGCGCCACCGTCTCGCCTGCCCCGACCGTGGCCGTCTGGGTGGCCGGCTTGTAGCCGACCCGAAGCACGCGGACCTGGTAGGTGCCCGGCGCGACGTTGCGGAAGAGAAAGTGTCCCTCCCGGTCGCTGTTCTCGATGCGGCTGGTGCCGGTGAGGATGACCCGTGACGCCTCGAGCCCGGCGCCCCCGGACTGATCGGTGACCTGGCCTCCGATCGCGCCTTGTTGTGCGA
>JBBRGF010000260.1:0-4263 GCA_038240975.1 Gemmatimonadales bacterium
GGCCGATCCGGCCTGACGTGGGCCGGCGGTCGTCGGTCACACCGGCCCGCTGATCAGGGGCTGGCCTGGCTCGAGCGCCGGCTCGAACCGAGTCGTGGACGGCAGCACCGGACGCACCACGCCGGGCATGTGTCCCCCGAAGTCTCCGCGCGCGGAATCGCCATCGAGGGCATCGATTACGCGGAACACGACGGAGTCTCGCTCCAGGAAATGCACGGCCATCGGATAGTAGGTCGTGGCAGCGGCGGTGACGAAGATGCTGCCCTCGGCGAGAAAGTTTCCAGGGACCCAGAGCGTGCTGGTGTAGCGCCCCACTGGCCGGGGTGTAGACCTCCATGCGGGGTCGAGATCGTGCGCGATGAACGCGCACACGCCGTCTTCGTTATGGAAGTGATAATTCGGCATCAGGACCGCCCCGGGCTCCAGCACGTCGTACACCACCTCCACCCCAACGGGCCGCCGGATGTCGACCGCGTCGACGGTCGACCCTTCTTCGGTGCGCACGCGGACGCTTCTGAGGCGCACGACGTGGTTTCCCGGCGCCTGCTCCGGATCATCCCACCGGCGCTCAGCTGTTGTGCTCAGGCCCGAACCGAGGTAGAAGCTCACCACCTCCGCGGCCGGCCCGTCGCGCGCAATGGCGCCCTCGGAGAAAAGAAGAACCCGCTGGCAGAGCCGCGAGATCGCGGGCATGCTGTGCGAGACGAAGAGCACGGTCCGCCCATGCCCCTGCACGTCCTGCATCTTGTTGAGGCACTTTCGCTGGAACGCCACGTCGCCGACCGCGAGCACCTCGTCGACGATCAGGATGTCGGGCTCCAGGTGGGCGGCCACCGCGAAGGCCAGACGGAGGTACATGCCGCTGGAAAAATACTTGACCGGAGTGTCGATGAACTTCTCCACCTCGGCGAAGGCGACGATCTCGTCGAATTTGCGCGTGATTTCGGCGCGAGGCATCCCGAGGATGGCCCCGCTGAGGTAGGTGTTCTCACGTCCCGTCAGCTCTGGGTGGAAGCCCGTGCCAACCTCGAGGAGACTCCCCACCCGTCCTGAGACTTCGACTCGCCCGGTGGTGGGCCGCGTGATGCGTGAAAGCACCTTGAGGAGCGTAGACTTGCCGGCGCCGTTGCGCCCGATGATCCCGACGACTTGGCCAGGCGGGACCTCGAAACTCACGTCGCGCAGCGCCCAGAGCGTGGGTGCGGATGCGCCGCCATTCTGTCCGAACCGCCGCAATGGCGCCCTCACTACTTCCACGAACGCCTCTCGGAAGGTGCCGTAACGCGCCGACCGCGCGCCGAGGCGGTACTGCTTGCCCAGGTGCTCGGCCTTGATGATCGCGTTCACAAACGGTCAGATGACATCGGCAAAGCCCTCTTCCATTTTGGCGAAGACCGAGAGGGCGTAGAGTACGATCGCGACCGTGAGCCCGGCGGCCAGCGCGAGGGTGGGCCAGTCGACGTCACCGCCCAGGAGGGACACGCGAAAGGCTCCGACGATGCCGGTGATCGGATTGAGCCGCAGCACCCACTGCCATCGTTCCGGGACGAGTGTCGTCGGGTAGACGATCGGCGACGCGAACATCCAGATCTGGACCACGAACGGCAGCGCGTACCGGATATCCCGGTATTTCACGTTCAGGCCCGCCATCCACGTACCGACGCCAAACGCGAGCAGCAGGAGCACTCCCAGCAGCAGGGGCACCAGAAGCGCGCTTGCGGCCAGCGCGACGTGATAGTAGGCGAGCAGAAGGAGCAGGACCAGGAAAGCAACGGCAAAGTCCACCAGGCCGGCGAGGACCGCCGCCGCAGGAATGATCACCCGCGGGAAGTAGACCTTCGTGATGAGGTTGCTGCTTGTGATGAGACTGTTGCTGGCGCTGGTGATCGCATTGGAGAAGAACATCCAGGGTACCAGTCCAGCAAAGGCGAACAGCGGATACGGCACGCCGCTCGTCGTCACACCCGCTACCCTCCCCAGAAACAGCGAAAAAACCAGCATAGCCGAAAGCGGCTGTAGGATAGCCCACGCAAACCCGAGAAGAGTCTGACGGTAGCGAAGCTTGATGTCTCGCACGGTCAGGAAGTAAAGCAGTTCCCGGTAGCTCCATAGCGCGCGCAGGTCGAGTGCCACCCACGAATGGCCGGGCTCGATGATGACGGGCAAGTGACCTACGGTTCGGGATGTAGCGTCGAGGCTCATCGGAGCCAATCTAATCGCCTTGGTGAGCCTGCCCGCCATACTGACGGCGCACCCATTCCCGGTAGCTCCCGTCCATCACCGACCGCCACCACGACTCGTTGGCCAAGTACCATGCGATCGTCTTTCGGATGCCGGTCTCGAAGCTCTCCCCGGGCACAAAGCCCAGCTCACGCTCGACCTTGGACGCGTCGATCGCGTAGCGGCGGTCGTGCCCCGGCCGATCGGCGACGAACGTCACCAGCGACTCGGTCTTCCTGCCCTTGGCGGCGGGCGCCGAGGGAAAGCGCCCCCTCATGGTCCTGTCGGCGGCAAACGCCTCGTCGACCAGGCGGCAGAGCAGCCGCACTATATCGATATTGGTCCACTCGTTGCGCCCGCCCACGTTGTACGTCTCGCCTAACCTTCCTCTGGTGACGATCAGCTCTATTGCTCGGCAATGATCCTCGACGTACAGCCAGTCGCGCACGTTGAGCCCGTCGCCGTATAGCGGGAGTGGCCGGCCCTCGAGAGCATTCACCAGCATGAGGGGAATAAGCTTCTCGGGAAAATGATATGGGCCGTAGTTGTTGGAGCAGTTGCTCGTCGTGACCGGCAGTCCATAGGTGTGGTGATAGGCGCGAACGAGATAGTCCGAAGCCGCCTTGCTGGCGGCGTACGGCGAATTGGGAGCATACGGCGTATCCTCACGAAACGCCGGATCGTCTGGGCCGAGCGATCCGTAGACCTCGTCGGTCGACACGTGGTGGAAGCGGACAGCTCCACCGCCCTTCCCTTCCTCCAGCCACACGTTTCTCGCCGCCTTGAGCAACTCGTGAGTTCCGGCGACGTTGGTTTCGATGAAGGCGTCGGGGCCAACGATCGAGCGGTCGACATGTGATTCCGCGGCGAAGTGGACGAGCACGGTTATGTCTCGCTCGCGCAGCAGCCCTTCGGCGATGCCCGGCACGCGAATGTCGCCGTGCACGAACTCGAAGCCGGGCCGGTCTCGTACCGTCTCGAGATTGGCCAGGTTGCCCGCGTAGGTGAGGGCATCGAGCACCACGACCCGATCGCCGGGATACGTGCGCATCCAGTGGTGCACGAAGTTGGCGCCGATGAACCCGGCGCCGCCGGTCACCAGCAGACTAGCCACGTTGCAGCTCGTCGAGCATGAGGCGGAGATTCACGCGCCAATGGGGGGCGGTGCGGCCGAGCGCGGCCCAGGTGGCGGTCTTGTCCAGGACGCTGTACGCCGGACGCGCAGCCGGCGCCTGAAAGTCGGCGGTACGAATCGGGCGCACGGGCACGGCGCGGTCGAGCAATCCCACCTCGAGCGCCGTCTCCTGGATCGCCACGGCGAAGTCGTACCAGCTCGCGACGCCATCGTCGGTCCAATGGTGAACGCCCCGCATTTCCGGATGGTCCGCCGCGGCCCACAGGGCCGCCGCGAGCCCGTTCGCCCAGGTGGGCGTTCCTACCTGATCGTTCACCACGCTGACGGACTCCTGCTCCCGCATGAGCCTCAGCATGGTCAGCACGAAATTCTTTCGGTAGGCGGAATACACCCACGCCGTGCGGACGGTGAGGGCCGAGCCGTTGCTGATCCGCGCGATCTCGCGCTCGCCGTCGAGCTTGGTGCGGCCGTAGACGCTGAGGGCGTTCGCGGTGTCGCCGGGAGCGTACGGATGGTCCTGCCGACCATCGAACACGAAGTCGGTGGAGACGTGGAAAAGGCGCGCGCCCGCCTCCCGCGCGGCCTGGGCCACGTTCGCCGCGCCTCGCGCATTCACCGCCTCGGCCCGCGCCGGCTCTCCCTCCGCGGCATCGACGGCGGTGTAGCCCGCCGCATTGATCACGAGGGCGGGCCGCTCATCGAGGATCGCCTGCCGAACCGCTCCCTCGTCGGTGATGTCGAGCATGCTCCTCCCGCACGCCGTCACGCGCCACGCCGGCGGTGCCGTCGTCTGAAGCGCGAGTCCTACCTGACCCTCCCCACCGGCGATGAGTGCCGTGCGTGACCTCAGGGCGGTCAAGGGAACACGTCCGCGTTTCGGAGCGAGACCCCCGCGGCATCCTTAGGAG
>JBBRGF010000261.1:0-4242 GCA_038240975.1 Gemmatimonadales bacterium
AACAGCGCGGAAGGGTAGCCGCGCATGAAGCGCGGGCGATACTTGAGGATGAGATCGCGGAAGAGGCTGACGTTCTCCGGCCCGACGCGGGCGGTCGAGAGCTCGAGGGCGCGGATGGCCCGGTTGTACCGCCATCCCTTCTCGTAGAACACGCCCTTCATGATCGCGTGGCGCTGGCCCAGGTGATAGTAGCCGCCGCTTCCCCACGCCCGCCAGAAGAGCGCGAAGGCCGCCGCATTGATATTCTGGTCGAGCAGGATTCGGAGCTGCATACCGGTCGAGCCCGACGTGGTGACCCACATCATGCGTTTCGGATCGACCTTCCTCGAGATCATGTCGTCGGTGTTGGCCCGGATGATCTCCTTTTCCAGCACGGGGATCTGCTGCCACACATCCGTCCGGCCCGCCTCGGAGGGACGGATGCCGTGCTGGTCGAACAGCCGCCGGTAGTACGGCACGTTGTCGTAGGCGTGGGTGACGATGGCGACCCGCCGCTTGCGGGACCAATCCTCCAGCTCATCTCTGCTCCACCGGGGCGCACGGCTGAAGAGCCGTCGGTACTTGAGCACACCGAGCGGATAGGAGTAGTCCCGAAACCGGAACGCCGGAAGTTGTTTCGGCTGCGCGGGCTGACTAGTCATCTGCGTAAGGACCTCGCTCCGAGCCAGAGCTGTAACACGAGAATGGCCCACAACCGCTGCGAGTTGTTGGCCCGGCGCTCGCGGTGCGCCTTAAGAAGTTCGGCCACCATCTCGGGCCGGAACACTCCGACACGCTCGAGCGCCGCGGGGCTGCACGCCTCGATCATGCGCGTCGCGATACGGCTGTCGTCTCTCAGCCAGTTCTTGAGCGGGATCGAGAGGCCGAGCTTGTCCTTGCGGTGATTGATGACATCGGGGAGCACGCCTTCCATGGCGGTCCGGAACAACCGCTTGGTGCGCTCGACTCCCTCCAGCTTGAGCCTCGCTGGGATACGGGCGCCGAGCTCGATCAGATCGCGATCGAGCAAGGGAGACCGCAGCTCGACGCCGAAGTTCCGCAACAGCCGGGCGCGGTTGGCGAACCCAGGGACCATCGTGGTGTAATCGTTGTAGATGCACGGCGTCACTTCGTCGTCCGGTCCGTCGTACCCGTCGAATCCGTCGCGAACGCACTGGAACGGATCCTCCTGCCGCACCGCGGCCGCCAACTCGGGAACGAGCAGCGAGCCAAACTCGCCCGGCGCGTAGTACGCCTTCCAGCGGTAGTGCTTGAGCGTGGCGGGATAGGCCTCGGGCGGGAGAAGCCGCTTGAGGATGACGCGGAGGTCGCGCTTTCGGTCGGAGTCCGGAAGCGTGGCTGCCAAGCGTCGCATTGCGCGGTTGATTGCGCCGGGCACGGGCAGTTTCTCGTAGTTCCCGACCACCCGCTGGGCTGCATAGACCGGATGGCTGGCCCAGATCTCGTCTCCTCCGGTGCCGGTCAGGACGAAATCGACCTCTCCACCTGCCGACCGCGCGAGCATCCACGTGGCCACCTCGAGCCCGAGGTCGCAGAACGGGACCTCCATGGCCGACACCACCTGGTCGATCTGGAGCGCATCGTCGGCGCCGAAGAGGACCTCGGTATGCTCCGAGCCGGCGGCCTTTGCCATGGCCCGCGCGAACACCGATTCATCGAACGACGCCGATGCGCAGCGGTAGGAGTAGCTCTTAATGGGGCCTGACTCGTGGCGGCGGAGAAAGGTCAGGATGGAGCTCGAGTCCATTCCGCCCGACACGAAAATGCCCGGCCGCAGCTTCCCGATGCGTCGAACAACCGCGGCCTCGAGCATGGTTCGAAACTGTTCGGCGATGGCGCGCTCATCGGTGAGATAGGGGCCGGCAAAAGAGACCCGATACCAGCGCCGCTGTTCGACGATCTTGCCGAGCTCGTCGACCACCATCACGCCGCCGGCGGGGACCTGGCGGACGTCCCGGTCGAGGGTCGAGTCGCTGGGCACGTAGCAGTAGGTGAGGTATTCGGCGAGGCCGCGGGGACAAATTCCGCCGGGCAGGAGGCCGGGGCCGTGCAGGTCGCGCACCCGCGAGGCAAAAAGCACACTGGACCCCGCCTCGCCAACATAGAGCGCTTCGGCCCCGACGCGATCCCGTATCAGGTGCAGGCGGCGGCTCCTGCCGTCGAACCACGCGATGGCGAACGAGCCATCGACGTCGGCGAGACACGCGACCCCGCGCTCGGTCAGCCGCGAGAGCAGGGTGCGGGCGAGCCCGCCTGAACGGTCAGAGCCCTGGCCCACCCGATCATGAAAGAGGTGCCCCGAAAGGACGAGCCACGAGCCCGAGGCGGCGTCGGTTGCCAGACGCTCCTCGGAGTCGAGCGCCTTGACCGACCAGGGACGAATGGCCGCCGCTGCTCCGTCGCCACCCACCCACTCCACACCGCGATCGACCTCTCCCCGCCAGCCGGCGGTGAGACCTGACCTGTCAGCCGCGACGGGGCCTGCGGCGCCGACGAGCACGCGCTCCTCCCGAGGTTAGTGTCGAGCGGCGCCTGGCCGCCGCTGCATGGCATCCCAGACCCGGCGGAAGCCTTCGACCACCCCGATCGACGGGGCAAAGCCGAACTCCTGCCGCGCCCGGGTTATGTCGAATGCGTTCTGGTTGGTGAAGAACGCCAGCGTTCGCCGCGAGATCGGAGGTGACGCGCCGACCACCCTGCACACCATTTCCACTCCGAGCCCTGCCGCATAGCCGATGGCGAGCGGCACGCGGAGCCGCGTTTTGCCGCCGGTAACCTGTTCCGCCGCGCCGACCAGCTCGCGCGAAGTCAGATAGGCGGGTCCCGCCAGGATGTAGGTGCGGCCGAAGGTGTGCGCCTGAAGCAGAAGCTGTACCACGCCCGTGACATAGTCGTCGATGTAGATGGGGTGACGATGGTTGCGGCCGCCGCCGAACATGATGAAACGGCCCCTCGCTACGGCCCCCAGGATCCGTTCCGTCCGCGGATCACCGGGGCCGTAGACCCAGGCGGGCCTGACGATCGTGACCCCCATCGGCGGCGCCTCGGGCAGGAATCGCACCACCTCCGCCTCACCGGCCCTCTTGGTCTGCTCATACAGATTTTCGGGGGCGAGTGGCGAGTCTTCGTTGCCAGGCACCTCTGCGAGGGTTCCGTGTACGCCCACGCTGCTCGTGTGAATGAAGTGCTTGACGCCGGCTGCGCGGGCGGCCTCGAGAAACGGCCTCAGGCTCTTGACGTTCGTCTCCCAATAGGCGCTCTCCGGGAGATCGACCTGGAGATGCGCACTGGCCAGATGAATCACCACGTCGGCACCCTCGATCGCCTGGCGCCACTGCTCCACTCGTCGGATGTCTCCCGAAACAACCTTCACGCCCGCAGGCGGCGGATCCCTCGGTGGCGAGAGGTCGAGGGCAGTGACCTGCCAGCCGCGCTCGCTGAGGCCGGCGACGACGGCGCGCCCGATGAATCCCTGGGCGCCGGTGACGAGAATGTTCATCTCGGCGGCCTAACCAGCGGGCTTCTGGCCGACGACCGCGACGGCGTATCCGGTGGAGAACGGCGCGAACAGGGCGTCGAACGACGAGATCACGCGGCAGACCGGATAGATGGCGCCGTAGAGCTTGAGGGTCTTCTCGACCTTGCGGACCTGATCCGCCGACGATGGCGCTATGGGTCCGGCGGCGTGCTCGCCGTCGGTGGGGCCGGACTTGCGCCGACTCAGAAACTTGACATACGCCAGATTGATTCCCAGCTCGAGCATCTCGGTGGGAAACTGCGAGTAGCTGCCCGACGCGCCGGGGCGGAAGCCTGCCTCACTGAGCATCTGGCTCAGCTCGGCAATCGTGTACCCGACCCGCACGTGCCCGTAGGCGTCCTTGGTCATGCCTACGCGGTCCTTGATCCTCACGGCCAGCTTTCGGAGATCGCCGTTCGGCGTCGTGATGATGGCGCGGCCGCCTGGACGCACGATCCGGAAGAGCTCCCGGTTGAGCGGCGCCGTCTCGGCCAGGTGCTCGTGAACGTCGATCACCACGACGGTGTCGAAAGTGGCATCCGGAAAGTCGAGGCGGTTTGTATCGCAGTGCACAACCGTTTCACCGAGGAGCTGCGCCATCTCCGGAATCGACGACGCCTCGCACTCTCCCCACGTCCAGCGCCCGCCCTGCTCGCGGAAGACGTAGTTCATGGCGCCGTTGTTGTCGCCGTTGGTGAGGAGCAACAGGCGGCTGTCGGCCGGAG
>JBBRGF010000262.1:0-4207 GCA_038240975.1 Gemmatimonadales bacterium
CGAGAGAACCCAAAGCCCTTCGGCAGATACGGCGTCATCTCCACCGGCACCACTCCCGCTCCTACCTCCGCCGGCCAGATCCCTGTCTCGTACCAGGTGCTGTAGGCCGCGAGCCGCACGGTTTCCATGTCTGACGCAGCCTGCGCTGTGAGCGCGCGATCTCTGAGGTCGATGTACTTGAGCGTAGCAAGTCCCGACAGAATGCCGAGCACGATCATCACGACCAGCATTTCGATGAACGTAAAGGCCCCGCGTACGTGCCTCATCTTGTTCTCCGTGCGATGATCTGGTAGCTGTTGCCGAGAAAATCGGCGAGCGGCTCGCCGGAGGTGAACCTGACGCGGGCCGGTCCATTCTCTCCAACCAGCCGAAAATCCGTTGCGCCGAGCCGATCGTAGCGAAGACCATGGTCGCGCGTCCCCGCTTCCTCGAGCGATGCTGGAAGCCGGGCCGAGCGCTTCCGGAAGCGCTCGACGTGCTGCGCCGCATTGGCCATCGAGACGCGCAGGCTCGCCTCACGAAGGGCAACCGTTTCGGGAGTCGGCCGCGGAGCGAATACCCAGGTCGGCCGCATCACGGCGAGGTAGGCACCCACCGCCAGCAGGATCAAGGTCGCCACGCTCACCAGAGGACTGGAGCCGGCGCCCGCCCGCCGGCGCTCCTCGGCCTCGCGGTGGCGCTCGTCGGCCTGGGTCTTGAGAACGCTGTCAAAGGCATCGATGAGCGCCTTCTTCTCGGCAGAAGGCGCCGGTGCTGCGGAGGTGCTCGAGCTGGAGATCTTTTGACTCATTGGTGTTCGGGTCCCGGCCGAGGATCTCCGATCACGTCATTACGCCCTCACCGGCGAGCGCTCGCCCGATCTGGTCGGGAAAGCTTCGGACGTCGATCGGCTTGGTGATGTACCCGTCGAACCCTGCCTCGATTGCCCGCTCCCGGTCGCCGGCCATGGCGTGCGCCGTCAGGGCCAGCACCCGGAGTCCGCGATGGGTGGATTCGCGGATCTCCCGCAGCAGGGCGAAGCCGTCCTTGCCGGGTAGCTGGATGTCCATCAGCACGAGATCGGGAATGCACGAAGCGATCGTCGCGGTCAGCCCCTCTCCGCCGGTCAGCCCGGTTACCTCGTGCCCCTTCTGGGCCAGCACGGCGCGAAAGAGTTTCATATTGTCGGAGCTGTCTTCGACTATCAGGATTCTGGCCACAATGCGCCACTCGGCTGGCAAGAAGCACGCCAGTGGCGGCCCTGATGGCGAGCCGAAACGTCTTCTCCAGCGCCGCCGTGAATGCGGCAAGCGATTGCGATACCGCGACCTGAACCGCGGCAGTTCGCGCCGGCACTCACGACGCTCGCGGGGTATGGACCACTCCGCGAGGAATCGGCCGGTGTCGGCGCCTGCTGCCTTTTCCTTGGGCTCGCCTTGAAGTGCGGGCCGGCGACCGCGGCCAACTTCCGTTGAGAATCGACCGCCGTCCCGATAGGTTGCGCCCTGATGCGGCCTACGTCGCTGGCGGTCATCGGGTTGGGTGCGATCGGAGGATCGCTCGCGTGGCAGGCGCGGCTCGCCGGCATTTCACGCGTCGTCGGCTTTTCACGTTCGCGGGCCGACGGCGTCCAGGCACTCACCTCTTCCGCAATCACCGAGCTGGCCGACACCGCGGCGCGCGCAGTGAGCGGCGCCGAGCTCGTCGTCCTCGCCGTCCCTCCCGGGGCTACGCTCGATCTGATCGGCTCGTTGAAGCCTTCCCTTGAACCCGAGGCGCTGCTCACCGATGTGTGCAGCGTGAAGGCGCCGGTGGTTGCGCGGGCCGTGGCAAGCGGCCTCGGCGACCGCTTCGCCGGCGGGCACCCGCTCGCGGGCACCCATGCCACCGGCTTTGCCGCCGCGAGCCCGCACCGGCTGCGCGGTTGCGTCGTCTACGTGTCCGAGACCGGAGCGCCCGGCGGCGACCGCGCGGCCCGTGCACTCATGCACTTCTGGGAGGACGTCCTCGAGGCGTCGCCCATTCTTATCGACGCCTTCGCCCACGACCGACAGCTCGCCTGGACCAGCCATCTTCCCCAGGCCGTCGCGTCCGCCCTCGCCAAGGCAATGGCCGACCGCGGGCTTGCCGGACTCTCGTTCGGCACAGGCGCTCGCGATACGACCCGTCTTGCGGCGAGCAACCCCGATATGTGGATCGACATCCTTCTCTACAACCGCGAGGCGATCGGCGAGGCTCTGGCGGCTACGGCGACAAGTCTCGCCGAGCTTCAGAGGCTCGTGGCTGCCGGCGATGCGGAAGAGCTCCGCCGGTATCTGACCGCCGCGCTCCAATTTCGGGAGAGTCTCGATCGGTGAGAGTAACCGGAACCGTCCGCGTCCCAGGCGACAAGAGCATCACGCACCGGGCACTGCTGTTCGGGGCGCTCGCCAAAGGCACGAGCTACATCGGCGGCGCCCTCACTTCCTTCGACGCCCGTTCCACCGCGCGGGTCGTGAGGCAGCTGGGTGCCGCCGTCACACCGCTCCGCGACGCCTCGGTAGTGACGGTGAATGGTCGGTCGCGGTTCCGCGCCCCGTCCGCGGTACTCGACTGCGGCAACTCGGGCACCACGACGCGTCTCCTGCTCGGGCTCCTCGCCGGACATCGCTTCGGGGCCACGCTCACCGGCGATGCGTCGCTGCGCCGCCGCCCGATGCGCCGGGTCACTGTACCACTCTCTCAGATGGGCGCGCGATTCGATGAGAGCGGCAGGGACGGTCTTCCGCTCACCGTGCGGGGAGGAACGCTGGCACCGCTTCGCTACGCGATGCCGGTGTCGAGTGCGCAGATAAAGAGCGCGCTGCTGCTCGCGGGTCTCGCCGGCGGCGTGGAGGTGAGTCTTCGTGAGCCACACGGCCGGTCGCGCGACCACACCGAGCGCATGCTGCGCGCATTCGGCTACGACGTGGAGGAGAGCGACGGTTGGATCGCATTTCGCCCGGGGGGGACGATCGCGCCTTTCGAGCTCCAGGTTCCCGGCGATCCGTCCTCGGCGGCATTCCTGGCCGGAGCGGCGGTTCTCGCCGATCACGGCGAGCTGAGGATCGCCGGGGTCGGGGTGAATCCCACGCGCATCGGCTTCCTTTTCGTGCTCCGCCGGATGGGCGCCGCCATCGCGATCGATGCGGCAACGGAACACTTCGGTGAGCCGGTGGCCGACTTGATCGTCACACCGGCAGCGCTGCGCGGCACCGAGGTGAAGCCGGGAGAAATTCCCGCGCTCATCGACGAGATCCCGCTACTTGCCGTCCTCGCGTCGCGGGCGCAGGGCGCCACGCTCTTTCGCGGCGTTGGAGAGCTTCGGGTCAAGGAGAGCGACCGGCTCTCGCTCATCGCCGAGAACCTTCGTGCGGTGGGTGGACGAGCCGAGGTGCAGGGAGATGACCTGGCGGTGGAAGGCGTGTCGGTCCCGCCCGCGGGCCGGGTGCGCTCGGCCGGCGACCATCGCATGGCGATGGCGTTCGCCGTGCTCGGCACGGTGGGTGGAGCGCGCGTTCGCGTGGACGACATGGCGTGTGCGGCGGTCAGTTTTCCCCGCTTCACTGAGAGCCTTCACGGCATCGGGAAGGCGGGGCGGTGAAGGGCGGGGTGATCGCCATAGACGGGCCCTCGGCGTCCGGGAAGTCTTCGACGGCCCGGGCGGTGGCGGAGCAGATGGGGTTTGCTCACCTCGACTCGGGGTCGCTTTATCGGGGCGTCACTCTCGTCGCGCTGCGCGAGGCGACCCGGCGCGGCCTCGGCCGGCGCGACCTCGTCGCCGCGCTTGGTACCGAGGCGATCCTCCGCGCAGCCGAAGACCGCGGCCTGATGCTCCAACCTGATGGGCCCGGGTTTACCGCGTATCTCGAAGGCGAGCCGGCCGACACCGAGATCCGCGGGCCGGAGGTGACGGCGAGGGTGTCGGCGGTCTCCGCGGAGCCGCAGATCAGGGAGTGGGTCAACACCCGGCTCAGGGCGATGGTACGGGCCGGCCGGGACGTCGTGGTCGATGGCCGGGACATAGGAACGGTGGTATTTCCCGATGCCGACCTCAAGATCTTCCTCACCGCCAGCCCTGAGACACGGGCGGGCCGGCGGATCAGTCAGCGGGGTGCCGAAGTCGATCCCCAGCAGCTTGAGGCCGAAGCCATGGCCCTGGCCGCGCGCGACCACGCCGACTCCAACCGGGCGGTGGCGCCTTTGAGGC
>JBBRGF010000263.1:0-4201 GCA_038240975.1 Gemmatimonadales bacterium
GCATATTGGGGGGTGAGTTGGTGACCACGGTCGGCACCCTCCTGGAAGAGGCACGCACCCGATGACCATACATCGCATCCGCCTGCTCGGCGATCCGATCCTACGTGCCAGGTGCGAGCCGATCACCAAGCCTCGCTCCACCGCCGTACGGGTGATCCTGGACGACATGCGCGAGACACTGCGAGACTGGCAATCGCGGTTCGGCAGCGGCCGGGCCATCGCCGCGCCGCAGATCGGCGCGCCGGTGCGCATGGTCTATTGTGAGATGGACCAGCCTTGGGCGCTGATCAACCCCGAAATCGTCGACATCGGGAGCGACGACTTCGAAGTCTGGGACGACTGCTTCTCCTTCCCGAATCTCCTGGTCCGTGTGTCGCGCGCGGTCCGGGTGCGGGTGAAGTATCAGGACACCAAGGGCGACTGGCAGGAGGTGGATCTCGAGGGGGACCGCGCCGAGCTGATTCAACACGAGATCGACCACCTGGACGGCGTGCTCGCCGTGGACCGGCCGCAGGGCCTCGATCCATTCTGCCTCCGCGAGGAGTGGCATCGGCTGCACGGACCCGACGGCCGCTACGGACCGCCCGAGGACCGCAACACCAGTTACGCCACCCCGCTCACCGGCCTGTTGTAGGCGGTACGGCGCAGCGCCCCTCCGCATTCGAGCGTAGGATAGTGCCGCCAATCCATGCGCGTGACGCTCGTCAAAACCACCGACCCAGCCGGACGAACAGTGCGTCCCGGCCCCGCAGCGCCAGCCCGTACTCGAACCGCACGGGGCCGACGGGCGTCTCCGCTCCCACTCCCGCGCGCAGGCCCACGGTCCAGCCGCCGCCGGTGAAGCGGGCGGACCCGGCGTCCGTAGCGCCGGTGGCGAGCTCGAGGCGCGCGAGCAGCGGCCCCTTGAGCGGCAAGGTAAAGAGCAGCCCCAGCATCGCCTCGCGCTCGCCGCGGCGCTCCCCGAGGTGGTAGCCGGGGAAGCCGTCGCCGCCGCCGAGGGGAAAGCCGAGCTGCAGCGGCAAGCCGTCGCCCCAACCCAGACGCACGCGCGGTGATATCCGCACGGCTCCCAGGCGCGCCATCGCGCTGCCTTCGAGCGCGGCGCGTCGGTACCGTCCGGTCCATGCGAGTTCGGCCTGCATGACGCGTCCGCGCTGGCGGCTCGCGCCCGTCACCCGCGCGACCGCGCCGATGGTCGAGCGATCGGCGCGGCCCGGCTCGTCCCACGCGCGGCCCTCGCCACCGACCGCCAGATCCCAGCCGCGGGCGAGCGGTCGCTCGATGCCGGCGAACCCGATCGCCTCGCGGGTGAAGGCCTGCCCGAGCTCCTCGCCCTTGGCGTCGAAGCGGCGCACGTCTTCATTGGCGAGCCGGATGGTGACGGTCGGGTTGAAGAGCTGGCGGCCAACCTCAAAGTTTCGCCGCAGGCCCAGGGAGAGCTCGCGGCGCAGCTCGCCCAGGAACGCCGCGGCGCTGCTCTCGAGGGCGCGACCCAGGAACCGACGATCGACCACTCCGGCCCACATCCTCCCGCCGAGCTCGTTGTCGTACGCCAGGCCTAGCCCCACCACGCGGCGGGCGGATCGCCGGAGCACCAGGTCGAGCGCGACCGAGTCTCCCGCGCGGGTCGGATTGAGCCAGACGGACTGGTAGGTCTCAGATGCGGACGCCAGGGTGCGCACGCGCCGCAAGAGCAGATCGAAGTCGAGCGTGTCGCGCCGCCCCGCGCCGAGACCGAGCAGCCGCGTCAGGGCTAGCCGCTCCGACGCGTTCGCACTGCCGATCGTGACGCGCGCGATCCGCGCCGGGAGCCGGAGAGGAGGGTGGTAGCTGGTCCACGCGCGACAGCGAAGGCGTGGCAGCACCGAGTCGGCCGCCGCCGAGCCGCGCGCGAGCAGCCGCTCGATGTTGCGGGGAGAGAAGTTGAGGCTGGTGAAGCCTTCCACGTCCGGGCGGATGAGCAGATCACCCTCACCGAGCGAGTCCGAGGGCTGTCGGAAGAGAAACTGCACCATGCGGTCGGCAACCAGGAGCGGCGAGTAGGCGTCGACCGAGTCGCGCGGGTGCTCCGTCGCGTCCACCACGATCACCCGGTCGGCGCCCTCTGCACGGGCGACGGCCACGGGGATGTTGGCCGACAGCCCGCCGTCGGTCAGGAACCGTCCATCCCGGCGCTCCGGCGAGAAGAGGAGCGGCACGGCCGCGCTGGCGCGCACCGCCTGGGCGAGATCGCCGGACTCGAGCACCACCGTCTCGCGGTTGGCCAAGTCGGTCGCGACGGCGCGAAACGGGATGGGCAGCGAGTCGAAGTCGCCCCGAGCGAGGAGATTGCCGCGGAGGAGCGCCGCATTGAGCAGCGCATTGGCCTCGGCCTCGACCACCGACGCGCTCTGCAGCGCGAAGCCGCGGGCGCCCTGCTCCCACAACACCAGCGGCTGAAGCACGCCGAGCGAGCGGGGCGCGAGCGGCTGGTAGCTGCGGAAGAGCGCGGCCAGCGGAACCACGCGCGCCAGCGAATCGAGCTCGCGCCCCGAGTAGCCGCTGGCGTACAATGCGCCCACGACGGCACCCATGCTGGTGCCCACGATCAGATCGGGATGAATGCCTAGACTGTCGAGGACGCGGAGGACACCGATCTGGGCGATCCCCTTGGCGCCTCCGCCGGAGAGAACGAGCGCGGTGCGGGCGTTGCACTGTTGAGCGTTCAGAGACCGGCCGGCGCCGAGCCAGATGAGGGCCAGCGTGACCACGACACGAGTTCGGCGGAGCATCGGAGGGAAGATACACGACCCCTTGCGCCACCCCACTCACCTTCGTATACCTACGTCCGAGACGCGCCAGGTCGGGCGCGCTGGACCCCCACCGGAATCCCGGAGGAGCCGCCGCAATGACGTATGTGATCGTCGAGGCCTGCATCGGGGTAAAGGATCGCGCCTGCGTCGACGTGTGTCCGGTGGACTGCATTTATGAAGGGCCTGACCAGCTGTTCATTCATCCCGACGAGTGCATCGACTGTGGGGCGTGCGAGCCCGAGTGCCCAGTGACGGCGATCTTCCCCGAGGAAGACGTTCCCGGCAATCTCAAGCAGTACGTCCAGCTCAATCGGGACGTGTTCAAGAGCGATAGTCCGCCGGGGAAGCCGCAGAAGTAACGTCGGCTGAGAATTTCGCGCGGATAAAGCTCCCGGCTTGGGAGAGCGACGAGTGCGCCTCAGGCATGAGTCCATCGAGGAGCTGCCATCCGTGCGGCACACCATCGAAGATGCGGATCGTGCTGTTGCCCCCGGCATTCTGAATTGTGTCGTGCACGCGGCGGGCGTCGTCGAGGAGCAGCTCCGACGAGCTGACGTGCAGCAGCACGGGGGGAAGACCCGAGAGATCCGCGAACAGCGGAGATGCGCGTGGGTCGCGCGGTGACGCATCACCGAGGTATGCCGCGGCAAACTCGGTGATGTTCTCCGGGTGGAACATCGCGCATCGACCGTCGTTTTCCGTGAGCGACGCACCAGTGCCCGCGAGATCTGTCCATGGGGAGAACGCGACGGCACACGCCGGAAGGGATTCGGGTTCGCGCTGCCGTAACGCCGCGAGCAGCGCGAGCGTGAGGCCGCCGCCGGTCGAGTCGCCGGCGATGGCGATGGAGCTCGGCCTGGTTCCGTGCATGAGGAGCCAGTGATAGGCCGCGACGGCCTGATTGAACGCCATCGGGAACTGGTGCTCGGGCGCAAGCCGATAGTCGAGCGCCAATACACGGCACCCGGTGTCGCGCGCGAGCGCAGCCGAAATTGGGCGGTGGGTTCGCGGCGAGCAAGCGACGTAACCGCCGCCGTGGAAGTAGAGAATCACATTCGTCGACGACGAGCCGTCAGGCACGATCCACTCGCCGGGAATGGTGCCGTCGGTGCGGTGAAGCCTCACACCGACCAACTTGGACGCGGAATACCATGCCGGTGCGCCGAAAATGCGACGCGCCCGCGTCGTTAGCTCTTCGGGATTACCCCACCGGCGGCGACGAACGAGCGCGGTGATCAGCTTGGTGAAGAAGCGTGCTTGCCAGCTGGGCATCGACTGGTGTTGAAGGGCGGAGCAGGAGGGAATCGGTGCGAAGTCTAGCTACGATCGCACAGCTTGACACATCTTGCGTTTCATGAGCGATGCACGCGCCGCATCGGAGCAACTTGCCGGACTTCTTGGCGATCATT
>JBBRGF010000264.1:0-4190 GCA_038240975.1 Gemmatimonadales bacterium
GAGCAACTCGTCCTGAGCCTCCGACAGAGCGATGCGCGCCGCCGATTGGGCCCCGTCCTTCGTTCCGGAAAGGCTCTGCCGTCCGAGACACGCGCAGAGCGCCCGCGCGACATGCTGGGCGCCGATGTGCGACAAGTTCCGTGAACCCAGCCCGTCCGCGACCGCGACGATCAGGGACTCGCCGTCCTCCGCCAGGGCAAAAGCGTACGAGTCCTGCCGGGTCTGCCCGTGCGCGGAGTGGCGACGCCCCGCCACGCTCGCGGCCGCGAGCCAGTAGTCTGCTATACGGCCTGCGTCGACGGCCACACTGGGAAGAGCCCAGCCAGCCGTCGCCGGCAGGAGGCTGGCCTCGAGCCGTCGTTCCACGTCGCCGATGTTCGGCGCACCGTAGGGAAAGTCGGCCACCTGCGGCTCGATGTCGTTTCTAGGTGCCGGTGCCTGCTCCGGAGACATGACAGCGCCACTTGTGTTGGCGGAGTCGGTATCGGCGAGTTTGGCAATGTCCTCGCCGTTCACCACTTCCGGGCGATCCGACTCCGGCTCCTCGTCCTGGTCTTCATCCGGTACCGGCTCGCCGGCGGGACGGCCTGCCTTGGATCCCGCGACCGGCCACCTCTTCAAGATCTTGCTCAGCGCTGACACGAGCTCCCACTCCCCACTGACTGTTACGAACATGGCAGCACCACCGAAGGCGGATCGGGCCTGCCGAAACTGGATTAAATCTCCTGGATCGGGAGCGGTTTAAATTTGTTCTCGTCGACCTCGACGTTGAGGCCGCCGCCCTGCGGGCCGCTGAACGACTTCGACGTCGTCCGGATGCTCGCCGTTAGAGCGGACATGATCTCCTTGGCCTGGGACGCCGGATTCCCCGACTTAGCCACGAAGGCAAAGGCGGTGGCGATCTTGCCGAGCACGTCCTCCTTCGCCTCGCCGAAGCCGAACGTGACGACCTCTGGGTTGAAGCTCCAGCTCTTGTCCGTCAGCTGACGCAACGGAGACGTCCAGTCCTCGTTCGCGAGGTGGTCGCCGTCGCTCATAAAGAAGACGACGGGCTTGTAGAACCGAGTGCCCTTGCCCAGGCTGCGGATCTCCGACTCGATACTCGTCTGCGCGAGCCGGAAGGCGCCTGCGAAGTTGGTGCCCGACTCCGGGCTTAGGAATGGTATCGAGGCTTGCGCGATGTCGCAGAGCGGCAGGACGGACTTCGCGATGTCGGAGAAGGTGATTATGCTGATTCGGGCAATCTCGCCAACCTGCGGGTCCTCCTGGATCATCTCCTTGAGCTCGGGAAGGGCCTCGTTAACGGCCTGGATGGGGGCACCGGCCATCGAGTAGGAGACGTCGATCAGCAGGAAGACGGGGAAGATCGGGTGCCGCTCGGTCTGGGCGAACTCAGACATGGTTATCCTTTTCGTTGCAATCATGCTGGAACAGGCTCTGTCAAATGCTGAGATCCGAGAGAATCGGCATGCGCGTGGTGGATCGTGCGTGAATCACCGAAACGTACGGGCCGAAGGGCGGATGCATGATTTCCCGGTTGCCAAGTACGGGGCCGTTTGAGACCGCGCCGGACACTGAATAGTTCGGGGCGAAGGAGCTTCCGCCCGTCTGCGTGACGCTGCGGGTCTCGATGAGCCGCTCGCCGAGCCGCTTGCTCAGGTAGGTTGCCGTCTCATTGGACGACCCAGGCATCACGACCAGCGTGTCGCAGCTCGTCAACAGCGCCGATCGCGTCGCTTCGTCACCGAACTGCGCGACGTCCTGGCAGGCGAGACACACGCCCACCGACGCCCCCCTCGCGACCGCCAGGATCTGCTCGAAGTCGATTCGGGACTTGAGGCGGGGAGCCTCATCGATGATCAGAAACAGCGGATGCTGGGAGGAACCGAAGCGAGCGAGCACCTGCATGACGACCTGTGAAATGAGCATCCCCGACAGCACGTCACCCAGGTTGCCGTCGGCCAGAGGCGCGACGCCGACCAGCAGGGTTGGCTTCGCCGACACGTCGGACAGCCTGAAGTCCGAGGTCTCGGTGACGCGCTGGACCCTGGGCTCGCCGAAGATCGCTAGCGAGTTCTGCAGCCCGGCTGCGGCGCGCGAGAACTCGTCAGGCTCCATCGTGGCCAGATCCTGGAGATTGGTGCCGGCAGGTGCACCCGCACCGCAGAGGGCAGTCTGCAGGGCGCTCTGCGACGACACGAGCCGGACCAGGTCGACAGGCACGCCTTGCCGTCCCGGGCCGTTGACCAGTCGGATGAGCGCCCGCAGCCATCGCACGTCCCGGAAGTAGAAGAACGGCTGGGGATCGGACTTGTTTTCCTTGCCGAGGATCGACACGACCGCGGCTTCGATCGCCCGCGTGTCCGTCGTTTCGGCGAGCCAGTTCCAGCGGTGAGAAGGCGCCCCTGAGTAGTCCCATACCTGGAGTTGCGCGCCGGTGGGTCCGCCAACCGCCGCGTGGCGCTGGATGTTGGCCAGCAGGTCGCCCTTGACGTCGATGGTGACGACGCTCGAGCCCATCCTAAGCAAGCTCACGATCCAGGGGATGATGACGCTGTGCGTCTTTCCTGAGCCCGGAGGCCCGACGACTGCGGCATGGCGGAACAGCATCTGCGGAGCGAGACCGATCGGCGCGCCGCGGCCCCGCCGGCAGTCGAAATGACGGCCCAGAGAAATAGGCCCACCGACCAGGGGCCGGACGGCCTGTGTCTCGGCGACTCCGCGATAGTCCATGAGGTCGAAGCCGGGGGCAGGAGGGGGGTCGCCCGGCGCCAGGACGCCGCTCCGCCTGACAAAGTAGGGCAGGCGTCCGACGGATTTCGCGGACGCGTTGGAGCTGGCCCGCGCACCGGCGCGGAATGCGTACCCGGCAACCTTGAAGGGCGCCACGGCGCCCTTCATCATGAGCTGCCAGACGAGATCCTCTGGCCTAGGCATCACTGCTCTCCTTCCCCTGAGGGGCGGCAGGCTGACTGTGGCCCTCACGTGCAGAACTTCGGCCAAATGCCGACAATCGTTACGGCTAACGGCGCCGGGCTCGTCACAACTGGTGGTTGTTCCATCGCGGTTCCTGGATCGACCGCGTTGCAGCTGGTGTGCACTGGTCGGGATGGCGGAGCTGGGTCTGGTTGCCGCCGCCGAAGCCGGCGTGAATCTTGACCGGGTCGCCTTGGTGCCCAACCCGGGCGAGGAGCTGGTCGCCGTCACCGCAGCATTGATCGAGGGAATGGACATCATCGCGGTGGCCGGGACGGCGCGGTTGGGAGCTGGCGATCGCCAACGGCTCTCGGCGCGGGCCCGCCAACGCGGGACGGTCCTGCTGCCCACCGGAGGGTGGGCCGGCGCTGACCTCGAGCTTCGACTCGTCCCCGCCCCCGGCGGCGGTTGGCGGGGAGTGGGCGGTGACGGCCACGGCAGACTGCGGGCCCGCGAGGTCCAACTGCGGGTCGGGGGTCGCGGCGCGGCGCACCACGTCCGCACAGCCCGGCTGCTGCTGCCAGGACCAACAGGCGCGGTATCCGCGATCGAGCGCCACACACAGCCCGGCGCCGTCGTTCGCCGATCAGCCCGGGCCGGGTGAGGAGCAGACAGCCCTGGACAGCCCGGCCCGGGCGGGTTGGGGCTCAGTCAGTTTCAGGATCGAGCTGGTGGCCGACATGGCGGAGTGCGTCAGCTTCGTGTGGGCGGCCGAGGCCATCGAGGATGTCGGCTTGGGTGTGCGTCGCCGCTCTGAGGAGTCCCGCGAATGCCTGTGGGAGATCTTCGGCCAGCGAACGGTAGATCGCTGTTGCTTCCTCGATTGCCCGAAGAGCGGCGTCGAGTTCGTCGCCGCTGGCCGCGCGAACCCAGCCGAACCCCCACAGACTCATGGCGAGGTCGGGCAGGTAGGCGGTGGGCTCGGCCTCCACCAACCGCCGATACGTGGCCACCGCCTCCTCGGTCGGGGCCAACGCACCCCGCTTATCCCCCGCCTCCGACAACCAGATCCCGAGGTTGTTCAAGCTGCTGGCGAGGGCGGGCAGGTAGGCGGCGGGCTCCGTATCGGCCAACCGCCGATACGTGGCCACCGCCTCCTCGGTCGGGGCCAACGCACCCCGCTTGTCCCCCACCTCCGACAACCCGCTCCCGAGGTTGTTCAAGCTGCTGGCGAGGGCGGGCAGGTAGGCGGCGGGCTCCGTATCGGCCAACCG
>JBBRGF010000265.1:0-4152 GCA_038240975.1 Gemmatimonadales bacterium
GTAGGTGTCAAATCGGAAGATATCCTTCCCCTGAGCGGCGAGTCCCGGGTCCGGCGGCTGCGGCTCGGTGGGCCCGTTGTTGCTGCATGCGACCATCAGCGCAATTCCACTGCACAGTACGAACGCAGCGAACATCCCTGCGCGGACATTGCTCCTCATTGGTCCTCCCTTTCGTGTCGTGAGCCACGATCTGGATCCCGAACGCAGGGTCCTTGAGTGGACCTGACGGGCCCTCACCGGACGAACAGCCGGCCCAGCATGGTCGGGTGCAGCTGGCAGAAATACGGATCCTCGCCTTTCCTGCGCGCCACGTACGAGCCGCTCTGCCCTTGGGCGAGCGTTCCCGTGGTCCACGCGGCTTTCGTTTTGGCGGTCGCGGTGTGCGATACGATGTCCCGGTTGATCCAGACCACCGTGTCGCCCCGCCTGAGCTCGAGGGTGTCGGGGTGGAATCCCATGCCGCTCATCTCCACGATGTGCCGTTTCGGAGCGATGGCCTCCTGCCGGGCAGCACCGGCTCCGCCGGCCAGGACCATGGCCCCGATCGCCGCCAGACCGGCAACCAGGAATCCACTCCGTCGGCGACCACGGCTCACTTACCCGCCGGCAGACCACTCTGGATTTTCTTGGCGAGTGCCAGATGCGCGGCAAAGGCCGGTCGCACATCCACGAGGAGCTTTTTGAGCTCGGCGTTTTCGGTGGTGGGAATGAGCAGGTTATCCACGGCATCGAGCACGGCCTGATGGTAGCCGACTTCCCGGTCGATGTACGCCTTGTCGAATGCCTTGCCCTTGAGCGGCTCGATGGCGGCGCGGGCTTCGGTTGCGCCCTTCTGGAGCGACTGACTGACCGCGTTGTCCTTCGGCGTAACTCCGAGCTTGGCAGCGAGCGCCGACGCCTTGGCGTTCACCGCGCCGTGATCGGCGATCATCGTCGTGGCAAATCGCTTCACGTCTTTGTTGCCGCTGCGCGACTCGGCGAGCTTGGCGAGATCGATGTCGATGTTGTTGGCGGTTACCGCCACATTCGCGACTTCGGGATCGGACAGGTCTGGGGGTGTGGACTGAGCATTGAGGGAGGCCGACAGGGCGAGAGTCAGGAAGAGCGAAAATGCTGGCCAAGGCTTGAGCGGTGACATTCCTTGCTCCGGGCTGGTTGGATGTTGTTCCCCGCCAGGACACTAGCTCCATTACAATACTTTGTCAATAGATTTATATGATTACTTGCCCAACGGACTTGTCCGGGCTATCCTCAGGCCATTCAACGGGCCGGGTGGGAATGCCGAATTGGGTCGAAAAGCTGACCGGGGAAACCAGGGCGCGCCTCCTCCACCTGCTCCGGAGGTCGCGTCAGACGATCACGGCGCTCGCCGACGCGCTGCACCTCACCGATAACGCGGTGCGCACGCATATCGCCGCGCTGGAGCGCGACGGCATCGTCGAGCACGCGGGCACCCAGCGCGATACCGGCGGAAAGCCGGCGCGCGTCTATGCGCTCACGCGCGAGGGCGAGGAGCTGTTCCCCAAGGCGTATGCCCTGGTGCTTGGAGAGCTGGTCGACGAAATCGCGCGGACGGAGGGCCGAGACCGGGCCACCGCCCTCCTCCAGGCAGTAGGCCGCCGAGTCGCGGCAGGAGCGGGCCCACAGGCCGATCGGGAGACCCGAGTCGCCACCGCCGCCGACGCGCTGCGCGGGCTCGGTGGCGAGGTCGACGTGTTGCCCACGGAGGGCGGGTGGCATCTGCTGGGTTACAGCTGCCCACTCTCAGCCGTCACGCCCGGTCGTCCCGAAGTCTGCGCCCTGGCCCGGGCGCTCGTGGAGCAGATTACCGGCGAGCCGGTGACGGAGTGCTGCGAGCGAGGCGATCGCCCGCGATGCGGATTTCTGATTGGGGAGTCGAGCCCTGCCCTTCCGCCACTTCGCTCGGCTTTCTAGGTTTGGGCCACTGTCGACTCCCAGCCGAATCGAGGCATTCATGGACCCGGGCTCCATCGGCGCTCTTGTACCGATCACTGCCATGGTAATGTGGGGCGCGGTCAAGATCGCGAATACCTTCGCACGGAATCGCGCCTCCGGGTCGGACCCGGAGACGACCGGCCGCCTCCAGGCATTGGAGGACGAGGTCGGCGCGCTTCGGCACGAGTTGGCGGAGACTCAAGAGCGCCTGGACTTCAGCGAGCGCCTGCTCTCGCAGCAGCGTCCGGAAGGACCGAACCCGGCGAAGTAGAGAGAAATTCAATCCGCACACAGAACGTGGCCCAGGACCCGTCAATAATGGCCCAGCGGAGGTCGCTCGCCGTACGCATTGATGCCCCAGCAATACACGCTTCCCAACGCGGTACGGCGGCACTTGCGACGCTGCTGAGTTGACGCGCGAAGGAAACGGATCCGACACATTCGGATGCCGGCGTTTCGTCCTTTCGGAGGCGCCTTGACAGGCCCGGTACCAGGCGGCATGTAGGGGAGAGTCCGTCATCATTCCTACACAAGGAGGAGCAAATGTACGTCATGATCCAGCACACGATCTCCGATCCGGAAACGTTCTGGAACGCAGGCGATCCCACCACTCTTTCACCAAAGATCAAACTTCATCACACCTTCCCGACCTCCGATGGAACTCGCGCAGTGTGCATCTGGGAAGCGGACTCAGTGGATGCCGTTCGCAGCGTCTTGGAGCCGGTCATCGGGAAGGTCAGCCGCAACGAGTATTTTACCGTTGAGAATCGCGAAGGCTTTGCGCGGCCATCGCGCCTGGCTCGCCCAACGGCAGCAGCCGGCTCGTCCAAGAAATAGCGGGTGACTTGAAACGCTAGCCCGCCGCCTTGAGCGTGACGACAGTCACCTCGGGCAACGCGCCAATCCGAAAGGGTATCCCCCAGTAGTTGGTGCCGGGACTCACGTACAACAGGGAGCCATTCTTCTCGTACGTTCCCATGGCGTACTCGAGGAACACCGAGGCGAGGCTCCAGCCGAGGGAGGGGATCGAGAGCTGGCCGTGATGGGTGTGGCCGCTGAGCACAACGGCGGCTCCACGATCGGCAAGCGCCGGAAAGAGGGCGGGATTGTGCGCAAGCACAATACAGAACTCGCCCTCCGGCACCTCTGTCATGGTGCAAGCGGTGTCCGGCGCCCCGGTCTCGCCACCGCGGGAGAATTGTGCTCCCGCCGGATCACCGGTGCCGGCGAGCCAGAACCTCGAGCCGTTGTGCTCGAGCCCTACCGCACGATTGACCAGCACCGTGACGCCCATGGCCTCGAGGGCACGGCGCACCTCGCTCCAGCCGGCGTACACGTCGTGATTGCCGGCGATCGCGTAGACACCGAGTGGCGCCGTGAGGTGACCGAACGCGGATGCCAGGTCGTCGACATCGTGTGGGTAGTCGTCCACCTGGTCGCCGGTATACGCAATGATGTGGGGCTTCGCGTCGCGCGTCGCGGCCGCGATCCTCGCGAGTTGCTTGCGTGACGTGTGCGGCCCGACGTGCAGATCGGAGAGCTGCACGATCCGCAGGCCATCCAACCCCGCAGGCAGCGTCCTGGGCCTCAGCGTAAGGTCGCGAACCACGAGCCGGCGCGAGCCCACGTAACCCCACAGAGCGAGGAGAATGACCAGGGGTGCGAGAACGAGGACCGCGGTGCGGCCGACAGTAGCAGCCGCTCCGAACGGGAGTGCCAGCAAGGCGGCAGCGGTGCTCGCGAGGGCGAGCGGGAGCATGACGAGCTGCGCGTACCAGAAAGGGCGAAACACCAGCAGTCGAACGATCGCCGAGGGGTAGCGAGCCGTAGCGATGTTGCGAATCAGGACAAAGACCGGCATGATGCTCAGCGCCCACACGATTATTATCGTGCGCCAGGCGCCTGGCACCAAGTCGTGGACGAACCCGCCGACCGCGAGCCACGAGAGCCCCGTGATCAGCAGTATGACAACGAGGAAACCGATGAATCTCACGGACGGCGGCTCGTCTCGAGTCGACCGACGGCGTTGATGTCGGCGGTCTGAAGCACGCGCTTCGCCGACCCGTGAGCTGCGACCGCGATCATCGCGCGCGCGAGCTGCTCGGTGGTCGTGACGGAACCCGGGAACACGCTCTTGAGGATGGGATACAGCGGCGTCGCGATCGTGTAGAACCAGTTGTACCATCTGGTGCGCGA
>JBBRGF010000266.1:0-4147 GCA_038240975.1 Gemmatimonadales bacterium
ATCGGTCTCGTTGCCCGGCGGGGCGTACCCGCGTGACCGTGGCGCCGCCGGCCGGCAGCGTTCGCAAGCTCGACCGGCTCATGGCCGGCCGGTCGGAGGCCAACCGCCTCTTCTTCGAGCGTGAGGCGGGACGCATCGCAACGCTCTGCCACCAGATGGCGGAGCGCTTCGCGCGCGGCGGGACACTCGTCGCGTTCGGGGCCTCGCCGGCGGCCAGATCGGACGTCCGGCACGTCGCGGTCGAGTTCGTGCACCCCGTGATCGTCGGCAAGCGGGCCCTCCCGGCCGTCGGCCTGGCGCGTGAAGGCGGCCCCCTCCCCCTCCAGATGGATCTCGTGGCTCGGCCGGACGATATCGCCATGGCGTTCGGGACCGACGAAGGGAGTGCCGAGACCGCCGAGGCGCTCGAGATCGCCAAGGCCCGGGGGTGTCTCACCATCGCGTTCTCGCCCGCGGGGTCGGCATGGGACTTCGAGCCGCCGAGCGACGATCCGTTCATCCGCCAGGAACTGGCGGAGACGCTGTACCACGTGCTCTGGGAGCTCGTCCACGTCTTCTTCGATCATCGCGGCCTCCTGCATGGCCGGGCCGCGCGGTCGGTCCACGACGCGGGTGCCTCGAGCTTCCTGTATCCCTTCTTGGGCGAGCAGGAGCACGATCTCGAGGCCGTTGTCGCCGACGTGCGCGCCTCGGTACTCATGAAAGCGGAGGAGATCGGGGCGCTCCGTGTCGAGACCCTCAGCGAAGGGCGGGAGACGCTGCTCGGCGCCGCGGCCGCGCTCCGCGCCACCTTCGACGGCGGTGGCCGGCTCCTCGTTTTCGGCAATGGCGGCTCCGCCACCGACGCCATGGACATCGTTGCCGACTTCCGCCTTCCGCCGTGCGGATGGCCGGCCCGGAGCGCGGTGGACCTCACCGAGGACTCGGCAATCCTCACCGCCATCGCCAACGACGTCGGGACCGACGCCATCTTCACCCGGCAGGTCATCGCCTACGGCCGGCGCGGCGACGCGGCGCTCGGCATTTCGACGAGCGGCGGCTCGCGGAACGTCATCGACGCGCTATCCGAAGCGCGCCGGCGCGGAATGGTCACGCTGGCGCTCGCGGGATACGGTGGTGGCAGGGTGGCGGCGGAGCGTCTCGCCGACCACGTGATCGTCACGAGGTCGGAGCACATCCCGCGGATCCAGGAGGCGCAGGCCAGCGCCTGTCACGTGCTCCGCGAGTTCGTGGAGCTCGCCGGCACGGACGCCGGGTGACCGCCTCTCCGCCGGCCGCCACCCGGCGCCGGGTTCGAGCCAGAGTCGAGGGGGTGGTGCAGGGGGTCGGCTTTCGCCCCTTCGTCTTTCGTCTCGCCGGCGTCCTGGGGCTCGGCGGGTATGTGCTCAACGACGCCCGGGGCGTGCTGCTCGAGATCGAGGGCGACGACGACGCGGTCGAGCGGTTTCTCGATCGCCTGTCGACCGAGGCTCCGCCGCTCGCCACCGTCGAGCGGGTGCTTCGCGAGGAGATCGCTGTCGCAGGGGAGCGCGACTTCGCCATCGTTCGGAGCGCCGGCGGCGCCCCCGCGGCCCTGGTATCTCCCGACTCCGCCACCTGCGCCGAATGCCTGCGGGAGCTGTTCGATCCGTCCGACCGCCGGTTCCGCTATCCGTTCATCAACTGCACCAATTGCGGCCCCCGCTTCACCATCGTGCGCGGCGTCCCGTACGACCGCCTGCTCACCACGATGGCGGGCTTCGTCATGTGCGCGCGGTGCCGCTCGGAGTACGACGATCACGACGACCGTCGCTTCCATGCCCAGCCCAACGGCTGTCCCGACTGTGGCCCGCGGGCGAGCCTCACCGATGCGGCCGGCACGCCGGCGGGGCCGAGCGCGCGCGATGCTGTCGAGGCCGCGGCGGTGGCGATCAATCGCGGCGCGGTCGTGGCGGTCAAAGGAGTAGGCGGGTTTCATCTGGCCTGCCGGGCGGACGACGAGGAGGCGGTGTCGGTTCTCCGATCGAGGAAGCACCGGGAGGAGAAGCCGTTCGCGCTGATGGTGCGCGATCTGGAGTCGGCGCGGGCACTGGCCGAGCTGTCGCCGGAGGAAGCGGTGCTGCTCGTCTCCCGCGTGCGCCCGATCGTGCTGTCGAGGCGGCTGCGCGACGCGCCCGTGGCCTCCGGCGTCGCTCCACGCTCGCGCACGCTCGGCCTCATGCTCCCGTATTCGCCGCTGCACCATCTTCTGGCCGCCGATGCCGGCGCCGCGCTCGTCATGACCAGTGGCAACGTCTCCGACGAGCCGATCGCCTACCGCGATGCCGACGCCATCGAGCGGCTGGCTGGTGTCGCCGACCTGTTCCTGATGCACGACCGGCCGATCCACACGAGAACCGACGACTCGGTGGTGCGCGTCGCTGGTCGCCCCGCCAGGCCCGTGGTGCTCCGGCGGTCGCGCGGCTACGTCCCGGGCAGTATCGCGCTCCCGGTCGACTCGCGCCCGCTTCTCGCGTGCGGCGCAGAGCTCAAGAGTACCTTCTGCGTCGCCAGGGAGCGGCGAGCCTGGGTAGGGCACCACATCGGCGACCTCAAAAACTACGAGACCCTCGAATCCTTCCGTGAGGGAATCGCTCACTTCGAGCGGTTGTTCAGCGTGACGCCCGAAGTGGTGGCCCACGATCTCCACCCCGACTACCTCTCCACGGCGTACGCCCTCGAGCGGGACGGAGTGAGAACCGTAGGCGTGCAGCATCACCACGCCCACCTCGCTGCGTGCCTGGCCGAGCACGGAGAGCACGGCCCCGCGGTCGGCGCCATCTTCGACGGCAGCGGCTACGGCACCGACGGGACGGTGTGGGGTGGGGAGCTGCTTTTCGGAGGACTCGGCGGCTTCGAGCGGGCAGGCCACCTGCGGCCGGTGCCGTTGCCGGGTGGCGATCGCGCGGTGCGCGAGCCGTGGCGAATGGCGTGCGCGTGGCTGG
Organism: Gemmatimonadales bacterium; assembly: GCA_038240975.1. GTDB lineage: Bacteria > Gemmatimonadota > Gemmatimonadetes > Gemmatimonadales > GWC2-71-9 > CAVVWJ01. Next base: position 2,964 of record JBBRGF010000266.1, read on the forward strand.
GCGAGGCCCTGGGCCATGAGCCCGGGCTCCCTCCCTCGCTGGGGGGCTCCGTAGATCAGGCGCAGTGGATGGCGGTGGCCCGGCTCTCGCGAGCCGGCACGCTGTCGCCGGGCACGACCAGCGCCGGCCGTCTCTTCGACGCCGTGGCCGCTCTGTGCGGACTCTCTCCGCGTGCGACCTATGAGGGACAGGCCGCCATGGAGCTCGAGGCCCTCGCGCTCGGTGACGGCAGCGGATACCATCCCTTCGGCCTGGAGAGCGGGACGCTCGATCCGCGCGAGACCATCCTCGCCCTTGCCCGCGACCTGGCCGCGGGGACGCCTGTTTCGGTGGTCGCCGCGCGCTTCCACGCCGCGCTGGCTGATGCCACGGTGAGGGCCTGCTCGGAGATCGCCGAGCAATATGGTGTTGATCTGATCGTCCTGTCGGGTGGCGTGTTCCAGAATGCCCGCCTGCTCGAACAGACCATGGAGGGGCTGGCCCGCACGCGGCTCCGTGTGCTCACACCTGTTCTTCTCCCGCCCAACGACGGTGGGATCTCCTACGGCCAGGCGGCGGTGGCCGCTGCTTCGACCTCGACAGGATAGGCAGCCGTGTCCGGGCTAGACGATTGGATCGCCCATGTCGGCGGCAGTGGAACCATGGGGATCGTCATCGCGATCCTTCTCGGGCTTCGCCACGCCACCGATCCCGACCATCTGACCGCGGTGTCCACGCTGCTCCTTGCCGATGAACGTGCAGGCGCGCGCCGCGCCGGCCTCCTCGGCCTTTCCTGGGGCCTCGGCCACGCCACGACGCTGTTCCTGTTCGGCATTCCCGTCGTCCTCTTCCATCAATACCTGCCGGCTGCGGTTCAGCGTCTCGCCGAGGCAACTATCGGCGTGGTCATCATCGTCCTGGCGGTGCGGCTGCTGCTCCGGTGGAAGCGGGGCACCTTTCACGCCCACGAGCACGCGCACGACCAGGTTCAGCATGCGCATCCGCACGCCCATGACGAGCATCACGCCGATCACGTGCGAGAGTCGCATGACCACCTGCACGCCGAGAGCATGGGACGGACACCGCTCGCGTCGTACGGTATCGGCCTGATGCACGGCGCCGGAGGGTCCGCCGGTGTGGGGATTCTCATTGTCGGCGCCGTCCCCGGTCGCGCGCAGAGCGTCATCGCGCTCACGGTGTTCGCC
>JBBRGF010000267.1:0-4144 GCA_038240975.1 Gemmatimonadales bacterium
GCTCTCGCCTCAGCCCTCGCCGGGGTGGCCTGAGATATATTCAGGCCACCCGGGGGGAACATATGGACTTGTTGAGCACCGAAGAGGCATCGGCTTACCTCCGCCTCAATCCCAAACGCATTCAGGCCCTCGCCCGCTCCGGCAAGCTCCCGGGCCGCCGAGTCGGCAGAAAGTGGCTCTTCGACCGGCGCGAGCTCGAAGCGCTGCTCGGCCGGCGCGAACGCCTCGACGGCGGCGGCGGCATGGACCTCAGCGCGCGAAACCAGCTTCGGGGCACGATCACCGGCCTACAGATCGAAGGGGTCATGGCCGAGGTGCGACTGGGCATCGGCGACCAGGAGCTGGTCTCGATCATCACCCGAGGCTCGGCCGAGCGCATGGGGCTGCGGGTCGGCGACAAGGCCTTTGCCGTCATCAAGTCCACTGAGGTCATGATCGGCAAAGGTGCAGCGGTCGAGTGAGTCGGCGTTGACGCGCGTGCTCCAGGCCGTGGCAGCCGTTGGCCTGGTGCTTCTCGTCACCTTGCTGGCGCTTCCGCTGGCAGGATTGGTCACCCGCATTCCTCCGGCCACGCTTCTCGCTCGGCTCCGCGAGCCGGTAGTGCTCGATGCGCTCCGTCTGAGCCTGCTTACCAGCGCCGCCTCCACCGGGCTCGTCGTTCTTCTCGGGCTTCCAGTCGCGTATCAGCTTGCCAGCAGGGAGTTCCCGGGAAAGCGGCTTATCGAGCTGCTCGTCGATCTTCCGATGGTGCTCCCGCCCACCGTCGCCGGCGTTGCGCTGTTGACCGCCTTCGGGCGGGCGGGGCTCGCCGGCGGAGCCCTGCACGCCATCGGCCTGAGCCTTCCCTTCTCGACGCTCGGAGTGGTGGTCGCGCAGTCCTTCGTATCGGCGCCGTTCTTCATCCGTGCCACCCGTGCGGGCCTCGCCGCGGTAGACCGCCGGTATCTCGATGCCGCCGCGACGCTCCGGTCTCCGCCGTCGCTCACCTTTTTCCGTGTCATGCTCCCGCTCGCTCTCCCGTCGCTTCTCGCCGGCGCGGCGATGAGCTGGGCGCGAGCCCTCGGCGAGTTCGGCGCCACCATCACCTTTGCCGGGAACATGCCCGGCATCACGCAGACCATGCCGTTGGCCGTCTACATCGCTCTGCAGAGCGATCTCGACGCGGCCATCGCGCTGTCGGTGCTGCTCCTGGCCGTGTCCGTAGCCGTGCTGGTGGCGGTCCGCCTGGTTCCGCTGGGTCTCGCGCTACCGATCGCCGATGCTCGTCGCCCATCTCGTTGAGCGTCGCGGCTCATTCGAGCTGAATGTGGAGCTCACCGCCGCGGCGGGCGAGACGACCGTCCTGGTGGGCGAGAGCGGGGCAGGGAAGACCTCGATCCTCCGTCTGCTCGCGGGCCTCGACCATCCCGACCGCGGCGCCATCCGGCTCGACGGCGACGTGTACGCCGACGTCGCCGCGGGAGTGCTTCGGCCGGCGTGGGATCGTGACATCGGATACGTGGCGCAGGACTTTTCCCTGTTCCCCCACCTGACCGTGTTCGACAACGTCGCCTTCGGCTTGCGCGGCCGAGGCGCGCCCCGGCGCGAGATCACGGCGAGTGTGGACGAGGCCCTGCGTCTCGCGGGGGTGGCCGATCTGGCCGGCCGCCTGCCGTCACAGCTCTCCGGCGGCCAGCAGCAGCGTGCCGCGCTGGCTCGCGCGCTCGTGCTCCGGCCGCGGCTGCTGCTGCTCGACGAGCCACTCTCGGCGCTCGACGTGCACACCCGCCGCCAGTTGCGCGGTGAGCTGCGTGCCCTTCTCCGCGAGCTGCCGTGCGTCACCATCTACGTCACCCACAGTCCGCTCGAGGCGCTGGTGTTCGGCGATCGCATCGTGGTCGTGGAGGAGGGGAAGAACTCGCAGGCCGGATCGCGAGAGGAGCTGCTTCGCCACCCGCGCTCGCGCTACGTCGCCGAGCTGATCGGCACCAACCTCTTCGTCGGCCGGTGGGCCGCATTGGTGAGCGGTGGGCCGGTCGTCCGGACCTCGGACGGTGTGCTGGCCTTGGGGAATACTTCAGGCGATGGCCCGGTGTTCGCGGCGGTGAGCCCCACGGAGATCACTCTCTACCGGGAGCCTCCCGAAAGCAGCGCGCAGAACGTCTTTGCCGGCACGGTGCTCGAGCTGGCCCCCGAGCCGCCCGCCGGTGAGCGGGTGCGCGTGGCGCTGGGAACCGATCCGCCCCTGGTAGCGGAGGTGACCGAGGCGGCGATAGCCGCTCTCGGCTTGAGAGAGGGGATGCTGGTCTACGCCGCGTTCAAGGCGACGGGCGTGTCGACCTACATGTGACAGGCGCTATGACTTTCCAGCGGGGACCGGGCTCGACCGTTCCGCGGTCGCCGGAAGAAATCCGTGACGTTCCAGCACCCGCTGTTCCTCATTGCTCAGCACCAGTGAGATGAACGCGCTGGCACCCTCGCGGTTCTTGCCTCCCTTTACCAGCGCGATCGGGTAGCTGGCCAATATGTTGAACTCGTCGGGAATGTCGAAGGAGCGAACGTACTTGCTCACCGCCGGTGTCACGTCCGACCGGTAGACGATTCCGGCGTCGGCCTCGCCCAGCTGCACCTTCGAGACTACCGCCTTCACGTTGTCTTCCTGAGACACGACGTTGCCAAGCACGCGCGTGTCGTACTGCCGGGGAAATCCCGGCGCTCCAGCCAGGTTGTGCAGCGCCTCACGGGAATACTTGCCCACCGGCACGGCCTCGGCCGCCAAGACGATTTTCGTTCCGCGTCGTGCCAGGTCGCGCAGATCACCGATCCGGGCGGGGTTCGTCTTCGGGATCACCACCACGAGACGATTCCGCGCGAAGAGGTGTGACTCGCCTTCGGTCAGCTCGTGCTCGTTTGCGTAGCTCATCCACCGTTGGTCGGCGGAGGCGAAGACGTCGGCGGAGGCGCCTTGTTCGAGCTGAAGCGCCAGCTGCTGAGATCCCGCGAGGTTGAAGACCACCGAGAGCCCCGGCGTCTGTTGCTCGAGCCTGCGCCCCAGCTCCTTGAAGGCGTCGGTCAGCGACGCGGCGGCGAAAACCGTCAGAGTGGTCGGCGCTTCGGGCCGCGACGCAGGCGTGGCGCCGCCGGTGGCCAGCAGCGCGGTCGCGGCCGAAAAGCAGGTGCCGAGGCGATGCCAGCGGCGGGGTCGGCTTGGTGCCATATATGCTCCATTCCAATAGATTGCCGCAACGTTATATGACCCTATGATACGTGACGTTCCTCCAGTGGCAAGCCACGTTGCCTCAATGCTACCCTTTCGCGTGCATGCCGTCATCAGTCTCGTCGCCGCTCTCGCCATCGACCAGCTCCATGCGCAGACGCCAGCGGCTGCCGCATCGGGTGGCCCTCCGGTCCGCATTGGCGGATACCTCCAGGCGCGGGAGACCTATCGCGACGGTGCGGGGCTCACCGGGTCGATCAATCGAGCGCGGCTCACGGCGTCGGGTGGCGTCCCCAGGGACGTCACCTGGCGCATTCAGGGAGAATTCCGCACCGGCTCGGTCGGCAACGGCAAGGCCAGCGTCTCTCTTACCGATGCCTATCTTCGGTGGAAGCCGAGCGCGTTCGGGTTGCAGATAGGCCAGTTCAAGACGCCGTTCACGCGCGAGTATCTCGTGTCCCTCGCCGATGTCGAAACGGCCGACCGGGCCACGGTCGTCGATTCGATCGCCCCCAAGCGCGACATCGGCATCATGGCCGACTATGCCTTCGCGACCCTCGCGACTGTCGCGGTGGGTGTATTCAACGGAGAGAACGTCAACGTCACCGCCAACGGCGATTCGTCCCTACTGTGGGTTGGGCGGGGCACGGTGAGACCGGTGGCGTACGCCACCATCGGCGGCAGCGTCGCCAGCTTTACCGGCGACAGCACTCGGTACGGCGTCGATCTCACCCTCGATTACATGGGCGCGGCGCTCAAGGGCGAATACATCGGTCAGCACCGCAAGGATGCCGCCGGCGCCGACGACCGGGGCTGGTATGCGCAGGCCACCTATAGGGTGTTGCCGTGGCGCTCGGCAAAGCGGCGCAGCTCGCGGCGGCGGAGCAGCAGGCCGAGGCCGTGCGCCTGAGCGGATTGCGCGATCGGCTGGCCCAGCGCCTCAAGGAT
>JBBRGF010000268.1:0-4122 GCA_038240975.1 Gemmatimonadales bacterium
ACACCCTGAAACGGAGATCGCCTCGGCCGACACCTCCGCCAGCGCCCACCAGGGCCAGCAACCCGCGCCCACTCACCGAAACGGTGACGCCCGACGGCTCACCGAGCCACTCACCGAACTTGCTGGCGAATCGAGGCTAGACGCACCAAGCTCATTGTGCCGCTCCTTCGTTTCAGCAAGTACTTGCCCTCCGACGGCTGCCCATTGCAGAAATGCCTCGGGAGAAATTGACCCGCCGCTTGTTAGGTCTGGCTGAGGGTGCTTCAGCTCATACGCAAGAATTGCGGCAGCCACTCCCGCCTCACCTAGATCGTTGATCCTGGCGACCAGGAGGTCCTTAGCCGTCGCGGCGACGGCGGTACGCAGTTCCGCTCCCGTGCGGAGGACCGCAGCGAGGAGTTCGGGGAGCCTCATACGGCTGCTTCGAGCCCCTTCCCGTTCCTCTCTCGCGATCACACGGAGTACAAACTCCAGGTTCGCCCTCGTGACCTCCCGTGCAACCTCAGGCCTCGGAACTAAGAAGCTCAGGCATCGCGATGCGAACGAAAGGCAATTCTGCGCATCTTCTTCCGGAAGGCGTTGCGCCTCTCTGACGAGGTCGCCTAGTAGGTCGTCGGCGGCGCCCAGCGAGGCTCGGCTCTTGATCTGGAAAGCGATCTGCGCGACCACATCCCACTCCTGGTTAGCGATCCGAGGCAGCAGAGCATCACTCAGGTCGCTCGTGGTGGATGAGGTGGACACCAAGTGATCGGCAGCGAAGTACTCCAAGAATGTGCGGTGAGTGAACTGGAATAGCGCTTCCCCGGCGGTAGAGCCCGTGTCCGTGAAGACCCAGGCCCGGCCGCGACAGAATTCGATAAAAGCTTCGGCGGCGTGCCGCGCTTCATGCTCGTCGTCGAACCGCCAACGATGCAGGAACTCGCCAGCCTTCTGGACGAGATTTCGCTCCGTTACACCACCCTGTAAAGCCTCGTCATCGTAAATCCAACTGGCCAAATACCGCATTGCGGGCCGGATATGTTCCGCGATAGGAAGTACACTGACTATGCCACGGCTGCGGTCCCATGTCTCAAAGAGCATTCGGGCACAATTCTCGTAAACCTCGGGTAGATGCCGGGGGAGATAGTTTTGCCCACGATAGAAATTGCACATCAGCGCCAGTAGCAACGGGTTGACACGGAGATCGGGGACGGATCTGCTCTCGTCCACAAACGCGGAGGCGGTCGCGGCCTGCTCTGGGGGCGTTGAAGACTCGTCCAGAGCGAACCACTTCTCAGCGTATTCCGACACCTGCTCATCAGAGAACTCGGCTAGGCGGACCGTGGAAAACGTTTCATTGTCTAGCGGTGCCTGCTCATATCCGACAACGCGCGACGTCACGACAATCGGAACCGTCGGGTAGCGACGCCCGAAGCTTTCGACATCGTCGCGGATCTCTTGTCTGCGAGGGGCCTGCAAGAGTTCATCGAGACCATCGAAGACCATTAGGATTCGGCCGCTTAGCAATACATATTCAAGTGCCCCTTCCGGCACGTCGAGTTGATAGCTGGAGCGAGCCAGATCCTCAATGAAGTCACGGATCGAGGTTCCCCGCTCTGTCTTAGCGGTGGCGTAATCCCGTAGCACGACCAAGACTGGGGAATACCAGCCGCTCGTCAGCTCCCAGCCTTGGGTATGACTGCCAACGGAGTAACAAATCTTCTTGGCGAGAGTCGACTTACCTCCGCCTGGGTCGCCCAGAACGATGGAGCGGTGTGACGCCTTCAGCCACGCCGGAATGGTGAGTGCGGCGGAGCCTTCCTGGCTGGTGCGAGGCGCGGGGATTAAGCGTGGCGGTACGTACAGGCTTTCAATAGGCACTCGTGGAGCACCGAAAAAGTCGGGCGGGGTGATGTGAGCGTGGCGCCTCACCACTTCCGCGCGGAGGTCTGTTTCGAACTGGTCGGCGGCGGCCGGGTCGAACTGATTGCCATCATCTAGGAGCAGAGACAGCTTCCGACCGATTGCTTCTAGGTGGTCTTTTGTCATCTGGTGGCGCGCGGCAGAACGAGCCTCGTGGGCGCTGAGTATGCCTTCGGCGATCGCCACATCCAGGGCCTGCTCGACCCCCGTCAGGAGAGCGTCGAAGACACCGATGCCCACATCATCCTCGCTGAGACCCCCGCGCTCCCACAGCTGGAGGAAGTCGGCACGCGCCTGCTCGACGCCGCGACCGTTCTCATCAAGGCGAAAAAGGTACAGGGCTCTGACGAGGGCGCGTATCTCGGAGGCGGAGAGGAAGTCGGCGAGCCGGTCGAGGTCGAAGTGGCCGTCTGCCGAGGGTCCGGATAGAAGATCGAGCGAACGGGCGACGGCTTGACGAAAGGGGGAGTCTTCAGCGTCGCCGGTGCCCTGCTGGCTGACGCCACCAGCGAGGATGGGGCTTACGGCTAGGTCCCAGATCGCTGACGCGAGGAGGTTGAGGAGTATCGCCTCGAGCACGTCGGTTACGGTACACGGAAGTCTGTCCGTGGGTGGCCCACGGTTCGTTGTCAAGTTCATCGAAGGCAGAGGGCGCTGAGAGGGCAACAATCCGACTGGGCCGATGGGATGTCGCGTCGGGTAAGAGCGCCCTTGACGTGCCGGCGCGATGCCACTACCGCGGTTGTCTAGCTCTGTAAAAGGCAGCGCCACCACCACATCACTGCCTTTCCGCACTTCTGGATCGCTATTTGGCCCCCCACCGTTCGGTCTGCTCGGCGGCTTGAAGTGAGAGCGCTTCGAGTTCGTTGATGAGCTCAGACGACGAGCCCTAACCATCCGCGACACGGAGTGTTCGGTGTGATCGGACCCTACGGCCTATCCCATCTACAACCCCATGGGAGTATGGGAGCGCCCGTAAGTTGGACACAGGGTGGGTGCGGCGGTTGTGCCGGGCTCGGCTGAGTAGGGGCGCGCCCACGCCCCCATACCCCGGACGGTCGACGCGCAGCGTGGGCTCCGCGCTTAGGCTGCGAGCATGGGATTCGCTGACCTCACCTCACCGGACGCCGTCGTTGAGGCCATCCGCGAGTGCGAACAGATGGGAGAACCCGCGTTCCTCGAGGACACAGAGGTGCGCGCGATCGGCGACGTGAAGTACAAGCTCCTCGGGGCTGAATGGGAGCGGTCCGACCTGTATGAGGTGGTCGCTTTCGCTGCTGGGTACCGTGTTCCGCAAGCCGTTGTCGCCACTGTTCGCGGAGCCCGGCACGCACCCACTACCGGCGGTTCAGATCGGGGATCACCTCGTGCGCCAGGTCTACTGGCCGGCCGACAGCTCGCTTCCCGCGGAGGCCGCCCGTCAGCAATTCGCGAAGCAGCTTCGGGGTTGGTACCTCGGCCAGGCCGCACCGGCCGCAGTGCGCCAGATCGTTTGTTTGCGCCAATCATGCGTCGGGCCTTAAGCCGGCGAGGGTCGACCAATGGCGTGGATGGGGTGTTCGCTTACCTAGCCTGATCAGCGAGCAGTAGTGAGACGACAAGCCTGTGGCCTCAACCATGGTGGCGAGCGGGACCGCTCGTAGTCCCGGGGCGATCTCGGAGTCGAACACGTCCGGGGTTGGCCTCTCCTCGCGGGCCTCGGCCCATGACCGAACCGCGGCCTGGTGAGCGGCGTTCTTTCTACCGCGGATTTCTGCCGCCCGGCCGCCGTGGGCGGGGTCGCGGCCGGCCTCGCGGAGTTGGCGTAGAACGCTGGCGGCGGTTTCTCTCCCGTTCTCGCTCGCCTTGCCCCAGCGTTGCTCGCGACAGTCGGGGCAGTAGCGGTGGCGGCGGTTCGGCAGTTGGCCGCCGCAGTCGCGACAGAGATCGGGTAGGCGGGCCGTCTTGGTCGCCCGTTTCTTGGGAGCCCCTCGTCGCGATGACCACGCCGCCGCCCGTTCTCCTTCGGTGAGGTTGGTCGGGATCGGCTCGTCCACCGCGTGGGCGAGCAGCTGAGCTACACGTTCAGCGACGGGCGCTGCATGGTTGCCCCATAAGGCCGTGGTCTCGGCGAGTTCTTTCGCGAAGGCCGGTCGGAGGCGGCATCCGCCACGTGGGGTCTCGACGAAGTCGCGGGCGCTGAGGGTGCGATCGGTGAGCAGCGCGAGGAGGTAGGCATCT
>JBBRGF010000269.1:0-4103 GCA_038240975.1 Gemmatimonadales bacterium
TAGGCGGGGAGAGCATCTGCGTGGTATCTGAGACCCGGCTGTGGTGCGTGTGCAACAATCGGAAGGACGAACCATGAAGGCGCTGGTCATTGCCCCTCATCCGTTCTTCTCGCCCCGCGGAACTCCCTTCAGCGTGTACTACCGCACGCTCATTACCGCGCAGCTCGGCGTCGAGGTAGACCTGCTCACATATGGCGAAGGCGAGGACGTCACCATTCCCGGTGTCCGTCTCATTCGCATTCCCCGCATCCCGTTCACCCGCAACGTCCCCGTCGGCCCGTCCGCCAAGAAGCTCGTGCTGGACGTATTCATGGCGGCCTGGACGTTGTGGCTCCTCATTCGCAACCGCTATGACTACGTGCACGCTCATGAAGAGAGCGTGTTCTTCTGCGCCTTCTACAAGAAGCTGTTCGGATTCAAGCTCGTCTATGACATGCATTCCAGCCTCCCGCAGCAACTCAGCAATTTCAAGTTCACCAAATGGCAATTTCCGGTCAGAGTCTTCGAGTTCCTCGAGACCGCCGCGCTGCGTGCCGCCACTGCGGTCATTACGATCTGTCCCGACCTCGCCGACATGGTGTCCAGCAAGCTCCATGACTCATCGGCGCACTTCCTCATCGAAAACTCGATTTTCGACGACGTTGCCCTCGCCTCCGGGGAGCGCCGCAAGCTCGCCGACGGTGCCTTTCCCTCGCTTCCGAACCTGCCGCTGGTCGTCTATTCCGGCACCTTCGAGGCCTACCAGGGGATCGACCTCCTGATCGGCGCCTTTGCCAAAGTCCAGGAACGGCGGTCCGATGCTGCGCTCGTCCTCGTCGGCGGCACGCCCGCACAGGTCACGAAGTACCGGGCTGTGGCCGACTCGCATGGGCTCAACGGCAGCTGTCTCTTTACCGGGCGGGTGCCGCCGACCACGGCGAGATGTCTGACCCTGCGGGCCTCGGTGCTCACCTCCCCCCGCGTCCTGGGGACCAATACTCCGCTCAAGATCTACGAGCAGCTCGCCAGCGGTATTCCCATCGTCGCCACCCGCATTCACTCCCACACCCAGGTCCTCGACGACAACGTCTGCTTCCTGGTCGAGCCGACGCCCGAGGCCATGGCCGAGGGTATCCTCCACGCTCTGACCGACACCGCGCGGTCCACATCGGTCAGCGCCCAGGCATTGGCGCTGTACGAAACGCGGTATGCCCGTCCCGTATACGAAGAGAAGATGCGCAGCCTCCTGACCCGCTTGCGCTGATGTGCGGGATCGCGGGCGTCGTGCCGCTGAACGGCGGCGCGCCGGCCGATGGAGCGAGGCTCGACGCGATGTGCACCACGATCGTCCACCGGGGACCGGACGACGACGGGTGCGACATACGCGATGGCGTCGCGATAGGGATGCGGCGCCTCTCGATCATCGACGTGGCCGGCGGGCGGCAGCCGATCTTCAACGAAGACCGCACGGTGCGCGTCGTCTTCAACGGCGAGATCTACAACTACCGAGAGCTGCGGCGTGAGCTGGAGGCCGCGGGCCACCGCTTCTCCACGGCCAGCGACACCGAGGTGTTGGTCCACCTCTGGGAAGAGCATGGACCGGATTTCGCGTCGCGGCTCAACGGCATGTTCGCGGTGGCCCTGCACGACAGCCGCAAGCACAGGTTCGTGCTGGTGCGCGATCACGTGGGAATCAAGCCGCTCTACTACGCCCTGACCCCGCAGCATCTCGTCTTCGGCTCCGAGATCAAGGCGGTCCTCGCCTCCGGTCTCACCTCCCGCACGCTCGACGTCGACGCCCTCGGCCAGTTTCTCTCGTGGGAATACGTTCCGGCGCCGAGCACGCTGCTGCGTGAAGTGCGGAAGCTCGAGCCTGGCGCAATGCTCGACGTCGATCTCGGTACGTCCAAAGTGACGCAACGCACATGGTGGCATGTGCCGAAGCCGGACGGCGGGTTCCCGGGCCGCTCGGCCGCCGAGTGGGAGGACGCACTCGACGAGAAGGTGCGCGAGTGCGTCAAGCGGCAACTGGTCAGCGAAGTTCCGCTCGGCGCCTTCCTTTCGGGCGGCGTCGACAGCTCGCTCGTCGTGGCGGCGATGGGGCCGGCGCAGACCTTCAGCATCGGCTTCGACGATCCGAGCTACAACGAGGCAGCGTGGTCGCAGCGGGTGGCGGAGAGCCTCGGCGTCAGCCACACCGTCGAGATCATTCGTCCGGACGTCGTGGGGCTGTTCGAGCACCTGATGCCGTTCCTCGACGATCCGATCGGCGACTTCTCGATCTTTCCCACCTACCTGGTGTCACGGCTGGCGCGCGAGAAGGTGACCGTCGTGCTCTCCGGCGACGGTGGGGACGAGCTGTTCGGGGGATACGAGACGTACGCGGCGCAGGAAAAGGCCCGGGCCTGGCAGCGCCTTCCGGGTGCGCTCCGCCACCGGGTGTTGGAGCCATTGATCGCCGGCCTCCGGCCGCGTCCGGAAAAGAAAGGCCTGGTGAACAAGGCGAAGCGCTTCGTGGAGGGCTTGGGCCATGACGAGCGTCTGGGGCACGCCCGGTGGAGGGTGTTCGCCGGAACGGCCATGCGTCGCGAGCTGTTCACGGCGGAGTCGTTCGCGGCGCTCGGCACGCCGGTCGAAGCGCACATCCTCGCCCTGGCCGCCGAGGCGGACGGGCGATCGGAGCTCGACCGGGCGCTGCACATCGACCTGAAGAGCTACCTGAGCGACAACTGCCTGGTGAAGATCGACCGGATGGCCATGGCCTGTTCGCTGGAAGGACGCGTGCCTCTACTCGACCCCGAGCTTGTGGAGCTCGCGTTCCAGCTCCCGTCCGACCTCAAGCTGCATCGCGGTCACACCAAGCCGCTGCTCAAGCGGGTCGCGGCCCGGCATGTTCCCCGCGAGTGCGTCTATCGCCCCAAGCAGGGATTCAGCATTCCCATCAAGAACTGGCTCGACGCGGAGCTGCGCCCTCTGGTAGGCGACCTGCTCTCCCCAGACCGGATACGGCGCGAGGGCATTTTCCAGGTCGAGACGGTGGAGCGGCTCCGCCGCGAGCACACGGCGGGTGTGGCCAACCACAGTCACATTCTCTGGTCGATGCTGGTGTTCGAGGACTGGCGCGGGCGGTGGAAGGTATAAGGCGCCCGCGTAACGCCGGTCAGCGATCGGCGGTCGTGCTCCCGGCCATGTGAAGACCCCAGCTCACGGGAATGTTCACGCGCGCCAGATCTTCCGGCGTCAGTCTGTTGAAGCACTGGCGGATCTTGCCCACGGGATTCCGTTCCAGGTCTTCGAGCCCGCAGAACCGCAAATCGATCTGCAATCCCGGCCCCACCCGCGCCCGAATGGCCGACCGCACGAGCTCGGTGCTCTCGGGCTCCCGGTAGCCTTCGCCCTTCACGATCCGCACCTCGATCTTGCCCAGCTCCTTCTGCACGATCTGGGAATACATGAGGTTCGGCAGTTGCCACAGTGCGGCCGCGGCGAACGTGCCGGAGATGAGGTCGCCCTCCGCTGCCACCAGGTAGTCGGTCTGCCGTCCCTCGATCCGGTTGATCACGGGAAAGGATTGGCCGCAGTCACAGGTCTCGGACGACCAGCTCGCGATGTCGCCGGTACGATACCTGATGAAAGGCATCGCGAGATTGTGCATGGTCGTCACCGTCACGACGCCGTTGACATTCGGCGGCACCGGCCGGCCGTCCTCGCCCAGGATCTCGTGGTAGCCGTAGTCGAGCTGGGCGTGCATGCGTCCGGACTCGCACTCCAACACGGAGGCGCACCGCTCCCAGTGGGTGTAGTGATTGTAGACCCGGGCGCCGAGCACGCTCTCGATTTCGGTCCGCTGGAAGTCGTACAGCGTTTCAGATCCGGTGATGATCATCGGAATGTGCAGATCGAGCCCCCGCTCGCGCAGCAGCCGCGAGAAGAGGAACAGCGCGGAAGGGTAGCCGCGCATGAAGCGCGGGCGATACTTGAGAATGAGCTCGCGGAAGAGCCTGACGTTCTCGGGGCCGACCCGTGCGGTCGAAAGCTCGAGGGCGCGGATAGCCCGGTTGTACCGCCACCCCTTCTCGTAGAACACGCCCTTCATGATCGCGTGGCGCTGGCCCAGGTGATAG
>JBBRGF010000270.1:0-4092 GCA_038240975.1 Gemmatimonadales bacterium
GATGGCCAGTACGCCGCCGAAGGCCTGCACCCACAGGCCGGCGTTGCGCTGCACCGCGTCGATGCCGAGGTGGCGGGCGAGCTCCGGCATCCAGTCGTCGGCCAGGATGTACAGGATGGCGAATACGACGATGCCGCCGCGGTGGCGCAAGCCGCCGACCACGGCGACGACGAGGTAGGGCAGCGCGATCAGCAGGAACGTGAAGTCCTCGGCCACGACGTTCGTGCGACGGGAGGCGTACAAGGCACCGGCGATGCCCGCGTAGCAACCGGCGATCCCGAACGCGAGCAGCGTGTAACTCCGCACGCTCACCCCGACGCTCGACGCGACGTCCCCGCTCTCGCGCAGTGCCTGCATGGCGCGGCCGGCCTTGGTGGCCATGAGTCGCCAATCGACCAGCAGGATGATCGTCAGGGCGATGGCGCAGAGCAACAGGTACGTCCGGTCGGTGGTGAATCCCGCCGGGCGGGGAGCGTCCTGACCGGCGCCACCGCCGGTGAAGCCCTTCAGGCGGAAGATGGAGTTCTCACCGACGAAGCCCCACACGAGCGTGACGAGGGCAAAGTAGAGGCCCCGCACGCGCAGGGCGATGAGCCCAAGGATGACCGCCTGGGCGGCGCCCACGGCGGCCGCAACAGCCAATGCGACGTAGAAGCTCTGACCCGACTGCGTGATCATGTACGCCGAGGTGAAGGCGCCGATGCCCACGAAGGCCTGATGGCCGAGCGAGATCTGCCCGGCATAGCCGATAAGGACGTTGAGGCTCAGCGCGCCGATGGCGACGATCAATGCGTTGGCGAGGATGTCGCTGTGGACCGGCTCATTGTGCAGCACGTACAGCAGCACCAGAGCGCCGAGCGCGGTGACGAAGAGGCCGCGCCCCACCCAGCCGCGCGGGGACGGGTGCGCCGGCCGCCGGGCTATGGGAGGGGCGGTGCCTGTCGGCTCGAGGGTCGAGGTCATGTCAGGCCTCACTGCCGAGCAGCCCGGTGGGCCGGGCCAGCAGCACGAGCACGAGCACGACGAAGGTCGCCACGCTATTCGCGCCGGGCAGCGTCTCGGCACTGATGTTGATCTGGGCGAAGGCCTGCACCGTGCCCACGAGGACGCCGCCGACGAATGCACCGGGGACACTCGTCATCCCGCCGACCACCGCAGCGGTGAAGGCCGAGATGAGCACGGCCGTCGTGCCGTAACCCGCCTGGAACTGGGCGGTGACGGGGGCGAGCAGGACGCCGGCGGCTCCGCCTAGCAGCCCGGCCATGCCCCATACCAGCATGCTGATTCGGTTCAGTCGGATGCCGACGAGCCGGCTGGCTGTCTGCTCCTGGCTCGTGGCCAGCGTGGCCAGCCCGAGCGCAGTGTGGCTGAAGAACAGAGCGAGAGCCACGCCTGCCGCGGCGAGCACACCAACGATGAGCATCTGCTGCCAGCTCATGTACACACCCGTCCCAGGGATTTGAAAGCCGATGCCACGCACGATCGACCGGGCAGGAAAGAACTGCGTGCCGCCGCGGATCAGCTCGAGGGAGATGGCCACGGTGGTGAGCGCAGTGGTGGCGACGAGGATGGACACCCGCGGCCGGTTGGCCAGCGGGCGCACCACCAACGCCTCCGTGACCAGCCCGGCGAGCGTCCCGGCGATCAGGCCACAGATCACCGCAAGGGGGAAGGGGAGCCCCCACACCTCTGAGCCGAGGTAGACGCCGAAGGCGCCCAGTGTCGCGAATTCGCCGGCCGCGAAGTTGAAGACCCCGGTGCTGCGGTACACGAGCACGAGGCCGATCGCCACCAGACCGATGCCGGCTCCGCTGCTCACGCCGAGCACGAGCGGTTGATACACCTCGAAGGCGAACACGGGCTGCCCTCAGAACCCGGTGGCGAAGCTGAACTCGGTTTCGAACTGCGGCGGCGACGCCTTGCAGTTGACCTTGACCACGTGGACCCCAGTGCCACCGAAGTGCGACTTGCGGAAGTCCGTGCCGGGAGTGACCTCGGCGGCGAACTTCTTGCCCTCGAGGAAATGGATGAAGGTCTGGCGGGTTAGCTTCGGGCCGGCCTTGTCGAGCAGCGTTCTCACTGACTTCATGGCGGCCCACAACCCCCAGCCGATGTCATCGCCGGTTTTGTGGTTGAGCTGTTCGTAGGCCTTGCGGTAGCCCGGGTCGAGCTTGGGCACCTCGTCGAGGGCCGGGTAGCTCGAGAAGAACGACGCGCCGCCGTCGACCGTCCCCTGACTACAGGCCACGCTGGCCACCAGGTTGATGCCCATCGTGTTGCCGACGCCGGCCCACCGGGGCTTGCAGTTCTGGGCTTTCACGCCGGACGCGAGCTGGAGGAAAATTGCCGGTGACATGAGGGGGTACACGACATCCGGTTTGGAGCTACACACCTGCACCGCGGCACTCTGGACCTCCCCCGCGCTGGCGTCCTTCGGGACGGTGATGACCTTGAGATCGAGACCGTTGGCCTTGGCTGCCGTCTGCAAGCCCTTCTCTCCCTCGTCGAAGTTCGCGGTGTTCGCCCGCACCATGACGACGCTCTTTGCCTTGATCACCTTGGCGATGTATTCGGCCAGGATCCAGCCCTGCACCGCGTACGTCGGAGTGTTCGCAAAGTAGGTCCCGTAGTCGAAGCCCTCGCGAGCGATCCCTTCGGACAGGTATGGGACGCCGACGCCGTCCGCGTACTTCGCGCAGGCGGCCAGCTGATCTGCCCCTGCGGCGCCGAGGATCAAGAACACCTTGTCCTGTTCGACGAGCTTCTTGCAGGCGGCCACCGCGCCGCTCGGGTTGTACTTGTCGTCTTCGAGGAAGATCCGCACCGTGCGCCCGTGGATGCGCCGCTTCAGCGCCCGCCAGTAGAGGTCATAGCCCAAGCGGAAGCTCTCGGGTGGGGCGCCGGCCCCGCTGATGGGCGCATGGATGCCGATGCGGATCTCGGCGGCGGTCACCCCAACCGAGCTGTCCGGCCGGCTCGGGCGGGTCGTTGCGGTCGGTGCGGTCGTCGCGGCAGCGCTGCCGCCTCCTCCGGTCGCCGTGCGGCTGTCGAACGCTTCACCGGCCCGGCGGGCACTGTCCTTCTGGCCGCACGAAGATGCCACCAAGCCCAGCGCGACGAACAACGTGAGAACAACCCGGGTTCGCTTCATCGTGCGTCCTTCCGCTCGTCGATCGACGCCTGGCGCCCCTCGAGGGCGCGGAGCACCGGACCGCGCCGCGGCACCACAGGCCGACCGGCATCGCCGAACGCGACCATGCACACGGCGGTAGCGACAACCACTCCTGCGAAGATCAACCACAGCTGGACTGTCATGCGGTGAGACTAAAGAAAGGACCCGGGCTGTGCTGAAGGTCCTCTGTTCGCGAGCGCTCGGTACAGGTGCCGGGCGGACGCCACCTACGACGACCCGTAGTCCACCGCGCCGCAGACTGGAACCGCCGGCCACCCCCAGCGCAAGCAGCCCCAATACTGTCGCGACGCCAATTGCGATAGTCCGTACTCCGCTGGGAGCGAGCCTGCCGGCGACAACGGCAACCGTGGCACCAGCGGCGAAGCTCAGCGAAGACGCCGTCGCCGCTTGCATCGGGTTGGCGGCGCTTTGCCCCGTCCGGCCCAGCTCGTCACGCAAGTGAGCGCCGACCGGATCAGATGATCATGAGAGCGGTCGCAACTTCCTTCGCCAATGACTCCGGCGGGCCGCGATCGCGATAGTCCGAGCCAGCTCGTTGCGTTCCGCTTCAGGGATGGCCGCCAATTCACGGCGCTCTCGGGCGGCCTCGGCGTGCGCCTGCGAGCTGACCGACACGAACTCGCCGATGGCCATAGCCAGTGATCCACGGTCAACCCGGCGAGCCCTGCTGTCAATTCAGCGCCGTGGGAGGCTCCGCTGCCGGCGACACCGATCATCAGCGAGGCCGTCGACAGGATGCCGTCATCTGCCCCCAATGCCGCAGCCCTCAACTAGCCGGCCCGTCCCGCTCGGTGACGTTCGAAGTGCACGTGCACGAGCTGACGGTTGCACGCACACTGCCGCAGCGCCAACTCCGCGAGTAGCAGCGTTGTCGACGTGGCTCGGATAGTTGGCCAGCG
>JBBRGF010000271.1:0-4075 GCA_038240975.1 Gemmatimonadales bacterium
ACCACCGAAGCGGGAAGTCACCAGGGCAAGGCCAACATCGAGACTACTCTGACGATGTCCTGCCGCCCGACCAATCCCGACCGGCCGCAGGGTCGCCGTGCCGCAGTCGAGGCCGAGATTCGAGCGGAGATCAAACGGCGCTACATCGACTGGCAGAAGTGGGGTTTAGCTCCGACTGACATGCTGATGGCGGCGGCTGGACCGGGTATGGAGATCGTTGGTCGCTACCGAAAGGTTGTCGATGCGCGTGGTGAGGCCGTTGATATTGCGAGCTTTCTACCTCTCGCCCGCGCAGCAGTTCAAGAGGCAATGGCGGTCAAGGTGGACGACCATGCACTTGAGACGTTCGACGCGAGAACGCGCTTCGCACTGTGGTGGGTCCGTCTCTACGGCCGCGAAATTGTCGCCAAGTCGGAACTGCGGTGGCAGGCGCTCGCAGCCTCATTGGATCTCCCTGCGGTTCGCGACCTGGTCCCTGATGCCGACAAGGGCTGCCGGTTCATCATGGCGGCGGCGTACGAGCCCAACGTCACGGCTGAATCGTCGGTCATCGACGTTGCTCTCGCAATGGCGAGGGCCTTCGGAGAGGGATTGGCGGCCGTTGGTGAAGCAGTAGTCGCGTCGGGCCGGGGCACAGATGACGGGTACCTCTGGGCCGCAATCTCGTTCCTTGCTGATCGCCTCCCTGACTCAGACGGGGATGCCATCGCCTGGACCCGTATGGTGCGAAACAAGTCCGGCATAGGAAGCGTGACAAAGTCGGTCATCCAAGCCCACGCGTCGGCGGACATGAAGCGCGAAGCAAGAGACAAGCAGTTGCGTTTGCTGTGACGGCTAACACTGCCGCGTTGGATCAACCGCGGTCAGGCAGCGTATTACAGGCCGCGGGCCCGCGGAGAGGGGGTTGAGGATGGGAAGCGCCAACATCGTTCCCTGGTGGCAGGCCATCAGCATTCGCGCCGAGGTTGTGAATGCGTCGGGACAGATCGACGACGTCCAGATGTCCCTCTATGGGACTGTCTACGAAGCGCGCGACTTGCGGCCGGCATACGCAGACCCAACTTACTACGGCAAGATCACCTACCCGACGAGAGTCCTCGTCGATCTTCTCGCGGGCGTCGCAGTCCGGCTCGGAGGCGGCAACGACTACCTAAAGGGCGGGAACGCGCTAAAACGACCAGACCAGGGCATGGGGGGCGGCAAATCACATGCGCTTGTCGGGGCGTATCATCTCGGCGCCAACCCATCGGCTATCGCGGAGAGCGATCTCGGCAGAGCAATTCTCGAAAGAGCGCGGGAAATCATCGGACGTGAACTACCCGCTAACCTGAACGCTCCTCTCGTCGTCGTGCTGCCCTGTGACTCGATGACGCCGGGCGCCCCGGATGAGTCTATCGACGGACCGGCAAGGAACCTGTATGAACGCTTCCTCTGGAGACTGTTCTCCAAAGACTATGAAAAGTACGAGCGTTACAAACCGTTCTTTAACAACAAGGCGAAGATGGCTGAGGCGCTGCGCAGCTTAGGTAGACCAGTGTTGATCCTAATCGACGAAATCATGAATTACATGGGCAACGCTTCCGACGGCAATTCCGTACTGGCCGGTCAAGACTTGGAGTTCCTCCGGGCGTTAACCGACGTGATCGACGGGGTGCCAAACGTCGTCGGTCTGATCGTCATGATCTCATCCGAAAAGGATCCGATGGCGCAATCTGCCGCCGCCCGGGACCGGCGCACTGACATTAACGCTCTGCTTGAGCGCAACGGCAGCCGGGCCCCCGTCACAGAGAACGCAGACTTCGCTGCAATCCTCCGACGCCGACTGTTTGACGGAATAGACTCCGAAGCTGCAGATCGCACGGCAGCGATGTACTTGCCCATCCTTCGCGACCCAGCGTGGACGAAGCAAGTTTGGACCGCAACCGGGGGCACCTGGGCGGGCCGATTCGAGGAAGAGGTCTCAAGGTGCTATCCGTTCCATCCGCAGTTGATGCAACTTGCAGAGGAGGAGTGGGCCGAGGTCTCTGGGTTCCAGCGGGTGCGCTCAACGATCCGCATCTTCGCTGCGACCGTTTACGCACTCCAGCAACGTGCGAGATCAGGTCAATGGGCGCCCCTGCTGATCGGCCCCGGCGACCTGCCCTTATCGGACACGTCAGTGCGCGAAGCGCTCCTTGACTCCGGCCTGCTCGCAGACGAGCGTTCCGTCTCAAATTATCGGTCTCTCGCTGAGAACGAAATCATCAACCTCGATCAGACGAAGGGCGCCGCGCGGACGCTCGATCTGAAGCGCGGTCCCGTCATGTGGGGTACTGCGAATCCTCGGGCAGCAGAACGTGCTGCGACTTTGATCTTTCTAAGCAGCATCGTTGGCCATCGGCCAGGCGGGAGACGCGGCGCATCTGCGTCCGAGGCGAAAGCCGCTACGGTCGTGCCCGACAGCGCCTACCTTCTAGCGGATGCCGACGGCGTCATAGAAGACCTCGTGAATCCGGACGGCGGTATGTCGGCGGTCGAGGTCGTCGCGGGCCAAGGCAACAACAAGCCAGCGCGCTATTTTCTATCCACCCGTCTGACGCATAGGATGCTAGTCAACAACCTTCGAAAAGCGGTCACTGACGCCGAGCGTGACCGCGTTGTGGCGCGGTTCGCCGAAGTGCTGAGCAACTCCGGTCCATTCAGGAAGAAGGTCTTCATCCCTGCGGATCTCAACCGCCCATCACGAGATGTGCTCGCGACGGCCGGAATCGATGACGCCCGGACGACTAGACTTGTGATTCTAGACCCTGCTCAGTTCTCGCTGAGGAACGGTATGGAAGAGGAAACGCTGCGCGCACTGTCCGTTGCGGTCGGACTCGGCGACGGCAGCGGCAGACTTCCAGTTGAGTGGGCATCCTCCGCCGTCTACGCTATCGCCGATACACAACGTCGCACATTCGCCCGAGGCCTCGCCACGGAATATCTTGCTCGCGAGCGCGCTTTAGCGACGCCCGAGGTTCAGGGAGACGAAGACCTCAAAAGCACAGGCCTCTCGCAACTTGCCGAAGCCAAGAGCAACTTGGAGAAGCATGTGCGTCGTACTTTTCAGCACGTCGTGTTTCTGGCCCAGCCCGACCCTGTAGGAGACAGAGTGCTGGATCAGATCGTGTTCGACAGCGACACGCAGACGGCCCTCGATGGCACTCAAGTGTGGAAGGCTCTCGTTGAAAGAGGGAAAGCTTTTGATTCCGGACTGTTCAGCGCGAAGGCACTAGACCACAACCTGCGCGAAGACGATTACAACCGGCCACTGAGTGAAATTCGGGACGCCTTTTGGGGCGCACCACGCCTACCGCTCCTGCATGGAGGAGAACGCGATCTTCAACAGGCAATTTACGATGCGACAGTTGCGGGACTGATGGGCATCGTCGATGCCGCACTTATGCCCGTCGCTGTCACCACTCCCGGTCAGGTAAACCTTGCGTCCAACAGTTTGCGACTTATGCGGGCTGCCGCGCTTGAGGGACAAACATCCACCGGATCCATCGCGCTTGGGACCCCGTCGGATGCCCACGTTGGAGGCGCGGAAGCTAAGGCTGGGGGGCTGCCGGGTCGAGAGGTCAATGGCGCCGAGAAGTACGTGCAGTTTACGCTCGTGGGTAGTTTGCTTGGTGACCATGAGAAGACGGAGGGGTTGGCCCGACTGTTCCGCGCTCTCTACACCAACTTCGACGAAGGGAAGGTGACGTTCGCGCAGGGAACGATCCAGTTGGTGCTGGACGCACAATCCGCCGAGTCGATTGCCCGCGCGGCGAGGGCGATCGGTCTCAATACCAACATCCGCGACCAATCCTAAGTCCGGACCCAGTCTCCGCGCCTGAGAGGAGCTGCTCTGGAAGCGCGGTGCCCGCCGCACGACAGCTCTGTCACACGCCGACGCACCGGGGCGGCTCCCCCAGAGGCTCCTTGCTCCGACGGCCAGGCCACTCGGGCAAGAGGAGCCGCCAGCGCCGCTTTCCCGAGGACCTCGGAGTGTGCGCACCGCTGCCCGGATGCTGGGGCGTGGACATCGGTGGTCAGCTGCGGCTCACGGCAC
>JBBRGF010000272.1:0-4056 GCA_038240975.1 Gemmatimonadales bacterium
TGGTCGAAGCCGAGCGGCTGGTAGTCGACGGTCGAGTCGATGCAGAAGCTGCAGGTGTAGGGGCAGCCCAGGCTCCCGATCATCGGCACGATCTTGATGGTCGGCGCCTTCTTCAGCGTGGCATCGACGAATTTCCACCGCTCTTGCAGCGTAGGCATGTCGACGGGCTGATTGGCCGCCGAGAGATGCTCGCCGAGCGGCCGATGAGGCATGCAATCGCGCAGCATGTCTGCGATGACGGTTCTGTCGGTGAACCCCAGAACGTAGTCGAAATACTTGCGCGCGTCCTCGGGATAGCAGCGGGCGTGCGGCCCGCCGATGACCGTCACGGCGCCACGCTGGCGGAAGAAGTTGCTCAGCGCATAGGCGAACTGGGCCGATTGCGTGAACGCCCCGATGAAGAGGACGTCGAGATCCGGCGGCAACTCCTCGAGGAGATCCTCGATGCCGGTATAGCATACCAGTTTGACGTTGTGGCCCTCTTGCTCGCACCAGACGCCGATCACCTGGGGCATGATGCTGGCCAGGTTGGCATTCATGAGGCGGCCATATACCGAGGGATTTGGGCTTTTCGTGACGAGGTCCAGAATGCCTATGCTAAGCCGACGCATCCACAGTTCTCCCAAAGAGGACATACCGGTCCAGGCCCGCGCCTGTGGCGTCTGCCAGCTGAGCCATCAGACAACGAGGGCCGAACCGAGTGGACACTCGAACCGGGCGAGCCGCGGTCGTACGGGGAAGCGGCCGCAATAGGCGAGCCGACCTTTCCAACGGAGGGGTCGTGCAAGAGCCCGACAAACATGCCGACCTTGCAGGTCGAAGGCAACCCGCGGTTGATATTACGGAGCCAGGGCCCGAAGGGCGCCCGGGAGTACCTTAAAGCGCAAGGGTGACTGAAGGGTGACGATCTCTCCGTCGAGCGCGACCTGGAGATTCCGTCGCCTCGTTTCGACTGTGGCCACTTTCACCGAGATGAAGTCGAGCTCGGGCGTCTCCTCCACTCCGTGCCTCAGCACGATCCACGCCACCCGTATGAGACTCTGCCGCCGCTGCGCCTTCATGATGTAAACCGCCAGGTGCCCCTCGGTCAGCGAATCGCGCGACGCGGGCTGAAGACCTGTCATGCGGTACTCGTTGTTTCCGACTAGCACGAATGGAGTCCTCCGGACGAGAACACCCTCGGGCGATTCGATCCGCACGCCGAGAAACGGCCTCCGCCGCAACACGGCGAGGGCGGCCCAGCCCGCGGCGATCCATTTCGCGACTCCTTTCTCCCTGTACCGTTCCCGAAGCTCGACGACGCGGGGATAGACCCCGATGCTCGCATTGTTCAGAAACACCCGGCCGTTCACTTCACCCACATCTACGGTCTTGGAGCGTCCGTTCGCAATGACTTCGACGGCCTTGTCGAGCTCCAGCGGTAGCCCCAGATCCTTCGCGAAATGATTGAGGGTGCCGACAGGAAGTACTCCGAGCGGCACCTCCAGGCCGACGAGCCCCGAGGCCACCGCGTTGACCGTTCCATCACCACCCGCGGCGACGACAGCCGGCGCGCCCGAGGCTGCCGCCTTGCGGGCCACGTCGGGAACCGAGACACCTTCCGCGGTGTGCGTGATGGCGATGCTTCGGCCGTGCGACGCGAACAGCTCGGTGAGACGATTGGCCATGTCCGACCCGCCGCCGCCCGAGGCCGGATTCAGGATGATCGCGATTGGTGCTTCGTGCGTGGCCAAGATCTACGGCTGAATCGACACACTGTCGGCGAAGTAACCGGTCACGCCGAAGCAACTGGTGGGAACACCGCGGTGCTCGGTGTAGTGGACCACGACCCGCTTGCCGATCGCCGCCTTGAGCAATGGAAGGACCGACTTGTCGCGCGCGCTGAAATCCCAGATGACCGGAGCGACACCTGGAGTGCTGGTCATGGCGAGCTCTCCCTCGTACGTCTTACAGAACCATCCCTTGCGGGAAAACTTCTGGAGAACCCCTGCCCGGTCGCCATCGGAATAGCTCCACGATAGCACCAAGCCCACATAGAGGCTGAACAGGACGAAGGGGATCACCAGCACGGCCAGAACGATCGGCCATCGGCGGCGGCGGCGAATGGGAGGGGGTGTCATAGGGGTCCGGTTGAAGGTGCCTAATTATAGCTGCCGCTTGCCGACTGGCGAGAAGACAAATCCCTTGCCCACCGTCAGAACCCAGCCGCCTTTCTGCGCGTCGTTTGCGAATCGGCGCGCCAGGTCGAACCTCAGCGCCTCGGTATCGGTGGACCGGCTCGCGCCGAGCCGGAGGCCGACACCGGCATCCCAGCCCGTTCGTCGCGGCGAGCCCGCGTACCAGGCGCCGCCGTGGTCGACGAACCCAGCCACGCCCAGGCCGACCATGCCCAGGAAATCGTCGACGACGGTGACTCGATACTCCGCCGTGGCGAAGACCGACCGGTCACCGGTAAAGGAGTGGCTCCGAAAGGCGCGGGGGCCCTGCCCGAGGCCTAGATCGAACTCCGCCCCCGGCAGTGGATTCTTGATCCACCCGCCTTCGATGTGAAGGATTCCCACCTGATGCCGCGTCGGCTGGAGCACGGTGGTCGCCGCGACCTGAACGGAGCCCGAGTCGAGCCCACCCGAATCGTAGAGCCCGCCGGCGAGTCCCTCGAGATACGCGAACCCGCCTGGGATTCTGGTGCCGAGCCTCGCGATCAGCAGAGGCGCGACCCCGTTCGTCTCATAGCCGAACGCCTTGGGCGCGGCCATGATGCCGAAGCGGACGGTGGCTCCCAGATCCACGTCTTCTTCCCTCGCAAAGCCGGCGTATCCACGGGCGACGAGGAAGCTCGCGCGGTTCCACACGAGATACGGCCCAACCGCTCCGGTCATCGTCCCCGGAAATGGAGCGACCGAGTTTTCCGGAAGGAAATCGTCCCGGCGTACTTGCCCCTGCACGCCGATGCGCAGGAATCCGCGTTCCGACGCGCTGAGTGACCAGGCCGCCGCCCCGCGGGCAATGGTGTAGCGGCGCGAGAGCGTGTCGCGAGCCACCCGCTGGCCATCGAAGAAGCGGAGCACGCGCTCATCGTGATCCTCCGCCGACACCGAGAACGCGTGCTGAGATGTTAGTGAGAAAAACGGCTGCTCGACGACCAGGGCGGCCAGGCGGCCGTCGGAGCGGTCCTCGTACTGCGCACCCAGTCCGATGCGCCCCGCAAACAGGCGTGGCCGTCGAAAGGCGAGGGCGACGGAAGAACGGTCGGTGGTCTTTCGATAGCGGACCGCGGCGGAGCTCGCCGTGCCGAACAGGTTGTTCTCGATGAGTCCGATGGTGAACTCGACCTGACCCCCGGCGCTTCGAAACCGGTAGTCGATCTGTGTGCTCCAGCCGTCCTTCGTGAGCACTCGCGCGACGAGTCCCGAATCGGTGCGGACGGTGTCGATGTGGACCCGGCGGAAGATCCCGAGCGCACGCAGGTTGCGCTCCGACTCCGCCGCCCTGGCCGAATCGTAGAGCTCGCCCTGATGAAAGAGCAGCTCGCGCCGAATCGTCGAGGGGCGCGTCTCCATGTGGAGCGCGTTGCCCACTCTCGCGATCCAGCCGCGTTCGTCGGGGTCGAAGATGTCGCGTCGCTCGAGCTCAACCCCGCGAAGAACCGCCGACGTGCTGTCGGACACCGGCGCCGAGTCGGAAGGAGACTGGGCGGACAATGGGAGCGAGAGGCCGACGACAAGCAGAGGCAGGAAAAGCCCGAACCGCAATAGAGCTCCAGTGCAGCGAGTCCTCAAGAATACCATCGAAATCAGGGCAGATCGGCCACGCTGGCCAGCACCCGGTCGGGCCGGACCGGAGCGTTTCGCAGCGCCTCCTCCCGGAATTTGCCGGTGCGGACCAGCCACCCCTGCAATCCCGCCCGCTTGGCACCTTCGACGTCGGACCAGAGGTCGTCACCGACCATCGCGATCGAGTCCGGCGATTTTTCCAGTGTCGCCGCCGCATAGGCGAAGAATGCGGCATTCGGCTTGCCGACCACCTGGGCGATTTTCCCGCTCGCGAATTCCAACC
>JBBRGF010000273.1:0-4021 GCA_038240975.1 Gemmatimonadales bacterium
GCAACTCGCAGACCGGTCACGAGAAATCCAGGAACTGCATATACTCCTACAAACGACACAGCGACTTATTCCGCCGGTCGTCGCGACTGCTTCGGAGAGGCACAGAGAAGGCGAAGAGAGAGAAGGACACGACCTGGACGGAAATACGGCTCCTGAGCGATCTGAAGGAGTACCAGAGGCATCACAGAAAAAGCCTGCGGTGCCTTGGTGGCGACGGTTCTTCCTCGGTGAGATGTGACATATCGCAGGAGATAAGGGAAACACGATACCAATCGGTGAACGATGCTACAGACTATCTCAAAAGGGGAGAAGGGACCGGAAATGGATGCCGCGTGTCCCGCGTAGCTGTCGCAGGCGGAACTTCAAGATGCGGTTGTTGGAGTCGTCCACTACACAGATGTTCCCCTGGCCGTCTACCGCTACATCGGTCGGGTCGCGCATTTCGTTGGATCGTATGACACAGTCGCTCAAAGCGTGAAGGGTGAATATCCCTTGTCCGCGCAGGTGTCCTGGGCCAACGCAACCCGTTGCTCTTCCTTCGCCTTCGTGCGCTCTATCTCCCGGCTGCCAACTGACCGACAAGGTGATAAGAATCACATGTTCACTGAACGCTAACATGTCTTCGTTGACAGCCCCAAAACGTGTAGTAACCTTAGGCCATGTATCTCTTGATTGGCCACGATTCCGACACCCTCAGCCGGCGAGTGGAGGCGGCGCTGCGCGGCTGTGGCCACACGGTGGTACTGACTCCGGTGCCTCTCGCCGGCGAAGGGTGGGTCACGTGGTCGTTGGACACCCGGCATTCCGAGAGCCGGTTGCGCTGCCCGAGCGGGTGTGACGTGACGAGCACCGAGCTGCGCGGGGTGCTGGTGCGCGCGCTGGGCGGACCGGTGACGGCTGACGGGTGGGCGCCGCCGGACTTCAGCTATGTCCAGGCGGAGACGCAGGCGGCACTGCTCGCCTGGCTGTGGAGCCTACCCTGCCGGGTGGTCAACCGCATGACCGCCGACCTGTGGTTTCGCCCACAGCGTCCGTATCTGGAGTGGCATACACTGGTGGGCCGCTGTGGGCTGCCGACCCTCGCCGTCCAAATCACTAATGACCTCTCCGCCGCGCGTGCCTTCGCCGACCGCTGGAGCGGGACGGTCACCTATGCCCCGCTCACCTCGTCCACCCGCTATTCCGTCGTCGACGATTACCAGTGGGCCGAACTGGGCAAGGTGATGACGCTGCTGCCCGCATGCCTCGTCGAGCCCTGCACTGGTCCGGCGCTATATGCCTGCCTGGTCGGGCGTGACGTGATCTGGGACGGTGACATTGACCCGTGCGGCGGTGAGCGTGCGGCGTTCGAGGGCGGCCTGCGGCGACTAGCGGCGGAGTTGCGGGTGGACCTGCTCCAGATCGAGGTGCGCCGCGGGCGTGCTGGCCTGTGCTGCACCGGAGTGGACCTGTACCCGAACCTCGACCCCTACGATGCACCCGGACAAGAGCTGCTCGTCGCGGGCCTGGTCAACGTACTTGGAGGAGGGCGATGATCCTTGTCTGCGGCGGGTTGGCCGACATCGTGACCGAGCTCGTCTGCTCCCGAATCGAGCACTTGGGCTACGAATACCGGCTGCTCGACCTGGGCCGCTATCCGAGTGGTTACACCATCGACTGGCGCTGGGAAGGTGCCGTGCCCGTCGGGACGATCAGTGGGCCGGAGTGGACACTCGATCTGGCCGAGATTAGTGGGGTCTATGTGCGCTACCTCGGTGCCGAGGGGCATCTGCCGCCGGAGGCTGTGCCGCCGGATTTCAGCGCGGCGGTCCTGTCCGAGGGACAAGCCGGGCTTGCTGCACTGATGGAGGGCCTCCCGTGCCTGGTCGCCAACCGGGCGGCCCCCTCGATGGCCAATCACAGCAAGCCCTACCAGGCGCTGGCGGTGCGCGCGGCGGGGCTACAGACCCCCCGCACGCTAATCACCGGCGACCCCGCCGCGGCGCGCGCCTTCTATGAGGAATGCGCCGGAGACGTCATCTTCAAGTCCATCAGCGGGATCCGTTCGGTGGTGCGACGGATGGAGCCGCGCGACCTCGACCGGCTCCCCCACCTCCGCCACGGGCCCGCCCAGTTCCAGGCCTACGTGCCCGGCGATAACATCCGCGTTCATACCGTTGGGGACACGCTGTTCGCGACCCGCGTGCGCTCCGTGGCCGTGGACTACCGCTACGCGCCCCAGCAGGGGGGCGACGTGGCGATGGAGCCGACGACGTTGCCCCCGGGCATCACCGCAGCTTGCCAGCAGCTCGGCCTTGGGGCGGGGCTGCTGATCGCCGGCATTGACCTGAAAGAGACCCCGGACGGGGAGTACTACTGCTTCGAAGTCAACCCTAGCCCGGGTTTCGCGTGGTACGAGTGCCAGACCGGGCAGCCGATCAGCACCGCGCTGGCCGACCTCCTGCGCGCCGGTTCCCCGCAGCGCATTCCCGGAGTGGCGGCATGCGAGGAGCGATGACAACGGTGGTGCTACCGACGGTGTAACGTGGGCGTTTGCATCCGATGGTTATGTGTGAGATGCTCCGGCATACTGGATACCGGAGCAAAGCAAAGGAGGGACCTCAGATGGCAGGGGCAAATGAGAAGGCGAGACAGGGTGAGCAGCAAGAAAATCAGCCCTTCGTCGGCCATGAGGAGCGGCCGGAGGTTCGTCTTGACCCGGATATGCCGATCGGCGAGATGCGGGTCCGCGACCTCAGCATGCTGTTAGGCATCCAGACAAGCCCGACATTCAACCCCACCAGTCCCGTGCACAAGTACAAGAACGAGAAGCACGAGGTTTTCGACCTCAAGCACATCAAGATCGAGAAGTACGAGAAGATCGAGAAGTGGGAGATCAAGAACGAGAAGTGGGAGATTGACGAAAGGCAATGGGGTTGGCCACCCATTCCGGAGCCCGATCCGCGCTTCGACGAGCTCATCCAGGCCGTATCCCAGCTGAGAGCTGAGGTGGCGGAGCTCAGGAGGAGGGGCGGCGGACAGTAGTGGCGATGGCCAGCGTCACCAGTCGGATGAGCATGTCAACGAACGGATTTGTCCGTGCCCAACTGGCGGAGGCCGTGGCCCACTGTGATGCCTGTGCTGTCTACTTGCTCATTCAGGCACGATCGCTCACAGTCTCCCGCGACGAGTGCCAGGCGTGCACGCCGGTCCTGGAAGATGATCCGACAGAATAGAGTCTCACACTCTTCCCGTTTTCCCTGAGCACGCGAGCAACTGCGACATAGACGCGTCGGAGCGGGGACGTGGGGGATGGGAGAACCAGTACCGCCGTCCCTTTGGGCTGGCGGTCGGTGAGCGCTTGGTAGGCGCTCATATTCGCTAGGAGATTGCCAGAGACAAGGGAGAAGTTATCTAACTTGATGCCTGGTCGTCTGAGTGCCTTGGGCGGTTCGGTGAAGCGGTATCGATTCGTCATATCCCACGAGCTACAGGCTCGTCCCTTCCATCGCCTTCCGGCCATACTCCTTACTCATGTGCACGTAGATTTGGGTCGTCTTGATGTCCTTGTGGCCGAGCCGCCGTTGCAGTTGATCGGAGGAGATTTGCAGCACGCATCCTGCCCTACACTCGCACATCATCGTACTGACGCCGGTGAGCGATCTGGCAGCCGCGATACGCTATCCTGCGTATGGATGAGGAAGTGGACCGCATCGCGACACGAGGGTGCTCAGGCTATCCATCGCACGCTCGATCGGCGGCGGACGTGAAGAAAGGTGAGGAGAGGAAACGGATGACACTGATTGATCCGCCCGCTAGTCCGCATGATCAAGTGGTACCCACCGAGCCGATGCCGGCCCGCAACCGATTTATTCAAGGATTAGATAAGGCGATTGAACACCACCATAAAGGCTACGCAGTCGGCTGCGTCCTGCTCTTTCTCGGCACCGGCATCCTGATCCCGCTCGGGACGCGCGACAGCTACCTGGGCGTGGGTCGCGTGGCAACGTGGCTTGCTGCCATTCTCGGGCTGCTCCTGTTC
>JBBRGF010000274.1:0-3998 GCA_038240975.1 Gemmatimonadales bacterium
GACGTAGTCGGGCCGGCCGTTGACGCCGAGGAAGCTGCCGTCCTCGCCGCGCTCGTTGCCGAACTTGGTGGCGAGGATCACGCCGTCGCGCCGGCCCTTGAGGGCTCGGCCCACCAGGCGCTCGTTGGTGAACGGGCCGTACATGTCGGCGGTGTCGAGAAAGTCGATGCCGAGGTCGAGCGCACGGTGAATCGTCGCGATGGATTCGGCGTCGTCGCGCCCGGCGTAGAATTCCGACATCCCCATGCAGCCGAGCCCGAGGGCGGATACCTCGAGTCCCTCGCGGCCGAGCGATCTATGTTCGAGGCTGGACATCTGCGCTCCATGAATGTGATTTGCTCCCCATCCACCAAAATCTTCACCGCGAAGGTGCAGAGACATCACAACAGTTCACCACGGAAGCACGGAAGAAACAAAGTTGAACTCGTTTGTTCTCCGCGTACCTCTGTGTTTTCCGCGACTTCCGTGTTTCCGTGGTGAAACTGCGTGAGTTCCGAATGCCCGCTGGTGTGAACCGCCTTCTGTGGTGAAATGGGCAGGTAGCGGGCTAATTTCAACTCTCATTTTCGACCAGGCGGCACATGGCAAGCGACCGACCCTTTCAGCGACTCTGCGTCTTCTGCGGCACCAACGCCGGCACGCGCCCCGAATACGGCGCCGCGGCCCGCCAG
Organism: Gemmatimonadales bacterium; assembly: GCA_038240975.1. Taxonomy (GTDB): domain Bacteria; phylum Gemmatimonadota; class Gemmatimonadetes; order Gemmatimonadales; family GWC2-71-9; genus CAVVWJ01. Next base: position 672 of record JBBRGF010000274.1, read on the forward strand.
CTCGGTGAGCTCCTCGCATCGGAAGGGATCGAGCTCGTGTACGGCGGCGCCAGCGTCGGGATCATGGGCGAGCTGGCCGACGCGGTGCAGGATCACGGCGGTCAGGTCACCGGCATCATCCCGCAGCAGCTCATCCAGAAGGAAGAGGCGCACCGTGGCCCCGACCTCATCGTCGTCGCCTCGATGCACCAGCGCAAATCACAGATGGCCGACCTCTCCGACGGCTTCCTGGCATTGCCGGGCGGGATCGGCACTCTCGAGGGCTTCTTCGAGATCCTCACCTGGGCCCAACTCGGTATCCACGCCAAGCCCTCGGGGATCCTCAACGTCGCGGGCTACTTCGACAGTCTCACCGGCTTCCTCGACCACGCCGTCGACGAGGGATTTCTCAGGCAGAATCATCGGGACGCGATCATGGTCGAGGCCGACCCGCGCGCGCTGCTCGACCGGCTCCGCGCTTACGCGCCGACCGAAGGCGAGCGTTTCATGGGAAGGACCCACCGGTAGGCGCCCTACCGCCATCGATCACGACCTTCGGCTCGGGGCACTTGTCGGCGTACTCCTCGGGACGCGGTATCACGCCTCCGCGCTGCACCCAGGCGCGGGTGAACTCGGCGCCGAGCAGCACGATCTGCGAGGAGTAGAACACCCAGAGCAGGAGCACCACCACCGACCCTGCGGCACCGTAGCTCGAAGCGGTGGTACTGGTGCCGAGGTAGAGCCCGATGAGGTACTTGCCAATCGTGAACAGGCCGGCGGTCACCACCGATCCGGCCCAGACGTCGCGCCACTGCAGCTTCACGTCGGGCAGCGTCTTGTACACCATCGCAAACAGCAGCGTCACCACCCCGAGCGAGACCACCACGTTGAGGGCCTGGCCCAGGACCACGTAGCCGGGAAAGGCCTCGCCGAAGTACTTGTCGAGCGCGGCGAGCGCCGCGCTCACCACGAGCGACACCAGCAGCAGGAAGCCCACGCCGATTACCAGCCCGAACGATACAGCCCGCTGCCGAAGCATCCCACGGACTCCGGCATCGGTCTTGGGCTTGACCCGCCAGATCAGGTTAAGCGCGGTCTGCAGCTCGAGAAAGAGCCCCGTGGCGCCTAGGAAAAGGGTGAGGAGCCCTACCACGGTGGCCAGGATTCCCGACGAGTGGTTCGACGCGCCCTCGAGCATCGCCTGGACAGCCACCGCGCCGCTGTGGCCCACCAGGCCCTGGATCTGTCCGACGATCTCCCCCCGCACGGCATCGGCGCCAAAGGCGAAGCCCGCGATGGCAATGGCGACGATGAGGATGGGGGCGAGTGCGAAGATCGTATAGTACGAGATGGCGGCGCCCAGATGAGGAATGTCGTCATTCCACCATCCGGCGAGCGCATCCTTCATCACGGTCCACAGTTCACGGGATCTCATACTTCAGTATGAGCCACGCCGGGCTGCGGCGGCGTGCGCTGTGTCACTCGGAGTCGGAAAGCTTCTGGGAGGGGGGTGCCCCGTCCTGGATCCACACCGACTTGATATTCACGAACTCCCTGAGCCCGAACCCCGCCAGCTCCCGACCGTAGCCCGACTGCTTGACGCCGCCGAACGGAAGCCGGGGATCGGAGGCCACCATCGCGTTGATGAACACCATTCCCGATTCGAGCTCCGCCACGAACCGCGCGCGCTCCCCCGGGTCGGCGGTCCAGGCGCTGGCGCCGAGCCCGAACGGGGAATCGTTGGCGATCCGGATGGCGTCGTCGAGATCGCGCGCCCGGAAGATGATGGCGACCGGCCCGAACACCTCGTCGTAGTAGGCCGGCGAGTCGGCCGTGACGCCGGTGAGCACCGTGGGGGCGTAGTAGTACCCGGGCCGGTCCAGCCGCTTGCCGCCGGTCAGCACCCGCGCCCCCGCGGCCACCGACCGCTCCACCTGGGCGGCGATGGTGTCGACTTGCGCCTCGCTGGCCAGCGGGCCCACGTCCGTGGCCGGGTCCATCGGATCGCCAACGCGAAGCGCCTCGAATCCGGCGACGAAGCGGCGCTCGAAATTATCGGCGATCGGTTCGGCCACGATGAAACGCTTGGCCGCGATACACGACTGGCCGTTGTTGATGGTGCGCGCCTTGACGGCGGTGCGCACCGCCGCCTCCAGATCGGCGCTCGGCATGACCACGAACGGATCGCTCCCGCCAAGCTCCAGCACCGTCTTCTTGATGGCCTTGCCGGCCGCGCTGGCGACCTCGCCACCGGCGCCCATGCTGCCCGTCAGGGTGACGGCGGCCACGCGACGGTCTTCGATCACGCCCCGCACGCGGGATGTGTCGATCAGAAGGGTCTGGAAGCACCCGGCCGGAAATCCGGCGCGGCGGAAGATGTCCTCGATGGCGAGCGCGCACTGCGGCACGTTGGACGCATGCTTGAGAAGGCCCACGTTGCCCGCCATGAGCGCCGGCGCGGCGAAACGGAAGACCTGCCAGAAAGGAAAGTTCCACGGCATCACCGCGAGCACCGGTCCGATCGGCTGGTACGACACGAAGCTTCTGGAGGCGCCGGTCTCCACGATGTCGTCGCTCAGGAATTTCTCCGCATGCTCGGCGTAGTAGCGGCAGCCCAGTGCGCACTTCGCCGCCTCCTCGACCGCGGCCTTGAGCGTCTTGCCCATTTCGGTGACCATGATCCGCCCGAACGCATCCTGCTCGGTGTCGAGGATATCGGCAGCCTTGGACATCATACGCTTGCGCTCGGAGAGCGGGGTGCGGCGGTACGACAGGTAGGTATCGGCGGCGAGCTGGAGCCTGGCCTCGAGCTCCTGCGGCGTGAGCGGCTGAAAGGTGCGAAGCGTCTGACCGGTGGCGGGGTTGAGTGTCGCGATGCTCATTACTTCCAATCTTAGCAGCGTTACATTCTTCCCACCATGACCGCGATTCGCGCGCTGCTCGCGGGCAGCATCGATTACGCAGGACTCTTTCCGCCGGCAGGACTGGACATGTCCGAGGCCGTCGGCAACTACGCAGGTTATCTCGAAGGCGAGGCACGCTGGGCGCTCGGACGGTTGGTGGTGCCGGCCGACCGGCTCCGCGAGTTCGAGGATGCGGCGGGAACGCGGCCTCCTCCGAGGCCTGCCGGCGAGCCGTGGCGCCTGAGCGTTCTGCTCGGCTCCGATGCGGCCGCGGACGTACGCCTTGTCGACGATTTCAATTGCCGCCACGCGGCCGGCGGCGCGCCCGCCGTACTCGCCGACATGGTCGAGGCAAAGGCCGCCTCACCCGAGGCCGCGTCCGCGCTCCTCGCGGCGATTCCCCCCCATCTACAGTGCTACGTCGAGGTGCCAGCGGACACCGACC
>JBBRGF010000275.1:0-3984 GCA_038240975.1 Gemmatimonadales bacterium
CCGAAACCTACATTGGTCGAGCGATGTATCCGGCCACTCGACAAGCCTGTGACTGGACCGTTCGAAAAGCTCATGACCGCTGTCCCGGTAGCTTCCACGTCGGACACGTAGAAGCGAGTATCTACGGAGAGGCGCTCTAGCCATGCTCCGACCTGATCCTCTAGATCTACCGGGGCGCCTGGTATACACAGCGCCCTATCAACAGGCATATCACGACGAGAAAGCAAGAAGTGCGCCGCAAATTCCCCGCGAGGGCCGATATTCCGCTCCCGCGTAATCGCGGAATATGACTTTTGGTGGAGTAGTGTGGGCCCGATGCGGTCGGCGCGAATATAGGTCAGATGCCGCCACGGCAGGCGGTCTCCAACCGATTTCGCCTTAGCAAGTTCCAGCGGAACGAAGTCGCCCTTTGATGCGGCGGTACCGCTCAATTCTTGCCATGAACCCTCTGTGCCTCGTGTTGCAATACCAATGGACTGGTTGTTTGGCTTGTCAAGCTCGATGCGGTCGAACAACACGTCCTCGAACGAGCCGAGTTCAACGAGGTCGCCATTCAGCACCAGACCGGGGGGGTGTTGGTCTCGGGACTGCTCCAACAGCGCTAGGGCTTGCATCACCGATGACTTGCCCGAGGAATTAGTGCCGGTCAGAACGGTCAATAACGGCAACGACAGCGTCAGCGATCGAAATGCCTTGAAATTTTCGAGCCGGACATCCCGAATGCGGCCGGACGTGCTCACAGGAACGCCTCAAGCACCTTACGGTGGCGCAACTGCACCTTTCTGAAGTCGCCGGTTCCTTGAGAAATCGAACCTAAGAAAGCTTGATCCGTTAAGAGAGCTTCAAAGCGAGCGAGTATTTTGGTCTTATTGCGTGGCAGGGCTTGCTGGCGACTGGGAGGGAGCGACGCAATCGAGACTAGGACGGATTCGAATAAGGCCTTGTTGATCGGTGCGCGTTTGGCGTCCTTTGGAAGGCTCTTTCGAAACGCGTGCGCTCCAAAAATCTTCGTCGCGACCGTGAGCGAGCGGTGGAACCTCCGGCCTCGTTTGCCTTTTGTGCCGGGCTTATCGCGCTGAGGCGCTTGAGTGCGGAGTTAAGGAAGTCTCAGTTCCTGACGGGTCAGCGGGGCGCCTCCAGTATTAATCCGTCACGCACTAACGCCCGGGGAAGGAAGGGTGCTGCTTCGAGACCTGGAGGTTTAGAACGAACTCGGTCTCCTGAATTCGAGTCTGTAGCCGTGGAGTTAGGTCGTCATAGGTGAACCCCTCGTATGCCTTCAGATACTCGAGATCACTAAGAACCTGAAAGTCCGTTCCCTTTACGAGTCCCGGATCGACGAAGCTCGCAATTGTGGAAATTCGCTGGACTCCATCTACAATGATCCAGCGATCGTCCCGCTCCTGCGCTTCGGCCGCGTACATCGTCGGCAGCGGAATCTTAAGGAGTAGAGACTCGATGAGCCGACTCTTCCGGCGGGTGTTCCAGATACCAGCCTTCCGCTGAAAGTCCGGTTCGAGGTCTAGGCGTTCGGACTTGAGGCGCGACAGGAGAAGATTGACGTTTGGCGTGCGTGTTACGACGTCGATGTCCTCCGGATCGAAAGGATCGACAATTGCGGAGTCGGTGTCCTCTTCTTCCTCGATTTCCTCCAACGTTGCGTCGGTCATGCGTTCTCGTGCCTCCAGCGAGAGATCGTCGAACTCTAGCTGAGGTATATCCGGCGAGAATGGATGAGGGAAAATCGCGCTTGGAGCGGCCGAACTGCAACGAGGGCAAGCGGGCGTCTGTGAAACGGCCCGGTGGGCCGTTTCACTCCGGTACCTCGCGGAGCCGTGACTCACCCCGCAGCGGCCAGGCCGGCCAGAACGTGGTCAACGGCGTTCCGGGTCTCGTCCTCGCTGTCGGGCCACAGATGGCCGTAGATGTCGAGCGTCTCCGTGGCGGACTGGTGGCCGAGGCGGCGCTGGACGACCTTGACCGAGCAGCGTTGGGCGATCAGTAGCGAGGCGTAGAAATGGCGGAGATCGTGGAAGGTGGCCCACTCGGGCAGACCCGACTTTGCGGCGGCGCGATGCCACATGGCGCCGACGGTGTTTCGACGCAACGGGTTGATCAAGCTGTTCGTGACACCAGTCCGTACCGCCCCGGCCGGTACCGGGCGAGGTGGGCGGCGAGCGTGGAGCCGACGACGTCGGGCATGGGCACGGTGCGGAACCCGGCCCTGCTCTTCGGCGGACCGAACTCCGGGGATGCCGTCGCGGGCGTCGAGGAGCTGGCGGTCGACCCGGACGGTGCGGCGGAGGAAGTCGACCCGGTCGACGGTGAGGCCGAAGCACTCGCCCTGGCGCAGGCCCATGCCGGCGGCGAAGACGATGAGGGCCCGGAAGCGGTCCGGGACGGCGCCGACCAGGGCCTCGACCTCGCTGACGTTGAGCGGCACGACCTCGGCGTCGTTGCGCTTGGGCAGGCCGATCCGCACGCACGGGGAGGAGGCGATGAGTCGGTCGCCGACGGCGGCCTTGAAGATGGTCGCCACCCACCGGTAGTTGAGCTCCACCGTCCGTGGCGCTAGCCCGCCGGTCAGCTCCTTGACCCAGGCCTGGATGTCGCTGCGGCGGATGGCGCCGAGCTGGCGGCCGCCCAGGCTCGGGTAGGCGTGGAGACGCAGGTTGATCTCGATCTGGGTGGCGGTGCCGCCGCGATGGACCCGGGCCGCCCGCCACTGCTCGGCGTAGTCCCGGAACAGCGTCCGTCCGCCGGCCGGGTCGACGTAGGGGCCGTGGGCCAGGTCGCCGCGGACCGAGTCGAGGAAGTGCTCGGCGTCGCGCTTGCGGGTGAACTGGCGGGTCTTCTGGGGTGCGCCCGGGTGCTCGCGCCACCGGGCGCGGTAGAGCCCGTCGGGTCGCCTGTCGATGCTGGCCATGGCCCCTCCTCACTCTCCGTGACGGCCGTTCCCGGCCCCCAAAAAGTCCTCAGAAAGTCCTCAGTCCTCAAATAGTCCTCAGTTCTGAGGGCCAAGAACGGTCACTCACGGCGACTAGCGGTCACCAGCGGACATGTAAAACCGCAGTTCAGAGGCTATTTTAGCGGGTTCACGTAGAGTGGTGACGGTGAGCCGGACTGTAGGCGGGGTTCTGTCCGCCGCCGCCGCCCGAGGGCGGAGCCAGCGGGGTGGCCATCCATCTGTGCGGCCTACCTGGGGACATCGGGCGGGCCACCCGTCCCACGTTTGGCCTTGCTCCGGGTGGGGTTTGCCGAGCCGCCCCGGTCGCCCGGGGTGCTGGTGCGCTCTTACCGCACCGTTTCACCCTTGCCTGAGCCCTCCCCGGAGGGCGGGCCATCGGCGGTCTGTTTTCTGTGGCACTTTCCTGCGGGTCACCCCGACTGGCCGTTAGCCAGCACCCTGCCCTGTGGAGCCCCGACCTTCCTCGACACGATCACCGAGATGTCGTGCCGCGGCCACCCGTCCGGCTCACCGTCAGGATCCAGTATCGCACGGGGCTCTCAGCTCAGGCGACCTCCTCGGGTTTGAGGCTGGCCAGCCGGGTGAGCTCGGCCGACTGCAGGCCCCGGGCCGACCGCTCCACCGGCTGGGGCTGTGGCAGCTCGCCGTCACCCACCTGCAGCTCGGACAGCCGGCGGGCGCTCACCATGACCCTGGTCTCGAGTGAGCCGACCTGCTTGTTGTAGGCGTCCACCGCCTTGTCGAGGGCGCGGCCGACCCCTGCCACGTGCTCGCCCATGGTGGCCAGCCGCTTGTACAGCTCGCGGCCCGTCTCGCACACCTCCCGGGCGTTGGCGGCCAGCGCCTCCTCCCGCCAGCCGTAGGCCACCGACTGGAGCAGGGCGATCAGGGTGGTGGGGGACGTCAGCAGCACCCGCTTGGCGGCGGCGTACTCGAACAGGCCCGGGTCCTGCTCCCACGCCGCGGCCAGGAAAGCTTCGCCGGGCACGAACAGCACGACGATGTCGGGGGATGGG
>JBBRGF010000276.1:0-3975 GCA_038240975.1 Gemmatimonadales bacterium
GTCCATGTAGATCGGCAGCGAGTTCACGGGACGCGGGTTCTGATTCTTCGGCATCCAGAGCATGGTGATCTTGAGGAAGACACCCTCGAGGTCCTTGCCGGTATCGTTGTGCCAGGCGACGTACATGCCGAGCCGCATGCCGGGAGAGAGGGGGACACCGATGGTCTTGGGAACGCTCACCTCTTCGTCGGTCTCGGTGCCGGTGCCCATCAGCCGCTCGGCGGCGGAGTAGAGGAGCTGGCGGCGTCCGAAGTTGACCATGATCATGTGGTGTAGGATGCGCTTGGGCACCGCCTGACCGTTCGCGTCCACCACGTCCACGCGATAGCCGCGGAACCACCCGTCCACCGGCCAACCAAAGTCCTGGATCGGCGTGTCGTGCGACATGCCGTGGTCCATCATGCCCTGATCCTTCATCGGCGGCATGTTGGGCAGATTGTACGGACCGGCGGTTATGGTAAGCTCGTGCTTCGACGAGTCGACCGAAATCGACACCGCTGTGTGGGGATCGCCCGGGCCGAAACCCGTGGCAAGCGAAGCGGCGAGAGCAAGGCTGAACAACATGATGGGCGAACTCCGCGAATGGGACCGCGCCGCGCACGTTGCGCCGCGCTCATATTACCGGCGACTCCGGCCGTGTGACGCTGCCGGTGCAGTATCGCTTGTAAGGGCGGAACTTCTGAGGGCACCGGATCAATGTCAAGCATCGGCCGACACCTTCTGCTCCTCCTCGCGCTCGCCTTGGCCGGCCCCTCAGCGGGAGTCGCCCAAGGGCGGCTCTTTCCGCGGGCAAAGAGCTTCGAGCTGCCCACCGCCTCTCCGCGGGTGTACGGGCTGGTCGGCCGCATCATCTCCGCACGCAAAGGCGACAGTGAATTCGGACGCGAGGCCGAAGGAGACGTGGGGGTCGGCGAAAATTTTCCGGTGATCGCCCTGCGCCGCGGGCCCCGCCCCATCTCTCTCGGCTTCGGCGCACAGGTCTACGGTCGCTTCAGCCTGCGCGACTCACGGAGCGCGCTCATCAGCAACGACTGGGTCGTCGGCCTCAACACTACGGCCGAGCTGGGCCAGTGGTCGCTCACCGCGGAAATCATTCACGAGAGCAGCCACCTCGGCGACGAATACCGTGACCGGTTCGACGTGCAGCGTGTGGATTGGACGAGGGAAGTCGCGGCGGGCTGGGCGAGCTACTCCACCGGCCCGTGGAAGCTGACCGGCAGCGTGAGCTACGTGCTCATCGATGAGCTGCACCTCGAGCGGCCCGGCGCTGCGCTTGGCCTCGACTTTCGCGGGCGCGGATCCGGGAGGCTCCTTGGGGCCGAGGTCCGGCCGGTGGGCGGTATGTTCGTGGAGGCCACCGCGGAGACCGCGTGGCGACTCGGCACCTCGGCGAAGCTCGGCGTGGCATTCATCGCACCGTCGGGCCGCGAGATCGCGATTTCGGCGATCGCACATGACGGACTCTCGACTCAGCGGCAGTTCTTCCGCCGGGAGAGCCGGTATGTGGGGGCGGAGCTGAGGTTTGATTTGTAAAACACCGTTCACCCTTCTCCGCAGTTCCCGCCTTGACACCCCGTGGCACCCTTTTATCTTTGCCACCAGAGGTTGGCACTCTCGTATGCTGAGTGCTAACCTAATATTCACCAATACGTTACATAATCACCATATCTGATGTGGAGGACGGACGATGGCGACTGCTTCGAAGGCCAAGCCCACCACCAAGCTCCAGCCGCTGGAGGATCGCGTCGTGATCCTGCCCGCCGAAGAGGCGGAGGCGATGCGGGGCGGGCTCTACATTCCCGATACCGCCAAGGAAAAGCCCACCCAGGGCGAGGTCATTGCGGTCGGCCCGGGCCGGATGGAAAAGGGCGCGCGGGTTCCGATGGAGCTCAAGGTCGGTGACCAGGTGATCTACGGGAAGTACAGCGGCACTCCCTACACAATCGATGGCGAAGAGTACGTCATCATCAAGACGACCGACGTCCTCGCCAAAATCAGCTGATTCCAGCTCGCACCTACCTAGGAGAACCGACAGATGGCAGCAAAGGAACTTCTCTTCAATACCGAAGCCCGCGCCAAGCTCAAGAAGGGCGTGGACGCTCTTGCCGAGGCGGTGAAGGTCACCCTCGGTCCCAAGGGCCGAAACGTCGTCATCGACAAGAAATTCGGCTCGCCGACCGTCACCAAGGACGGCGTGACCGTGGCCAAGGAAGTCGAGCTGAGCGACCCGATCGAGAACATGGGCGCCCAGATGGTCAAGGAGGTCGCCACCAAGACCTCCGATCTCGCCGGCGACGGCACCACCACCGCCACGGTGCTGGCCCAGGCCATCTTCCGCGAGGGGCTCAAGAACGTCACCGCCGGCGCCAATCCGATGGAGCTGAAGCGGGGGATCGACAAGGCCGTCGAGGCGGTGGTCGAGCAGCTCAAGACGCTCTCGGTGCCGTCGGCGGGCAAGAAGGAAATCGCCCAGGTGGGCACCATCTCCGCCAACAACGACAAGGAGATCGGCAACCTGATCGCCGAGGCGATGGAGAAGGTGGGCAAGGACGGCGTCATCACCGTGGAAGAGGCCAAGGGACTCGAGACCACGCTGGAAACGGTCGACGGCATGCAGTTCGACCGGGGCTACCTCTCCCCCTACTTCGTCACCGACCCGGAAAAGATGGAGGCGGTGCTCGACGACGCCTACCTTCTCATCCACGATAAGAAGATCTCGGTCATGAAGGAGCTGCTCCCGATTCTGGAGAAGGTGGCACAGGGCGGCCGTCCGCTCCTCATCATCGCCGAAGACGTCGAGGGTGAGGCGCTCGCGACTCTGGTGGTCAACAAGCTGCGCGGCACCCTCAAGGTGGCCGCGGTCAAGGCGCCGGGCTTCGGCGACCGCCGCAAGGAGATGCTCCGCGACATCGCGGTGCTCGCCGGCGGCCAGGTGATCTCCGAGGAAGTCGGCTTCAAGCTGGAGAACGCGACGCTCAACGACCTCGGCCGTGCCAAGCGCGTGGTCATCGACAAGGACAACACCACGATCGTCGACGGCAAGGGCAAGGAAGGCGATATCCAGGGCCGGATCAACGAGATCCGCGCGGCCGTCGAGAAGAGCACCAGCGACTACGACCGTGAGAAGCTCCAGGAGCGTCTGGCCAAGCTGTCCGGCGGCGTGGCGGTCATCAACGTCGGTGCGGCCACCGAGACCGAGATGAAGGAAAAGAAGGCGCGGGTCGAGGACGCGCTGCACGCGACGCGTGCGGCCGTCGAAGAGGGCATCGTTCCCGGCGGCGGAGTCGCGCTGTTGCGGGCTCAGAGCGCGCTCGATCGCATCAAGGGCACGGACGATGAGAAGATCGGCGTCGAGATCGTTCGCCGCGCGCTCGAGGAGCCCATCCGCGCCATCGTTCAGAATGCCGGAGCGGAAGGCTCGATCGTCGTCGCCAAGGTGCGGGAGTCGAAGGACAAGAACTTCGGCTACAACGCCGCCACCGACAGCTACGAGGATCTGGTCAAGTCGGGCGTCATCGACCCGACCAAGGTCACCCGTACGGCGCTGCAGAACGCCGCGTCGATCGCCGGTCTGCTCCTCACCACCGAGTGCGTGGTGGTGGAAAAGAAGGAAGACAAGCCGGCCCCGGCAGGACCTCCGGGCGGCGGCATGGGCGGCATGTACTAGGTTTCACCGCACCAGCAGCATACAGCGCCCCGGGAGAGATCCCGGGGCGTTTCCGTTTTTCGCCTCCGCGTCAAGTTGGTCGCCAAGGTTGGCATGCCGAATCAGGCGGAGATAGGCTTCTCTCGGAAAAGGCTCGTGGACGCACCCACGCCGATATCCTGTGAGCGGACCCCATGGGAGACAAGCTTCCCGAAAGAATCGTCAGCTCGGCGCGGTGGGATAAGGCGGTTCAACGGGTCGGCGGAAAGGCCCACTATCTCGATGCGTTTCTTGGGGAGCTGAAGCGGCGGGCACACCTGGAGCTGATC
>JBBRGF010000277.1:0-3971 GCA_038240975.1 Gemmatimonadales bacterium
CGAGGACTCCATGCGCAGACGCGCCTTGCGCTGCTTGGCGGTGACTGACGCGGCGATGAATCCGGCGAACAGTGGATGCGGACGCGTGGGGCGAGACTGGAGCTCGGGATGGAACTGGCAGCCGATGAACCAGGAGTGATCGGGAAGCTCGATGGTCTCGACCAGCCCGCCGTCGGGCGACTGACCCGAGAGCCTCAAGCCGTACTCGGCCAGGACGTCGCGATAGGCGTTGCTCACCTCCCACCGGTGCCGGTGCCGCTCGCTGATCTCCGTGGTGCCATACGCCTGGGCGACGCGGGAGCCCGGCCGAAGTCGAGCGGTGTACGCGCCCAGACGCATGGTGCCGCCGAGCTCGCCCACGTCGCGCTGCGACTGCATGAGCGCGATGACCGGGGTCTCGCACTCCGGCGCAAATTCGGTGCTGTTGGGATCGGGGAGGTCACAGACGTTGCGGGCGAACTCGATGATGGCGATCTGAAGGCCCAGGCAGATGCCGAGGAAGGGGAAATCATTCTCCCGGGCCCACCGCACGGCGTTGAGCATGCCGACGACTCCGCGCTCCCCGAAGCCGCCCGGGATCAGCAATCCGTCGAACTCCTCGAGCAGCTTGCCTGCCGCGGCGACGTCGGTAAACCGTTCGCTCGGGATCCACTCGACTTCGGCCCTGGCGTCGTGCGGAATGCCGGCGTGGATCAGCGCTTCGCCGACCGACTTGTACGCATCGTGCAACGCAGTGTACTTGCCCACGACCGCGATGCGCACCCGGTGGGCCGGATGCAGGATGCGTTCGGTCATGGTCTTCCATCCGCGCAGATCGGGCTCCTTGGTCTCGAGCCGGAGCCGCTGGCAGACTTCGCGGTCGAGCCCCTGCTCGAAGAAGCGGAGCGGAATCTCGTAGATAGACTTCACATCGGGGCTCTCGACCACGCAGCCGAAATCGACGTTGCAGAAGAGAGCGATTATTCGCTTGATCTCGGCGGAGATCGGCTGCTCGCTCCGGCATATCAGGATGTCGGGCTGAATTCCGAGCTGCATGAGATCGCGGACGGAGTGCTGGGTGGGCTTGGTCTTGAGCTCTCCGGCAGCCGCGATGTACGGAACCAGCGTGAGGTGAATGAACAGCGCGTTGTCGCGCCCGACTTCCTGGCGAAACTGCCGGATGGCCTCGAGAAACGGCAGTGACTCGATGTCGCCGACGGTGCCGCCGATCTCGGTGATCACGATGTCGTGGTCCGGCGCCGTACGCCGGATGGCGTTCTTGATCTCATCGGTGATATGAGGGATGACCTGCACGGTCGAGCCGAGGTACTCGCCCCGGCGCTCCTTGTTGATGACCGACTGGTAAATGCGTCCGGTGGTGACGTTGTTCTGCTGGGAGAGCGACCGGTCGATGAAGCGCTCGTAGTGGCCGAGGTCGAGGTCGGTTTCAGCGCCGTCATCGGTGACGAACACCTCGCCGTGCTGAAACGGCGACATGGTGCCGGGATCGACGTTGATGTAGGGATCGAACTTCTGCATCGTCACGCTGAGCCCGCGCTCGACAAGGAGGCGGCCGAGCGACGCGGCGGCGATCCCCTTGCCGAGCGACGAGACGACGCCGCCGGTGACGAAGATGTACTTGGTCGCGTTCGGTCCCGTGGTCATAGGCTGACTCCCTGAAGTGCATGCCAGTGGGCTTCCGCCCGCCGAAGATCGTCCGGCGTATCCACACCGGGCAGCGCGGCAGCATCGAGCGGCGCCACGCCGATGCGCAATCCGCAGTGCAATGCGCGGAGCTGCTCGAGCTGTTCCGCCTGCTCGGCACGAGTGGGTGGCTCGCTCACCCAGCGTCGTAACGCGGCCCGGGTGTACGCGTAGATACCGATGTGCTGCCAGTACAACCCCTGGCCGGAGGCGCCGGCGTCACGCCGGTGCGGAATGGCGGCCCGCGAGAAATAGAGCGCCCTGCCCCGTTCGTCGGTGACCACTTTGACGCGCGCCGGCTCTTGGGCCAACGCAGGGTCGAGAGGTGAGGCGGCGGTTCCGACGTCATCGCCCCGCTCGATCCGGGCGAGTGCCCCCGCCATGGCCTCACGCGAGACGAACGGCTCATCGCCCTGGACGTTGACGACTACGTCGTAGTCCGCGAATTCCGGGCGCTCGGCCGCCTCCGCTACCCGGTCGGTGCCGGTCAGATGGCCGGCATCTGTGAGCGCTGCGCGGACCTGCGCCCGCTCCGCTACCTCCACGACGATCGGCGAGTCCGTGGCAACGACGAGGTCGTCGGTGAGGCCATGTTCCAGCACACGCTGAATCACCCGGGTGATGAGCGGCTCGCCGGCCAGAAGCTGAAGCGGTTTGTTGGGGAGTCGGGTCGAGCCTAGACGAGCCGGAATGACACCTAGGACGCGCATCACGAAAGGTAACAACCTGCAATTGCGGAGTCAAAAGTTGTGCCGTGAGAGGTCGATGATCGGCACGCACTAGCTATGGGCTTGAAGAGCAAGCTCTTAGGCAGTGCCCGGAATGGTGTCAGGCGGCGATTGCGAGAAAGTTGGAAAGGAGGCTCTTTCCGTGATCGGTGGCCACCGATTCGGGGTGGAATTGAACTCCGAGCACCGGGAGCTCGCGGTGCCGCAGAGCCATGATCTCGCTGCCTCGAGGGCGGTCGTCGGACCACGCGGTGATCTCGAGCTGCGACGGAAGGCCGGCGGAGTCCACGATGAGCGAGTGATATCGCATGACCTCGAACGGCGATGGTATGCCCTCGAAGAGGCGACTCGACGTATGCGCGACCATGGTGGTTTTGCCATGCATCAGCCGCGCGGCCCTCACGACGCTGGCGCCGAACGCTTCGCCGATGGCCTGGTGGCCGAGGCAGACACCCAGCACCGGCACGCGGGCAGCCGCCGCCGCGCGAACGAGAGGTACCGAGATGCCGGCCTCGCGCGGAGTGCAGGGCCCGGGAGAGATGATGATGGCGGAGGGCCGCAGAGCGAGGAGCTCATCGACACCGGCGGCATCGTTCCGGTAGACGACCGGATCGGCTCCGAGCTCGCCTGCGTACTGGACGAGATTGTAGGTGAAACTGTCGTAGTTATCGAGGACGAGAAGCATTTGCCTTCAAGCTAGCGGCCTTGAGAGAGTCCGCCAATCGAAGGGCTCCACGCTTGATGGAATCGCCGCGCTGCCTTCCGATGGTGCGGAGCGAATCGACCAGACTGGCGGTCGTCTGGTTGATCGAGTCCGCCTTTCGATCCTGCGCCTCCTCGATCGAATCGCCCAGCGCCTCCATCGCATCGGCGATCGAGTCGGAAACCTCGGCCGAATCGGAGTCCAGAGTTCCCTTCTGGAGCTCCTCGACCATCTCGCGCGGCAGCAACAAGGGGAGCGTCACTCCTCCCGGTTGCAGCACCGCCTGGCCGAATTCGACGAACGCCGTGTCGGTGGCCCCCTGCGCCATACAGCGGAAGATGGCGTCGTGTTTTTCTCCGATCTTGACGTTGACATCCCCGCCTCCCTTTCGATTGGCGTCGATGTCGGCTGCAAGCCGGCAGCCGCGCATCCCCTCGGCCACCAGGGAATCGTCCAGCTTCACCTCCAGGCGGACCGAGGAGATCTTCTTGGGCGCGGTGCGCTCCAGCACCACGTGGGTCAGCGTGCCCAGCTTGTTGCCCCCGAGCTCGAATGGAATGATCGCGAGCGGAATGGAGATGGGGCCGCTTCCCCGCACCACGTCCTTTACCCGGCCGACGCCGTTGCGCACCAGGGTCAGGCCGACCATGCCGACGGCAAAGATGACCAGCGCGCCGAGCAGAATCTTTACCCAGTAGTTTCGCATACGCTCGCTCCGAGAGTGCCGGCAAGGTAGACCCAAGGCCGGTTGGAATATGTTGCAAGTAGAGACGTTTTTGCAGCGGCGAAAGTTTCGCCGACCCGCTCCCGACATGGATGAAGGCCCGGAGGTGTGCCCGTGATCGAGGTGGACGGCC
>JBBRGF010000278.1:0-3964 GCA_038240975.1 Gemmatimonadales bacterium
CGCTCGAACCGTCGGGTCGACCTGGGCGCGCTCGAGCGCCGCGGCTATGCCGGCGCGGACAGCGTGCGACAGACCGTTGACGGGCGGGTTGGCGAAGGAGATGATCGCGGCGGCGCGGTCGACGCGGTAGTCGATTTCGGGCACTAGACAGACTTTCTCTGAATTGAAAATACCAGCCGATACAGCTAATTTATGCTGATCATACAGCTAGGGAGCACGTGAGATGTCGACTCGCAAGCCGGCCGCTCGGAAGCGCCCGGCGTCACCGCTGAGCGGTGGCCGAAAGAAGACCCTCCGCCTGGACCAGGAGCTGCTCGACCGCGCCCGGCAGGCGCTCGGGGTTCGGACCGAAACCGACGCAGTCACCCAGGCCCTCGAGGCAGTGGTCCGGCGCCAGCAACAGGTCGAAGGCATCCGGCTCCTGGCCTCCCTGGGGCCGATCGACGCCGCTCGGATCGACTGAGAGTCGTGCCGCCACCCTACACCGCCGACACGAACGTCTACATCCGGGCCGCGAACGAGCCGTCATTCCGGAGCCGGCTCGTGAGCTTTGTTCAGCGGGACGGTCCGCTCGTGGTCAGCTCGGTCGTCATCGCCGAAGTCCTTATCGGCGTGACGGAGGCGGGCCGGCACGATGCCGTCATCAAGGCGTTGAGTGCTGGGGCCACGCCACTGGCACCGCATCCGGACGATTGGATTGCGGCCGCGCGCGCGGTCGTCCGGTTGGGGGGCGACACGATCACCAAGAGCCGCTCGTTCTGGAACGACGCGCTCCTGGCGGCCCAGTGCTCGCGGCTTCAAACGACGCTGATTACCTCGAACGCTAAAGATTTCCGCCGCCTTAGTCGCCTTCTGCCTGTGGAGGTGCTTGCACCGTTCCCTTAAGCCTCCCCCGATCCACCTTGCCCAGATGCGTGGTCGGAAGGGAATCGACGAAGATGACCTCGCGGGGACACTTATACGCCTCCAGCCGCTCGCGCACGAAGGTCTTGAGCTCCTCCGCCAAACCATCGCGGCGCTCGCGCGGGACGATCCAGGCGTGCGGCTTGATCAGGCCGTTGGCGTCGGCGACGCCCACCACCGCCACCTGCGACACCGACGCGTGAAGCAGCAGGCAGCTCTCGACCTCGGTGGCGGAGAGCCACTTGCCCGACACCTTGAGCAGCTCGTCGGCTCGGCCGCCGTAGGTGAAGTAGCCGTCGGCGTCGCGCCGGACCAGGTCCCCCGTCACCACCCAGTCGCCACGGAAGCAGGCCTGGCTCTTCTCCAGTTGTTGCCAGTAGCCGAGGGCTCGCGACCCGCCACGCACCCAGAGGTGCCCGACCGTTCCGCCGGGCAGCTCGCGGCCTTCCTCGTCGGCCACCTTGATCTCGTAGCCCGGCACCACCTCGCCCAGCGTTCCGGAGCGAACTCGGCCCGGTCGATTGGAGAGGAAGATGTGCCACATCTCCGCCGTGCCGAGCCCGTCGAGCAGTGGCACGCCGAAGATGCGGTCCCACCTGGCGTGCAACTCCTCTGGCAATCCTTCGCCGGCTGAGGTGGCAACGCGCAGAGAAGAGAGATCCTGGCGGCCCGCCTCCGGATGACTCACCATCTGGTTGATCATGGTGGGAACCGTGATCAGGACCGTGGGCCGATACCGTGCGATCCGGCTGAAGACCGCGTCCGCCGTGCAGCGCTCGTCGAACAGCACGCTGGTGGCGCCGGCGGCGAAGGGAAAGAAGAGGTTGGCGCCCATCGCGTAGCCGAAGTAGAGCTTGGGCACCGAGAGGGTGACATCGTTTTCGGTATAGCAGAGTATCTGGGCGCCGTAGCACCGCGCGGCGTTGGCATACGACCGGTGCGGCTGCACCGCGGCTTTGGGGCGGCCGGTGGTACCGCCCGAAAAGAGCCAGATGGCGGCGTCGTCCTGGTGGGTGGGAAAGTTCCGCCAGGTTTCCTCGGCGGACGCGACGCGCGACTCCCATTCACCGCCGCCCACGAGCAGCAGGGCGGGCGCGTGTGCGGCGTTGCCGGCCGCGACGCGAAACGCATCGGCCCGGTCCTCGGCGACCAGTGCCACGACTGCGCGACTGTACTCGAAGAAATACTGGATGGCGTCGGGCTTGAGGTCCGGGTTGACCATCACGACGACGGCGCCGATCTTGAGGACGCCGAACAGGGCCGCCACGTAGTCGGGCCCATCAGGCAGTGCGATGATCACGCGCTGCTCCGGAGCCACTCCCGCCGAAGCGAGCACGTTGGCATAGCGGTTGGCCAGCGCCTGAACCTCACGGTACGTCAGCCGCCCCGCATCGGTACGTAGCGCGGTCCGGTCTCCTCGGCCCTCGCCCACACGGGCATCGAGAAAGAAGTCGGCGATGTTGAGATGCGACGGATGCTCGTCGGTCATGTCAGGTGCACGTCGTGAAACCTCGTTCACTGTCACCCTGAGTGTAGCGACGGATCTCTACGGGGATGTGGACAGATGAGGACACAATAACCGTGCAGCCGCTTGCCGCAATGACCTGGGAAGAGGCGCGGGACGTCGCCGGCGCAGGGTCCGTCGCCATTCTGCCGGTGGGTGCGATCGAGGCCCACGGCCCGCACCTGCCGCTCGAGACCGACGTGATCATCGCCGAGGCAATGGCGCGCTCGGGCGCCGCCCGCCTCTCTACACGCGGCTCACGAGTGGTGATACTTCCGCCTCTGACCTACACCTCGGCGGCATTCGCTCGAGGCTTTCCGGGAACGCTCTCGCTCCGACCCGAAACGGTGATCGCGACGGTGGTGGATATCGCCCGCAGCCTGAAGCAGCATGGATTTGGAGTGGTCGCCATCGCCAACGCGCATCTCGACCCGGGGCACCTCGCTGCGCTGGATGCGGCGGTGAGCGCCATTGGGCGCGACGTCCGTCTGACGGTGGCATTTCCAAACCTCGCCGCTCGCCCTTGGGCCCTGCGGCTCGGCGACGAGTTCAAGAGCGGCGCCTGCCACGCCGGACAGTTCGAGACGTCGATCGTACTGGCCGAACGCCCGGAGCTGGTGCGCGAGGCCACGAGGGAAGCGCTGCCTCCCAATCCGGCGTCACTCTCCCGAGCCATCCGCGACGGCAAGCAGAGCTTCGAGGAAGCCGGTGGCCCTTTGGCCTACTTCGGCTTTCCCGCCCAGGCCACACCCGAGGAAGGCCGGACGACAATCGACACCCTCGGTGCGATTCTCGACGAGGCGGTGCAGATCGAGCTCGCGGCCGGACGCGGTCAGGCAACATGAATGCTCCTGCCGGTGGAGTGGCGGTGGTGACCGGCGCGGGTCGAGGGATCGGAGCCGCCACGGCACGCGCGCTGGCGGGGGCGGGATTCAGTGTGGTGCTTGCCGCGCGCAGCCGCGAACAGATCGAGCGGCAGGCAGCCGAGTTGGTGGCGATGGGACAGACGGCAAGAGCCTTGGTCTGCGACGTGACGAGCGAAGCGAGCGTCGAGGCGCTCTCGCGCGGAGCATCCGAAGTCGGACCGGTCGCGGTGCTGGTCAACAACGCCGGGGCCGCCGGCTCGATGCCTCTTGGGCGGACTTCGCTCGAAGACTGGAACCGGCTCATGGCCGTCAACGCCACCGGTGCCTTCCTCTGCACTCGAGCGTTTCTGGGCGGGATGCTCGAGCGGAAGTGGGGCCGAGTGGTCAACGTGGCGTCGACGGCGGGGTTGAGCGGAGGTAAATATCTCGCGGCGTACTCCGCGGCCAAGCACGCCGTGGTGGGGCTTACCCGCTCGACGGCGGCAGAGGTAGAGGGCACCGGGGTCACGGCGAATGCGGTGTGCCCGGGCTTCGTCGATACCGACATGACCACGGCGACGGTGGACCGGATCGTGGCCAAGACCGGCCGTACCCGTGAAGAGGCGCTGGCCGCGGCGCTCGCCTCGGCAGGCCAGCCGCGGCTGATCGCCGTCGACGAGGTGGCGGCGGCCGTGGTGTCACTCGCGACCGC
>JBBRGF010000279.1:0-3912 GCA_038240975.1 Gemmatimonadales bacterium
CAGGTGTGCGTCTCGTTAGCATCCTCACGCCGCAGCTCGTCGGTCCGCCGATTTCGACGCGAGGTCGTGCCCAGATAGATGAACACCCCGATCAGTCCGAGCATCACGACCCAGGTGAGCGTTCTGTGGACCATCATCCCCGTCATCATGCCGCCACCCATCATGCCATCCATCGTGCCGTGCATCCCGCCGCCCATTCTGGCACTCTCGCCCATCCCGGACATCATGCCGCCCATCCTTCCGCGGCTCATCATGCCGCCCATGGTGAACCACCCGATCAGTGCGAGCATGGTCCACAGCACCGCGAGCGAGCTGAGTATCCATAGCGTCGTGCGCAGTTCCTTGGTCATCGTCTCCTCCCGCTCTGCACCCTGTTTTCTTGGCGATGGTTGCCCGGTCGGCGTAACTCGCCTCAATGAGACGGTACTGATGCCCGTCGCTCTCAACAACCCCACCGCCCCCGGACTCAGCGCGTGTCCTTCAGGTAGAGGTAAAGGCCGAAGCCCCCTACCCCAGCGCCTGCGATCGTGACCAGATCCTCGCCAACCAGCAGCCCAGTCACGATCCCTGCCGCCCCCACGATCATCAGGATCTCTCCCTGCCGCCGGTTGCCGCTGATCTGTTGGGTCATCAGCTCGCCTGCGTGGGGCACGAGCCCCCAAGGCGACGCTGCGGGCAACCGCAGCTGGGCGGCGGCATTCAGTGTCGCCGCGCTGGGAGCGATCGTCATCGCCCCCGCCGCTTGCGCGACCGCGCTGTCTGGCACGGCAGCGAGCCCGAAAAGAGCGAGGCCAGCCATCAGCATGAGTCTCATATGTCCTCCAAGGCGGTGAGGTATGGCGCTCAGGGGTAAGAAGATCGGCGGTGGTGCCAACTAAGCACAGCGGATCAGTTGCCGGCGATCATGGTTCGTTCCGCGGGTCTGACCGAAGGTCCCGTTCCGGGGCCTACCGCGGGTCGCCGTGGCGCCGGTGCCGTTCGGAAGGCGAGGGTGGACGAGAACTGTCCCCACGGAACTCGAAGTGTTCGGGCGGAAGAATGCGATCCGTCACGAGGGGGCGCAGGGCCAAGACCCCATCGGTCAAAACGTTGGCCGACTCCCAGAGGTCCGGCGTGATCCGGGGGGTAGAGGCGAGCAAACTCCCGCCTAAGCCGAGCTTCGCGGCCAGCGTAATCAGGGGACACTGCGACTACCGCGCCCTCTAGCGCCGGCGGAAAAAGAATCCGCCGCCACCGACGAACAGCACGACTAGGACAATGATGAGGAGAGTGGTCGTGTTCATTTTTCTCTCGTGTGGGTTGGTCTACTATCGTAGCGCGCGGGACTGTCATTCGCTAGAAGTGGCGGCCCTAGAAGGGTGCTGTGGGCATGCCCCGGCCCTTCACCAGTGGTTCTCGCCATTCCTACCAGGTCAGCTCGCAATCGCTATAGGAGCGGGGTGGATCAGCCTATCCACAATCGAGAGCAGATCCTCGCTGGAGAACCCCTCAACAGAGTCAGAACGTCGCTGGGTAGGTTGTCGGGCTCGCAGGTCCCGACATGAAGTACCGGCATGTTGGGGTGGGTGGTGCGAACCTCTCGGATTAATTCCCCGGTGTCAATGCCTGCCCCATAGGTGTCCAAGACCAGCAGGGAGATGTCGGGGAGTTGATCACACAGCTCCTCGACGGCCTGCCCATCGTAGGCTTGGAACACGTGGTAACCACTCATGCGAAGTAGTCCGGTCACCGAGAGCAGGAGTGCGGTTGTAGTCGCAAATCACGATGCGCTGCCGCTTGGGGGACGGGGCGGGGCGCTGGGGCGACATGTGGAGTCCTGAGGTCCGGCGGAGACGGCCGGTCAAGGCGGGGGCTAGAAAAGCTATTTGAATCTAGCGCATGGCCTTCGTACTGGTTAGAGCCAGCGTTTGACGGGGTCAGTTGACGCAGTGTTGACAGTCGGGGCCTAGGATGCCCGATGGCTCCCGTGTTCGCCAGTTTCTCCCTCCTGACCGCCCCGAACTGCTCGCCTTCGAGGCGGAGCTCGCCGGCTTCCCGCGGTCGCTGATTCAGTCACTCTGGGAGGCGATCGATCGGCGCTGCCCCGCTACGCGACCCGCCTAGTGCGCTCGCCAAGGCGCTCCGCAGAGTGGGGGAAGACCTGCCAGCAGCACGCCGCGGCGGTCGAGAGGATCTCCCGTCGACGCGCGAAGGGAGGCTGAGATGCCCAGGAAGGCGAAGTGTTGGCGTTGGGTCACCGGATCGCACGGCGCGAAGGTCACCGTGTTCGAGCGAGTGCCCGGCGGACCGCTGCACATCGGTGTACCAGTTGCCGCTGGTGGGTATCATGCCGCGAGCCTCAAGCATCGGGATCGCGACCTAGCTATGCACGACGCCGCGGCGCTTGCCGCACGGCGACAGGCAGGGGAAGGGCAGGTCGGCCGACTGACTATGGCGGCGCTGTTCTACGTCTATACCCGTGCGGCCTTGCCGGACCAGTCGCCAACCCACGCGGCGGAGACACTTCGCGGCGCGGAGATGTGGACGCGGCACCTCGGCGCCGATACCGAGGTCAGGAGAATTGGCCCTCGAGAGTGGGAGACGTTCTCTCGCCTCCGTACGTCCGGAGAGCTCGACGCCCGGGGGCATCGAGTCGCGAAACCGGAAGACAGAAATCCGGTTGGTGCGCGCGTCATCGCCAAGGACCTGAAGCTTCTTCGCGCAGCCTGCCGCCGCGCCACAATTGAGCGGACGTCCTCGGGCGCGTTCCTGCTCGAAGTCGATCCCACCCGCGGTCTCGCCCTGCCGGTCGAGAAGAATCCCCGTCGGCCGATTTACGACGCTGCCCGATTCGATGCGCTCCTAGCTATGGCTGATCGGGTCACGATGCGCATAGGGTGGGGCAAGGAAGCGCACTGGGTGCCTTCTCACACGCGATCGCTGCTCCGCCTAGCCGGCGACACGGGTCGCCGCATTAGCGCGATCCTGGCCCTTCGCTGGAGCGACTGGCGGCCCGATCTCGGCAAGCACGGCCGTCTCCGGTGGCGGGCAGAAGAGGACAAGGTCGGACGGGAGTGGTGGGCGCCAGTTACGCCGGAGGTTCGTGCGGAGCTCGAGCGGTTGCAGCGCGAGCGGCTGATGGTTGGCGAGGCGCTGCTCTTTCCCGCGCCGAACGATACGACTCGGCCCGTCTCCGTTCAGATCGCAACCGACTGGCTCCGGCGCGCCGAACGCCTGGCCGAGCTCGAGCCGGTCAAAGGCGGCGCGTGGCATCCCTTCCGCCGGCGGTGGGCGACCGAGCGGAAGCACCTGAGCCCGAAAGACGCCGCAGCAGTGGGCGGTTGGGTTGATACGACGACCCTCCAGAAGTGCTACCAAGCGGCCGACGAAGAGACGATGGAGGCGGTGGTGCTACAGCCGCGCCGACTGCGTCAGATGGTGGGATAAGTGGTCGAAACTGGAGCAGCAAACTGGAGCAGAAATCCGTAACTCCAGTTGGCCCTGGTGGACTCGAACCACCATTGACGGATCCAAAGTCCGCTGTCCTGCCATTGGACGAAGGGCCAGTGGCATCAACGTACACTGACGGGATGGCACGGTAAACGGCGCCCGCCGACGTTATTCTCCCGCATGCCGATCTCTCGGGGCTTCGCTCGCTTGGCCGCCTGCGCCGCGGCAGCGGCCGTTCTGACCACCTGCCAGGAAAGCACTCCGCCTAACGCTCCAGCCGCTCGGGCAGCGCTGGTGTCGGTGGCCTACGTCTGCGGCCGCAGCTTCGACCTGGCCAACGGAAACCCCGAACCTGTGACGGTGCATTTCGAGGTGGTCGGCACCGGCGAGACCGGTGAGCTGCTGCTCCCCTCGCGCATAGAAGGTGGAGTGGCCAGCATCACCCGCCTCGCGACGGTGGCCAGCGGCGCCGTCCGCCTGTCC
>JBBRGF010000280.1:0-3907 GCA_038240975.1 Gemmatimonadales bacterium
CAAAGGAGCTGGCACCCGGCGAAATGAAGATCGACATCGAGGAGCTGTCCGGCGTACCGATGTTCAACGCAGACCTCGACGTCTCCGACCCTCCGGAGGCTGTGGAGCGCCTGCGCCGACTGGTGCGGAGCGCGGATGGTCTCCTGCTGGTCACGCCGGAGTACAATCATGGCGTGCCCGGAGTGCTCAAGAACGCCATTGACTGGCTTTCACAGCCGCTGCACGGGAGCCCGCTCGAGGGAAAACCGACGGCGCTGATGGGCGCCTCCACTGCCGTCGCCGGAACTGCGCGCGGTCAGACCCAACTCCGGCAGTCGTTCATTCTTACCAATACGCCTGCCATGCTACGTCCCGAGGTCCTGGTCGGAAGGGCGCACGAGCGCTTCGATGCCGAAGGGCGGCTCACCGACGAGCCCACGCGACGATTCCTCAGCGACTTTCTTCGCCAGTTCGTGGAGTGGATTCACCGGAATCGGCCCGCTCGGCCGCATGCCTGATCTCCAATACGAAGATGGTCGGCGGTACGCCGAACCTGACCGGGATGCTGCTGGTCCCGATGCCGGTTGAGACGTAGAGGTGACGGCCCTGCTCGACGATATGACCCGCCGCATAGCGCTGCCCGTACTTCGATGGTTCTATCGGCGCGCCGATCAGCGGAAGTCTCACCTGGCCGCCGTGCGTGTGACCCGCGAGCGTCAGCATGACGCTCGCGGGTACCTCCGGGAAGATGTCTGGATTGTGAGTGATGAGTATAACCGGGGCCTTGCCGTCGGTCACCGCATGCAGCGCGCGTCCGATGTCGTGCTGGGCGCTCCAGAGGTCGCTCACGCCCGCGACCCAGATCGGTCCGCTGGGGGTTGAGATTCGAATGGCCGTGTCCGCCAGTACCCTGATGCCGGCATCGGCGAGCGCCGTGCGGACATCGCCGCCCTTGAACGATTGGTCGTGATTGCCCAGCACCGCGACGACGCCCGCGGGTGCATTGAGCCGGCCCAGGATTTCCGCGATCGCCCTGGGCGCCACGAAACGCCCACCGATCACCCCCTTGGTGACAAAGTCGCCGAGGAGGCAGACGAGGTCGGGCTCGGTCGCGTTGATTCGATCGACGACTTCGCCGAGGTGCTCCAGCGTCTGATACGGTGACCCGACGTGCAGATCGCTCACTGCCGCGACTCGGAGTGGGCGGGCATACGGCCATGCGACGGGGAGATCGACGGTTTCCACGCGCAGGCTTGCCGGCTCGATCCAGAACCCCCACACGATGCATCCCACGATCGCTGCAATCAGGACGGCGAACGCCGCTCGTCTCACTGTCATCGTCTGCTCCTCCGGACCCCGGTTCCTTTCCGCGGGACACCTTGCGGAAGGCCTCGCCCGACTCAAGACTCCATGACCTTCAAATCCAAAGAAGATCGGAGATGCTGTGCTGCTGGCCCTCTGCTTCGGCACCCGTCCGCAAGTCGTCAAGGCATCCATGCTTCTCGAAGTGCTGCGGCAACGGTGGGAGGTAATCGCGATCGACACCGGGCAGCACTACGATTTCGAGCTGAACGGTCTGTTCTACCAGCAGCTCGGCATTCCTCGACCTGACTACTTTCTTGAAGTGGGGTCGGACACCCCGGCAAATCAGACCGCAGCGGTGCTGACGCGAACCGCCGATATCCTCCGGGCGCGCCGTCCCGCGGCCGTCGCGGTCATCGGCGACACCAACAGCACGCTAGGCGCGGCGCTCGCGGCCAGCAAAGAAGGCCACCTGTTGGTGCACGTGGAGGCGGGTCTCCGTTCGAGCGAGCCCAATCTGCCGGAGGAGGCTAATCGCAGAGTCGTCGACGCGCTGGGAGACCTTCTCTGCGCGCCATCGGCGGCTGCCGCAGCCCGGCTCCGAGCCGAACAGGCGCCCGGTACGATCGTCGACACCGGCGACGTCGCGCGCGATGTGCTGCTGAGGCACCTCACGATCGCGCCTCCGCCTCGGCCGGGGCCTCCGTTCGCGCTCGCCACCTTCCACCGTGCTGCCCTCACCGATAGTCTCGAAGCGCTCACTGCGTTAGTCGGTGCACTCGCCGGGCTCGACATGCCGATCCTTCTCCCGCTCCATCCGCGAACTCGCGCCGCGCTCGAGCGCTTCGACCTGCTCGGGAGTCTGCCGCCGTCGGTCGAGGCGACCCCACCCCTCGGATATCTCGAGCTGATCGCCGCGGCACGGGACGCGGCCGTCGTTATCACCGACTCGGGAGGGCTTCAGCGGGAGGCCTACTGGCTGGGCACGCCGTGCGTCACGATCCGTGGCGAAACGGAATGGACCGAAACGGTGGCGTGCGGTGCGAACGCCCTCGTGCCGCCGTTCGAGGCCCCCGACCGTCTGACCGGAACGGTGGCAGACCAGCGTGCAAAGGCCGAGGCCTCACCCTGGAAGCCCGATGCGTACGGTCAGGGCCAGGCCGCGCCGGCCATCGGCGACGCCATCGCCGATCTCCTGGAACGCGGCCGCGTCTGAACGATGGAAGTCCAGATCTTTGGCGTTCGGAAGAGCGCCGATACCCGTAAGGCGCTCCGGTTTTTCGCCGAGCGCCGCATCAAGACCCACTTCGTCGACCTGCAGGAGCGGCCGGCCTCGCCGGGCGAGCTGCGGCGGTTCGTGCAGCGCTTCGGCGCGGAGTCGATGATCGACCGCGCCTCCCGCCGCTTTGCCGAGCTCGGTCTCGGCGCCGCGCGCCTGAGCGAAGAGCGATGGGTCGAGCGGCTCGTGCTCGAACCGATGCTGCTGCGCATGCCGCTGGTCCGATGCCAGCAACGGCTCACCGTGGGAGACGGCGAGGCCGAGTGGCGGGAGTGGACCGTCGGATGACGCTCCTCTCCCTCTCGGGCGTCGGCGTCGAATTCGGGGCCACATCCCTCTTCACCGGCCTCACGCTCACCGTCACCCGCGGACAGCGGTGGGGGATCATCGGCAGGAACGGCTCGGGCAAAACGACGCTGCTGCGGCTCATCACAGGCGATGCCGAGCCGACATCGGGCACCATCGCGCGTGCGTCAAACCTTCGCTGGTCGG
This sequence comes from Gemmatimonadales bacterium, assembly GCA_038240975.1. Lineage (GTDB taxonomy): Bacteria > Gemmatimonadota > Gemmatimonadetes > Gemmatimonadales > GWC2-71-9 > CAVVWJ01. Next base: position 3,053 of record JBBRGF010000280.1, read on the forward strand.
TCATGGAGCAGCATCGGGAGTTTGCCGGGGCGGCCACCGTGTGGGAAGCCGCGGCAGGCGCCTTTGCCGAGCTTACGGCGCTCGAGCGATCGCTGGCCGAGCAGGCCACCGCCATGGCGGAGGCGGGAGAGCGGTGTTCTCCGCAGATGCTCGCGCGATACGACCGCGATCTCGAACGCTTCGACCGGGAGGGCGGCTACACACTCGCTGCCCGGATCGACGCCGTGCTCGACGGCCTCGGTTTCGACCCCGACGCTGCCCGGAGCCGGCCCCTCTCCTCGCTCAGCGGGGGCGAACGAGGCCGGCTCGGCCTCGCACAGCAGCTCGTAGAGCCGGCCGACGTCCTCCTGCTCGACGAGCCCACCAACCATCTCGACATCGAGACGACGCGCTGGCTGGAGGAGTACCTCCGCCGGCTCGACGAAACGGTTCTCGTGATCAGCCACGACCGCGCCTTTCTCCAGGCGGTGGTCGACCACGTCTTCCACCTCGAAGCCGGCACGGGTGTCTCCTACGCCGGCGACTACGAGAGCTTCATCCGGCAGCGGGCGGAGCGGCGGATGTCGCAGCAGCGCGTGTTTGCCAAGCAGGCGCGTACGATCGCATCGGAGGAGGATTACATCCGGAGGAACATCGCCGGCCAGAACAGCGCCCAGGCCAAGGGCCGGCGCCGCCGTCTGGAGCGCGTCGGCCGCTTGAGTCCGCCTCCGGGCGCGGAAGGCGCCATGGCGTTGCGCCTGACGGCCGACGAGCGCGGCGGAGACCAGGTGGCCGTCACCGACGCCGTAGGCCTTTCGGTGGCCGGCCGAACGCTGCTTCGCGACTTCAGCGCCCGGGTGGAGCGCGGCGATGTCC
>JBBRGF010000281.1:0-3852 GCA_038240975.1 Gemmatimonadales bacterium
CTCCGCATTGCCCGGCTCCGGAACCTCAGCATCCTTCAGGGGCGCCAGTTCATCCATGCGCTCCGCCAGCTCCCCGACCAGATCACGCAGATCCTCGAGCGGGCCGGCGAAATCGAGCAGCTCGCCGAACGGTTCCTCAGCAGCACCAACAACGCCCTGTACCTCGGGCGCGGCGTGAACTTCCCGGTCGCGCTCGAGGGCGCGCTCAAGCTCAAGGAAATCTCCTACATCCACGCCGAAGGGTATCCGGCGGCAGAAATGAAACACGGGCCTATCGCGCTCATCGACGAAAACATGCCGGTGGTGTTCATCGCGCCGAGGGATGCGGTGCACTCGAAGATCGTGTCGAACATCGAGGAAGTGAAAGCGCGGGGCGGCAAGGTCATCGCGCTCATCAACTCGGGCGACACCGAAATCGAGCGGCTGGCCGACGCCACGTTCGTCATTCCCGACACGCTGGACATGCTGACGCCGATTCTCACCAGTATTCCACTCCAGCTCCTGTCGTACTACGTGGCCGTGGCACGCGGCTGCAACGTGGATCAGCCCAGGAACCTCGCGAAGTCGGTGACGGTCGAATAGGGAGTCGGAGCCCACCCGATTCCGGCGCCAGCTACTCCACGAAAGGCTCCTTTCGAGGCGTGCTTGGCTCGGGGGCGGCTGGCTCCGGCTCGGTTGGGCATAGAAGGGTCGAGAAGCAGGCGTCCAGAAACGCCCTGCGTCTCGGCACATCGGGTAAACCATTGCCAACTTTGACCTTAGATGGAGATTCCGGCATAGCTGACGCCTCGGGCTGCAGGTGAGACCATTTCTGTGCCTGCCATTCTACTCTTTGGCGTCAAGCCGGTCTCAAGCGGGTTGCCCCCCCGCCCGTCGTCGTTCAATATTGGGGAGTAGGACACCCGTATTCTTCCCGGCGGCCCGATGACCGCGACAATCAATTGCGCGCACTGCGGCGGCTCCCTGGGACGCAGCGATCGGTTCTGCGACCAATGCGGAGCCGAGGTCTACTCGTGCGTCACCTGCGGCGAGCCGCTTCTCCCCAGTGATCTTGCCTGCCCCGCATGCGGCGCTCCGGCCGAGCCTGTCCCCTCCGACGAAGCACTGTCCTTCCACCCTACCGATGCCCAGGCCCCCTGGCTCGACATGGTCCGGCGGCTTCGGCGCGCGACGTTCGGGGAATTCGAGATCGGCCGAGAGCTCGGTCGCGGAGGAATGGCGATCGTCTTTCTGGCGCACGAGACTTCGCTTGCCCGCAAGGTCGCGATCAAGGTGATGTCTCCCGGCCTGCTGCTCGATGACGGAATGATCGATCGGTTCCGTCACGAGGCAATCACCATCGCGCATCTGCACCATCCCAACATCGTCTCGTTGTATTCGGTACGTCAGGCGGAGGGATTGCACTTCTTCGTCATGCAGTACGTGCAGGGGCGCTCGCTGGAGCAGGTCATTCAGCTGGGTGGAAGGTTGCCGATTCCCGCGGTGCTATCGATTCTCTCCCAGGTAGGTTCGGCCCTCACCTATGCTCACCGGTCGCGGGTGATCCATCGGGACATCAAGCCGGCCAACATCCTCATCGACGGTGACGGCAATGCCGTTGTCACCGACTTCGGAATCGCCAAGGCGGCCAAGACGCCGTCTCAGACGCTGACCGGCGCCCTGGTCGGCACCCCCGCGTACATGAGTCCCGAGCAATGCCGCGGCACCGAGGTCTCGGGAGCCTCGGACCAGTATTCGCTGGGCGCCGTCGCGTACGAGATGCTCACGGGAGCTCCGCCATTCGGTGGGTCGACTCTGACCGTGATGCAGGCTCATGTGGAGCGGCCGCCCATCCCCATTCGCGATCTCACCGCCGTCTGCCCGCCCGATCTCGAAGCGGCCATCCTCCGCATGCTGGCGAAAGATCCCGCGGATCGATGGCCCCGCATGGCCGATGCAATCTCGGCCTTGGGCGCGAAGCCCCTCGCAGAGGATGACCCCCTTCGCTCGGAGCTGAGTCGCCTCATTGCGGTGATGGGACCTGACCCCCTCCCGGAGAGCCCAGCGGCGGCCACGCCGGTCCCTGACGCGGATCGGCCCTCCGCCGCGGACGGACTAGGCGACCTGACCGTCAGTGACATTTCCATTCTGCCGCCGCCCGCAGGTCTGGAGGTGGGAGACAGTTTCGTGCTGGTCGCCACGGTGCGCGGCCGCAACGGCATCTGCCTTCCGTCCAACGCGGTGACATGGATGGGGGATGCGCCTGAGGTGCTTCGGTTCGCCAGTGGCGGCGGGGAAGCGGTCGCCGTCGGAGCCGGCTCCATGCTGCTCACCGCCACGTGTAGAGAGGTGCAGGCCGTGCTCCGCGTCGAGGTTGCATCACCCAGAGCCGATGAGATCGCGATCGCACCGCTGGAGGTCTCCGTCGGGGCGGGCGACGAGATCCGGCTCGAGGCCGTCGTGCTGGACAAGCGTGGTGAACCGATCGCACGCTCCGTCGAGTGGATGTCCGACGACTCCGCGGCGGCGACCATAACGGCCAACGGGGAGCTCGTCGCCCTCGCGCCGGGATTCACGCGAATCACGGCGGCATTGGACGAGGCCAGCGCAAGCGTCGTGATCCCGATCCTGCCCGCGCGGGTGGCGGCGATTCACGTCGCGGACCAGCCGGCGACCGTACCTGCCGGAAAGTCGTTCGATGTAGTCGCCACGCCGGTCGATCGCTGGGGCAGCCCATTGTCCGGCCGCAGAGTGCGGTGGAGCAGCAGCGACACGCGAGTTGTGGTGGCGACGGCGGAAGGCAGGGTGCAAACGGTGCAGTCAGGTTCGGCGGTGCTCACCGCGAGCTGCGAGGGGGTGAGCGAATCCCTCAGGGTCAGCGTCGGCGCTCCGGCCGCTCCCGTTGAACCCGACCCGGTGTCGGAACCTCGTCGCGTCAAGGTCCGGAAGGCGCGCCGGCACCGGCGGGAGAAAATCCTGGGCGCCGCGCTTGGAGCTCCGCTGGTCGCGGTAGCCCTCTGGTTCTACGGGCGCGCGCGACCGCCGCAGACCCCCGCTGAAACCGCCCCTGCGGTTTCGGAGGCGATCCAGGATGAGGATAGCGGCATCCAGACGGGAGCGGCCACCACCGCCGCGCCCCCGCCGCAGGTCGCCCCCAAGCGGGCCACCGGCGCCACCCGGTCCCGTCCGCCCCGCTCCAGCCCTGGCGGTGATTCGCTCCCACGGAGCGAGCAATCTTCATCGGCGTCGGTTTCCGTAGCTGCAGGCGACCTCGAGAGTGGAGGCGGAAGTATCGACCGGGAGGCGGCGCTGGTGGATACCACCTCAGTCATGTCACCGGTGATCGAGTCCGCACCCCAAACGATCGAGGCCGCCGATCCGCTCCTCGACCGCCAGGCGGCGGAGGCCCAGATCCTCGCGGGCGCGGAACGGTGTTACGCCGCGCTGCAGTCCAAGAACGTGGCCGGTCTGACCGAGTTGTACCATCCCGTCACACCGTCGGACCGGAACACGCTCAAGAAGCTCAGACGCCTTCTTCAAACCCGAGAGTGGTCGGCGAACGTAGGCCAGCGCGTCGACGGCAATCGCCAGATCGGCGTCGATGCGGCACTGATGGATTTCAGTGTTCCGCTGAAATGGGAGGATGCGTTCGGCGGCCACCTCAGTAGTCAGCCCGTCTTCCGGGCCGAATTTACCCGGAACGGAGGCCGGTGGGAGATGGCCAGTTGTCGCATCGTGGGCTCTCCCAGACTCTGACCACGCATCAGCCGCCGAGTCCAACCGCCGCGCCAATGCGGATGACGATATTGGAGCCGTCGCTCGCGTCGAGCCGCACCGAGCCGCTGCCCGATTCACTGGTCAGCGTACCGGCGC
>JBBRGF010000282.1:0-3843 GCA_038240975.1 Gemmatimonadales bacterium
GTGACGCCGCCCGGACCGAATCTCGCTCACGCCGTGCCGGAGGTTGACGCGGTAGGTGCCGCGGGCTCCTTGTACCGGGCGATTGCGGACGGCGAAGACGACGCCATCACCCCGGCGGAGCGGCACGACCGCGGCGCGCGACTGCATGCGCGGCCGCTGCTCGGTGAGCACAAACTCGCCGCCGGTGAACTCCTCGTCCGGCTCTGACAGCAGGAACGCCACCTGGAGCGGAAAGACGTGCTCGCCATACACATCCTGGTGAAGGGCGTTGAAGTCGCCCGGACCGTATCGCAGGAGCAACGGTGTCGGCCGGGCCTGCCCGGCTTCGTGACAGATACGGAGGAATTGGGCGTGCTCATGGGGAAAGCGCACGTCGACACCCATAGACTCGTTCCAACGGTTGGCGACCGGCGCGAGGCGTGAATACAGCGCGGTGCGGAGGTGGGCGATGAGGCCCGGCAGCGGGTAGGTGAAGTATTTGTACTCGCCCCGGCCGAACCCGTGACGTGCCATGACCACGTGGCTTCGAAACCGGCGGTCGTCGTCGTACATATCGGCAATGGCACGGCATTCCGTGGCGCTCAGTACGTTGTGCATGGTGGCCCAGCCGTGGCCATCGAGGTGGGATGACACCATGGCCCAGTCGATTGCGCCGACGCGGGCTTCCATCTGCTCTTCATCTGTGCGCTTCGCAGCGGCAATTGCGTTCATGCGGTGGCTTCTTTCTCCGGTAATCGGCATCTGCCCTCATCGTCCTTCTCACGCAGACAAGAGTAGCGCCCCCACGCGCTCCCGACACTCCGATTCTTGCTGTCGAATCGCCTAGCGCCGCCACGCTCGGTGGCGTAACGGGTATCCCCCCTCCAGATTCCCACGGATCATGGCCAGACCGAGACTGATCGGCCCCTTCGCGAGAACAACCCCCCAGGAACTGAGGACGACCTCCGGGCATGTGCGCAACATGCCCGACGACCTTCTTCGGCAGGCTTCGCGACGCCTTGGGATCGTGGCGCTGCTTGGCGCCGTGCTGTGGACCCTTGGACCTGCGTTGGGACACCTCGCGGGCTTCATGCAGACTCCGCCGGATCCGGCCTGGGCGCAGTTCCGGTTCACCGACGTCATCGCCGCGATCAGCATCGTGACATCTCTCGCCCTATTCTTCTATCTCCGCAGGCGCGATCGAGATCCCGTCTTCGTCATGGACCTCGGCCTCACCTACCTGGTGGTGATGGCAATCGATCTGGGCGTCATCATGCATCTGGGGCCGGTTTCGCTGGACATCCAGGGCGTGAATCCGATGATCTCCTGGATCGGGCCGGTGACGCTCATGTTCGCGGGCATCGTTCCGGCGCCACCGCGAAAGATGTTCATCGCGGCGACGTTGGCGGCATTGATGGATCCGCTCGGCATGATCCTGGCCCGAGCGATGGGACACTACCAATTCGAGTCGCTTAGCAGCGCCTTTCTCATGCACTACCCCAACTATCTGCTGGCCGGCGTGGCCGTGGTGATCTCTCACGTCGTCACTCGGCTGGGGCAGCAGGTCGCCAAGGAACGGGAAATGGGCAGCTACCGCCTGGGTGAGTTGCTGGGTCAGGGCGGCATGGGGGAGGTCTATCAGGCGACGCATCGCATGCTGGCCCGCCCGGCGGCGATCAAGCTGATACGGTCGGGCACTATCGTCGCGGACAACGGCGATTCGGTGCAGCTCGCAATCAAGCGCTTCCGGCGCGAAGCCGAGGCAGCGACCACCCTGCGGTCGCCGCACACGGTCGAGTTGTACGACTTCGGGGTCACGGAAGACCAGACCCTCTATTTCGTGATGGAGCTGCTCGACGGAATGACGCTCGAGACGCTGGTGCGCGAGCATGGCCCGGTTCTACCAGGTCGGGTGATCCACATCCTGCGGCAGGTGTGCGAGTCACTGGAGGAGGCCCACCTTCGGGGCCTGGTGCACCGCGACATCAAGCCCGCGAACATTCATGTGGGACGAGTGGGGCTCCGCTACGACTTCGTCAAGGTGCTCGACTTCGGCCTCGTCAAGTCGGTAGCGGGAACATCGGACGAGGACTCGCTGGCGACGGCAGCCGGGCTCACGCCGGGAACGCCCGCATACATGGCGCCCGAGACGACGCGGGGCGATTCCGTCGACCGGCGCGCCGACATCTACGCGCTCGGCTGCGTCGCCTACTACCTCCTTACCGGACAACTGGTCTTCGAGGCAGACAACGCCTTTCAGATGCTTGCCAAGCATCTGAGCGCGAAGCCGGTGGCTCCCTCGGAGCGCGGTGCGCCGCATCTACCGAGGGCCCTCGATCAGTTGATCCTGAGCTGCCTCGCGAAGGAGCCGGAGGAACGGCCGCAAAGCGCCGCGGAGCTCGCGCGGTCGCTCGCCGAGATACACGTCGAGCCGTGGACCGAAGAGATGGCGATGGAGTGGTGGCGAGTGAGCCGGCACCCACCGGCGCCGGCGCCCTCGCTGCAAGCCTAGGACTACTTCGACGGCTTCGCGGTCTTCGCACGGATCCGCTCTTCCTGCTCCTTCATCTCGGGCGTCATCGAGGCGCCGAAGTCTTCCGTCTCGAACACCTGCCGGATCTCCACCTCGGATCCCTCGAATGGGATTCGCTTGGCCCATTCGATCGCCTCATCCTTCGACCTCACCTGCCAGAGCCAGAACCCGGCAACCAGCTCCTTCGATTCGGCAAACGGCCCGTCGATCACGGTCCGCTTCTTTCCCTCGAACCTGACACGCGCGCCCTTCGACGACGCCTGCAGACCTTCCCCGGCGAGCATCACGCCCGCCTTGGTCAGCTCCTCATTGAATTTGCCCATGGACTCGAGCATCTCCTTGTTCGGAAGCACGCCCGCCTCGGAGTCCTTGTCGGCTTTCACCAGGATCATGAAACGCATTGGACGTCTCCTCATAGTCAGATTGGGAGCCCCGCCTCCGGACCGTGGTGTCCGGTCAGGCCTGGCTCTACCAGAGCGTCGGATGAAGGTGGGCGAGATCGACATATCCGGCGATGCCGGGGCCCGCGACGGATAGTCCTCCGCTGAGGACGCCCCTGGAAGACGCGCAGGCTCGGCTACTAGCCTTAAGCGTCTCTCGACACGCCCTGACGCTCACATCTTGACAATCAAGATGACGCAACGTACCGTGCATTCCACCCCAATGGAATGCGCCCCATGAACGAACCCACCACCGATGTCATTCAGGGCACGCTGGATCTCCTGATTCTCAAGACGCTGAGCCTCGAGCCCATGCATGGCTACGGCATCGCCCGGCGGATCGAGCAGATCTCGCGCGGGGTCTTCAAGGTCAATCCCGGCTCCCTGCTCACGGCGCTCCAGCGTCTCGAACGCGCCGGATGGCTGGACGCCGAGTGGCGCCGGACGGAAAATTCGCGTCGCGCACGATTCTATTCGCTTACCCGCGCCGGCCGCAATCAGCTCGACGTCGAAACGAACGATTGGACTCGGCGGATCGCCGCGGTCGCCCGGCTCCTCAAGGCGGAGGGTTGAGGGTATGTCCCTCTGGCGGCAGTTGAGGTCCGGATTTCGCGCCTTGACCCATCGTTCGGCAGCCGACGATGATCTAGCCGACGAAGTGCAGCACTACCTCGAGCAGACCACCGCGGCTCACGTGTCGCACGGCCTCTCGCCGGACGAGGCGCTTCGTGCAGCCCGGATCGAGATGGGCGGCGTCACGAACGTCACGGAGCAGGTGCGCGGCTTCGGCTGGGAAACGGGAGTCGAGACCATGCTCGCCGACCTGCGCTACGCCGCCCGGCGGCTGCGCACCGATTCCGGCTTCACCGTCGTCGCGGCGGCCACCCTGGC
>JBBRGF010000283.1:0-3827 GCA_038240975.1 Gemmatimonadales bacterium
GACGGCGGCGAGCCCGACGGACGAGCCGCCGGACGACCCAGCGGAGAGGTGGCCGACCATGACGGTGTCGACCACGCCCATCAGCATCATCCCGACCTGAACGGTGACCACGGGAATGGCCAGGCGGAGCATGGACCGCAGTTCGCCGCGCCGGGGAAGGATCCGGCCGACGATCGACGGAAACGTCATGGCGTCAGGACCGAACGGGGGGTCGGGCGGAATCGGGCTCGGGGCGCGGTGCGGCAAGGAGCCGCTCGGCGAAATCCATCCGCTCGGCGAGGTCGGACACCTGGTGACGCAGCGAATCGAGCTCGTCGAGCACTTCCGCCGGTACGACGGCACCGAGTCCGGCTTCCTCGGGATCCCACCGTCGCACCAGCCGGCCCTCCGCGTCGCGGAAGGAGCCGCTGGCCACCAGGATGAGGTCGTACAGCCACCAGAGCCCGAGTCCGCCGACCGTCGCGATCATAAGGATGCCCGTGCCGACCTTGTTCACGTAGAACCGGTGTCCACCGAACGGACCGAGCACGGTCGCGAGCGCGAGCGCGACACCGCGAGACTTCTCGGAGGGTTCGTCTGGATAGTCGGCGGTGGGGTCCATGGGGGGAATATCCGTCGCCAGGCACTTGGTGTCCACGGTCACGTCCGGCCGCCCGCGCGGGGTGAGTATTTCGGAGGTCAGCGGATTCACCCACCTCTAGCCGGGAGAGCGGACATGGCACGCAAATCAGGCGAGGGCGTTCCGGCGCTCAAGAACGACGACGTGACGGGCATGACGGAGGAAAAGCAGGAGGACGTCATCCGCGAGAGCGGCCAGGCGCCGCGTCGGCGGGCGGCCGAGGAGTTCTACGACGAGCAGAAGGAGCAGGCGGCCGAGACGGAGCCGGGCGACGAGCAGCGGAAGTGACGAACAGCGGAAGTGAGGGAGTGCGCCCGGGTGGAATCGAACCACCGACCCACAGCTTAGAAGGCTGTTGCTCTATCCAACTGAGCTACGGGCGCCGCTCTTGCGTCCCCATAACTTAGCCGATTCGTGGGCTTCTGGTGCCCGACAGATGAAAGAGGTTGGGTAGTGCAACGCGCGCAGTTGAGCTAACTCGTCTGCTGCCCTCGTCCACCCGTGGGCAGTGCGGTCAGAGTCAACACGAGGTCATTGAAGTCCTGATCCGCCCCGTCCTCGAACAGGAACGTCCATTCCGGGTACGCGCCCTCGACCCGTAACTGGAGCGGGTTGGAGAGCAGCGGGGCCACGACCTTGGCTGAGATCTCCGTGCCCGCCGCAAATGGACCATCCAATTGCAGCTCCGTCCCAGCCGCCTCGTAGCACCCGTCGCTGGTCACCACTGTCAAATGGACAGAGTAGGCGCCCTCGGCCGGGTAAACGTGAAACGGCTGCTGGTCGGTGCCATGGGTTCCGTCTCCATAATCCCACTCGCGAGACGCGATGGAGCCGTCGATGTCGGTGCTGGCATCCTGGAAGTCGCACCGAAGCGCGGCACAGCGGGCGGAAAAATCCGCATGGGGAGAGATGTTCTCGGGAGCGGTACCACCTTCTTTGCAGCTAGGGAGGACGAAGAGCGCAGCCAGGGCCAATCGTGTGAGTAGAGGAGGAGGAACGTGCTCGGTCGTGACCGCCGCGATGAAATGGGCCAGGCCACCACCGGTTCTCGAGCCGCCTGTCGACCAGCAACCGATAGGCCATGGACGTGCTGGCAGCTTCGTGACCCGACTATATCGGGGCGCCGGGATTCGAACCCGGGACCTCCTGCTCCCAAAGCAGGCGCGCTACCGGACTGCGCCACACCCCGAACGCGCTGAACAGTAACCGGCAGCTCAACGCAGCACCACACAGGACCGGGCGCTGACCCGGCGCGTCTCGCCGGGAGAGGGCAACGGCTCTCCCCCGGCGAGGCGCAGGTCCACCCGCACGTCTCCCACCCGGCCCACCAGATGCGGGTGGTCGCCCATGTCGATTACCCGCTCGACGTGGAGGGTGAAGGCCGGGCTGCCATCACCGAGGCGAAGCGCACCCGGCGGGACGGCGAGGAATCCCGCCTCCCATGGAAGCACGGTGTAGCCGAGCAGCTCGGCTACGGTGCGGTCGGCGGGGGCGCGGAAGACCGCGGTCTTAGTTCCGGCGGCGCGGACCACGCCATCGACGAGGATGACCAGGTGGTCGGCGAGCCGGAACGCTTCCTCCCGGTCGTGGGTGACGAGGATGGTGGTGGCGGCGAAGGTGGCGAGCAGCCGGGGCAGGTCGTCGAGCAGGTGGGTGCGTGCGATCCGGTCGATGCCCGAGAGCGGCTCGTCGAGCAGGGTCACCGGAGCGCGGAGGGTGAGCGCACGCGCCAGGTTGACGCGCTGGGCCTCGCCGACCGAGAGCAGCCGCGCCGGACGATCGAGCACCGTGGCGACACCGCACGCGACGGCGACGGCGGCGATGCGGCCGGCGCGTTCGGCGGCCGGCACACGACGCAGGTCGAGCGCCAGATCCAGATTGCGCCGCACGCTTCCGCCGATGAAGACCTGCTCCTGAAACGCGAGGGCGGTGCGCTGGGCACCCCGGTCGTGGCCCACCCGCGCGCCGCCGATCCGCACCGTTCCCCGGCTCGGCCGGTCGAGGCCGGCCACGACCCGGAGGAGCGTCGTCTTGCCCGCGCCGTTCGGGCCGAAGACCGCGGTCGTGGTCCCGCTCAGGAACGAGAGCGCGGACACGTCCAGCACCGTGCGCCCGCCGCGCGCGACGGCGACGCCCTCGAGCGACACGTCCATCATCGCGTGCGGCGCTGCTGGAGCAGCGTCAACAGCAGATTCACCAGAAACGCGAGCAGCAGGAGCACCAGGCCGAGCGCGAGCGCCACCGGCAGGTTGCCACGGCTGGTCTCGGTGACGATGGCGGTGGTGAGCACGCGGGTGCTGCCGCGCAGATTGCCGCCGACCGTCATCGACGCGCCGACCTCGGAAACGATGGCGCCGAATCCGGCCATGACCGCGGCGAGCAGACCGAGCTTGGCCTCGCGGCTCAGGATCCACAGCGCGCGGAGGCGGCCCGCGCCGAGTGCCGCGAGCAGATCGGGAAGCTGAGGCGGCAGCGCCTGCACGGCTGCCGCGGTGAAGCCGACGACGAGCGGGGTGGCGATGAGGAACTGTGCGAGCACCATGGCCCGGCGGGTGTAGATCAGGTCGAGCGCGCCGAGCGGTCCGCTCCGGGTGAGAAACAGCCAGACGACGAGGCCCACGACCACCGGCGGCACGCCCATCCCCGTGTTGACCAGGGCGAGCAGGACGGTCCGGCCGCGGAACCGACCGCGGGCGAGCGCATATCCGAGCGGCACGCCCGCCACCATCGCCAACAGGGTGGCCCCTCCCGAGATCGCGAAGGTGCGCAGGACGACCGACCAGAGCTCCCGGTCGCCACCGCCGAGGAGGCGCAGGGCCTCAGCGAACCCCCGCGCCAGATCGCGCACGCGCGCTCCCGGAGAGGCCGAGGCTGCTTTCCGCCTTCCCCGCGTCGGGGTAGAAGAGCGACTGCCCGAAGCGGGCGCGCCCGAATCTGCCGATGTGACGCTGGGTGGCGGGCGCGACCAGAAACGCGACGAACGCGCGTGCTTCCCGGAGCCGCACGTCCGGGTGCTTCTTCGGATCGACGACGTAGGCGTGGTAAACGTTGAGCAGCGACGGAGTCCCCTCCACCAGCGGCACCAGCGCGAGCCGTTCGCGCAGCGCGAGGTAGGTCGCGCGGTCGGTGAGCGTGTAGCCGCGGCGCTGGTCGGCGATGAGCAGCGTGGCGCCCATTCCCTGCCCCGTCTCCTCGCGCCGCTCGAGGG
>JBBRGF010000284.1:0-3792 GCA_038240975.1 Gemmatimonadales bacterium
TCTACCCCAGCGACCTTCTCGTCATGAGCATCGTGCGGCAGAACATCGGCCGGCGGCCGATCGTGTGGGCCTCGACGACGGGAAAGAGCTACGGGGGTCTGGGCGACTACGTGGTTCAGCGGGGGATGGGATTCGAGGTTCTTCCCTCCCGCCCCGACACTACCTCCGCCGGCCTCGACATGCGGCGGCTTGCGGGAGTGCCGCTCGACGTTCGAACCACCGAGGGGCTCGCGTGGGGCACCTATAGATACGCGGGGCTGCTCGACGGCGATGAAGCCTCGTTCGAGAGCAGCGCATCGTTCGCCTCCGCCAGCCTTGCCACGCCCCTGGTGCAGCTCGTCTACGCGTACGTCGCCCGGAACGACAGGGACAAGATGGAACGCGCCATCGACGCCGCGGTTCGGCTGTCGCCCAACCCGGGAATTCGGAGCGCGCTCCGAGCGCTGGCTTTCCAGTCAGGCGACAGCCTCGTCGCCCGCTGAGTCCTCAGCGGACTTCTTCCCCTGCAACAAGCGCCTACACCCGGGTAAATTCAAAGGCTATGGATTTCCCGGCCCTTTCCAGCCGCCTTGCGCAGGTTCACGACGTCGTGGCCAGACACAAGACGATCGGGGGATGGGCCCACGACGTGCGAATCGTCGCGGTCACCAAGACCCATCCTGCGGCGGCGGTACGCGCAGCGGCCGAAGCAGGTCTTGGCGACGTCGGCGAAAATCGTGTACAGGAAGCCATCGAGAAGCAAGACGCGCTGGCTGGCGTGCCCCTCGCCTGGCATCTGATCGGCACGCTGCAGCGGAACAAGGCGCGGCATGCGGTGGGAAGGTTCGCCCTGATCCACTCCGTCGACCGGATCGATCTGGCTGCCGAGCTCGGCCGCAGGGTCCCGGCGGGTGCCAGGCAGGCCATTCTGGTGCAGACGAATTGCTCGGGCGAGCCGCAGAAGGGTGGAGTGGACCCCGAAGGACTGGCCGGACTGCTCGATTCGCTCGCCGCCATCGAGGCTCTCGACGTGCGCGGGTTGATGACCATGAGCGCGCTGACTGACGATGCCGCGGAACAACGGCGTGCCTTCCGAATGTTACGGGATCTTCGCGACAAGGCCGAACGCGCCGGACATCGGCTGCCCGAGCTCTCGATGGGAATGTCGGGCGACTATACGGTCGCGGTCGAAGAAGGGGCGACAATGATCAGGCTGGGAACGGTGCTGTTCGGCGAGCGCGCTGTCGCGTGACAGTCAGCGCTTCGCTGTTCGACCAGGTTCAGACGGCCGCGGAAACGGTCCGCGGGCGGAGCACGCTCCAGCCCGAGGTCGCGATCATTCTTGGCACCGGGCTCGGCGGCCTGGCCCGGGAAATCGCCGTCGATGCCGAGGTGCCGTACGAGAGCATCCCCGGCTTTCCGCTCTCGACGGTCGAAACGCATGCTGGCAAGCTGCTCGTAGGCCGGCTCGGGGGCAGTCCGGTGGTTGCCATGCAGGGGCGGTTCCACCGCTACGAGGGCTACGATCTGGGGCAGGTCACGTTTCCGGTGCGCGTCATGCACGCACTCGGTGCGAGGACCCTGTTCGTCTCCAACGCGTGCGGAGGCATGAATCCCCTCTGGGCGCCCGGCGATCTGGTTCTCCTGAGCGATCACATCAATCTGCTCGGCGACAATCCGCTGGTGGGGCCCAACGACGTCCGTCTCGGCGCCCGCTTCCCGGACATGTCGGCGCCGTACGATCCGGAGCTGCGCGCGCTCGCGCGCACGGTGGCGCTCGATCTGGGCATCGTGCTTCGCGAGGGCGTCTATGTGGCGGTGGCCGGACCCAACCTCGAGACGCGGGCAGAATATCGAATGCTGCGCACGATGGGCGCCGACGTGGTCGGCATGTCCACCGTGCCCGAAGTGATCGTTGCGGCACACCAGGGCATGCGGACGGTCGGCATCTCGATCATCACCGACCAATGCCTTCCCGACGCCCTCGAGCCGGCGGACATCGAGCGCATCATCGCCACCGCGGCACGCGCCGAGCCGCAGTTGACGCGCCTGATCACGACGATGGTGGAGCGCCTCGCCTGATGGCCTACCCGTCCTGGCCCGGTGGCGGCGCCGACTTGCTCGAGCGGGCCCAGCTCGACACATGGAAGGCCGAAGGCCTGTTCCGCCTCACGCTCGAGGCCGGGCGGGGCGGAAAGCCATTCGTCTTCTACGAAGGACCGCCGACCGCCAATGGGCGTCCGGGCATTCATCACGTCTTTTCGAGAACGATCAAGGATTTGATCTGCCGCTTCCATGCGATGCAGGGAGAGTCGGTCACGCGCATCGCGGGTTGGGACACGCACGGCCTTCCCGTCGAGATCGAAGTGGAGAAGGAGCTCAAGCTCACCGGGAAAAAGGACATCGAGCGGTTCGGGGTGGCGGAGTTCAATGCCCGGGCGCGAGCGAGCGTCTTCAAGTACCAGTCGGCGTGGGAGGACCTGTCCGACCGCATCGGCTACTGGCTCGACTACGAGCACCCATACGTCACGTGCAGCAACGAATACATCGAGACGGTGTGGTGGCTGCTCAAGCGACTCCGTGAGCGCGACCTTCTCTATCGCGGGCACCGGGTCCTGCCCTATTGCCCCCGCTGCGGTACAGTGCTCTCGAGCCACGAGCTGGCGCTCGGATACGAGGACGTGACCACCAATTCGGTCTACGTCACGTTTCCTCTGGAGGACGACGCCTCGCGCCAGCTGCTGGTGTGGACCACGACGCCTTGGACGCTGCTTTCGAACGTCGCCGTGGCGGTGCATCCCGAGATGGAATACGGCGAGTACCCGGTGGCCGACCGACGGATCATTCTCGCCACCGCACGCGCCTCGCTGCCCAGCAGTTCGGCCAAGGGCGCCCCGACGTTTGCCGAGCTGGGGCCGCTGCGGACCTTTCCGGGCACCGAGCTTCTCGGCCTCCGATACCGGCGTCCGCTGGAAGTGGTCGCACTCCCCGACGACAAGGCGTCCCGCCTGGTGGTGCCGGGCTCCTTCGTCACCACCGAAGATGGCTCGGGACTGGTGCACATGGCGCCGGCCTTCGGCGCCGACGACTTTCAGGCCGGCGTAGAGCACGGCCTCGCCCTTGTACGGCCGGTAGCTGCCGACGGCACCCTCACCGGAACCACCTGGCCCGAAATCGAGGGGCGTCTCGTCACCGCCCGCGAAACCAACGATCTCATCATCGCCCGCCTCAAGCAGGAGGGGCGGTGGCACCTGACGGCGCCTTACGAGCACACGTATCCGCACTGCTGGCGGTGCTCGAGTCCCCTGATCTACTACGCTCGCGATTCCTGGTTCGTCCGTACCTCGGCCGTCAAGGCGCGGATGCTCGAGCTCAACCGGCAGGTGGATTGGCATCCGCCCGAAGTGGGCACGGGGCGCTTCGGCGAGTGGCTCGAGAACAATGTGGACTGGGCGCTGTCGCGCGACCGGTATTGGGGCACGCCGCTGCCGGTCTGGGTGTGCGAGGCCGACCAATCTCACGTCGACGTGGTGGGCAGCTACGCCGAGCTTGGCGAGCGGCTGGGAAAGCCGCTGCCACCAGACTTCGATCCTCACAAGCCCCACATCGACGGGTATACCTGGGCGTGCAAGTGCGGCGGCGTCATGCGCAGGACACCCGAGGTCATCGACACGTGGTTCGATTCGGGCTCGATGCCGTACGCGCAGTGGCACTATCCATTCGAGCACGAAAAAGAATTCGCCACGCACTTTCCCGCCGACTTCATCTGCGAGGGAGTCGACCAGACGCGCGGCTGGTTCTATTCGTTGCTGG
>JBBRGF010000285.1:0-3734 GCA_038240975.1 Gemmatimonadales bacterium
CCCGTTCGCGTCGTCGATCACCATCTCAGTGGCCGCGTTCGCCGCGTTCGGGGGCTTCCTCTTCCTGAACACGCTGTACCTCCAGGAGGCACGCGGCCTTTCGCCACTACAGGCTGGGCTCGCCACCGTGCCCATGGCCGTGATGATCGTGGTGGCGTCGCCGCTGTCGGGCCGGATGGTCGGCCGCCGCGGCCCCCGCCTGCCGCTCGTGATCTCCGGCCTCTGCTTGGTCACCGCGTGCGCCATGCTCACGGGTATCGACGCGGCGACCCCCTTTGCACGACTGTTCGCGGCGTATGTGATCTTCGGACTCGGCTTCGGGTTCGTCAATGCGCCAATCACGAACGCAGCCGTGTCCGGGATGCCGCGAGCCCAGGCGGGCGTCGCCTCGGCGATCGCCACGACATCCCGGCAGTTCGGCCAGACGCTCGGTGTGGCCCTCGTCGGGGCGATCGTCACTTCCCGCGTGGGCGGATCGGTGCATGCAGACCTGTCGTCGGCAAGCCCCCCGGGCTGGTGGACGCTCACTGCCTGCGGTGGTGTCGTGCTCCTGCTCGGCTTCATGGCCACCCCCGGTCGGGCCGACGCGTCGGCCCGACGTACGGCGGCGGCGCTCAATCCAGAAGCGCTCGCTGCCTAGGCTAGTGCCGGGATGAACGCACCCCCCGCCGAGGATTCTTCACATCGCGACGCCGCATCGGCGACCTCGCACGAGGTATGGCTGCTGATCAGCGACCTCGTGCTCGACAATGGGAGGCGGCGCGAGGTCTCCGAGGCACTGGGTATCAGCTTCGGCCGCGCCCGGGCACTTCGTCGACTGGCGCGCCAGCCGATGTCGATGGGCGACCTTGCCGCGGCGTTGGCGATCGACCCTCCCAACGCGACCGTGGTAGTCGACGAACTCGAATCCCTGGCCCTCGTGCGCCGGCGGCCGCATCCCACCGACCGGCGGGCCAAGGTGGTCGAGGCGACGCGCAAGGGCAAGGAAATGGCCAGACGGGCCGACGCCATCCTCAGCACACCGCCGCCGGCGCTCAGCGCCCTGAGCACAGATGACCTCGAAACGCTCCGAGCGATACTGGGGAGCGTCAGCGCGCGGAAGTAAAGCGACCATGCCCACCTGCCTCAAATGAGGCGGCGGCACAGATCGTCGCGTCGCTCTGCGGGTGACCCGAAGCGACGAGCGGCTCGCTCCTGGGAGGGGTGGGAGTGATTTTTGGGGACTTGTCAGCGACCGGTTGATGGTGAGATGCTGGCAGGCAGTCGATCTGGGGGTGGCGATGAGCCGCGTGCTGAGGGTCGCTTCTCGTGGTGCCGCCGGCTACCGCCCGTTGGTCGGGTTCGGAGTACCGGCGGGGCTGCTGCTGCTGGCAGTAGCCGGCTGGTGGTGGTCGGCGCATATGGCCGGCCAGATGACCGGAGGCGGGATGGAGGGCACGATGTCCTTCGGCGCCTTCGTCGTCGCCTGGGCGGCGATGATGGCGGCGATGATGCTTCCGGCCGTGATGCCAGTCGTGAAGCTGTACGCGCGAGCCGCAGCGAGGGGACGCGCTGCGCCGGTGCCGTTCTTCGTCGCGGGGTACCTCGCAGTGTGGACCGCTGTCGCCCTGCCTGCCTATCTCGCTTGGCGCGCGCTCGAGATGCCGCTCGCCGAGGGTGAGGCGTGGGCCGGCCGCCTGGCCGGGGGGACGCTGCTCGCCGCGGCCCTGTGGCAGGTCACGCCGCTGAAGTCCGTCTGCCTTCGTCATTGCCGCTCCCCACTGGGCTTCTTCCTCCGCTTCGGAGGAGGCATCGGCCGACCGGCCGGCGCGCTACGGATGGGCGCCGCCCACGGCGCCTTCTGTCTGGGGTGTTGCTGGGCGCTGTTCGCCGTCCTGGTGGCGCTCGGGACGATGAACCTGTTGTGGATGGTCCTCTTCACCGCGCTCATCGTCCTCGAGAAGCAGGCGCCGCGGGGCGAGTCGGTCGCGCTCGCCGGCGCGCTCGCGCTCGCGGTGCTCGGCTCGCTGCTGCTGGCCGATCCATCGATGCTCGTCCACCTGACCTAAGGAGGAGTCCATGTCAGCCACCGAGACAACGACCGCCTGGCAGCTCAAGGGCACGGGGTATGAGTTCTGCAACTGCCAGCCGGGCTGCACGTGCAACTTCTCGGGGTTTCCGACCTCAGCGGACGGGAGCTGCAAGGCCGCGGTCGCCAACCGGATCGACGAAGGCCGGTGCGGCGACGTCGATCTTTCCGGCCTCACGGTCCTGGCCATCATCGACTGGCCGAAAGCGATCCACGACGGCGGAGGGAAGGTCGTCTTCGTCGTCCCTCCCGCCGTCACCGATGAACAGCTCAACGGCCTCGCACAGATCTACACCGGGCAGCTGGGCGGCCTTCCATGGTCGATTCTCGGCACTACCTACGAAGTGGCCGGCGTGGTCCGGGCTGACGTCGAGCTCGACCACAACGGAATGCACAGCGGGTTCCGCGTGCCGGGCGTCGGCGAAGCGCAGGGGACCACCCTCAAGAATCCGGTAACCGGCGAGGAGCACCTCGTGGCGATCGACCTCGACGAGGGGTTCATCTGGAAACGCGGCGACTGCGGGCAGGGGTCGTTCGACGTCGAGGCCGAGGGGATCCACCTCACTTTCGAGGACAGCAACTGGATCCTCTACGACTTCGACTGGAACAACCAGGAGTGAGGACGCCCCGAGGCGAGGTGTTCCAGCCGTAGAAGGAAGAGGGCGGCCGCGCATGAGCCTCCTGAGGCCGCGGCCGCCCTGGCTTAAAAGAACACGCGTACACCCCGAAGGTGGCGGTGGTTTCCTCGGACCGAACGAAGTTTTCTGACGTGCAATGAAGCCGGACGGTTGGACACTTGGGCGCAGGGGCACAACAAGGTGCTCGGCCGGCGTGATGAGCCTCCGCCGGCCGAGCCCCTACGCTCGGTGGCATGTCAACGACGGTCGTGATCCGCAAGCTCACCAAAGGAACCGAGGCGACTCGGATCCTCGATCAGCTCGAAAGCGTTATCGGTTTGAGCGGTGAGCGCGTCGAAGATGGGCGCCGCTACGACCTCAGCGACGATGACTTGATCATCGCCATGGCGAGCATCAACGGGCAGCTCGACGAGATTTCGGACACGTGGGCGACCCATCTGGAGATTGAGGTATTTCCCGAGTAGCAACCCGGGCTGGGTGCCGCCAGCGGGGCTTTCCCTAGATGAGCGAACGCTGGTACCAGGTCACGTCCCACGAACGCCCGAACTTCGTGCCCACTCCGGTGAACGTGCCCACGCGCGTGTACCCGCGGCTCATGTGCAGCCGCGTTGACGCCTCGTTCGGCTCGGCCACCCCCGCCACGGCCAAGCGCAGCGGCGATTCCTCGAGCCGCGCGAGCAGCGCGTCGTAGAGCGCTCCGCCGACCCCTGCACCGCGGCCGCTCTCGGCGATGTAGACGGACGTCTCGCACGTGGTGTCATACGCCGGGCGGTCCTTGTGCGTGCCAGCCTTCGCATAGCCGAGCACGTCGTCGTCCGACGGGCCCAGCGCGACGAGCGTCATGTGGCCCGCGCACCGGCCCGCGTCGGCGATTGCCTCGAGCCACCACGACTCCGGCTTGCCCTCGATGTCGAACGTCGCGGCCGAAGTGACCGCCGCATGCGCGTAGATGGCGGCGATGGCGGGCACGTGGCGCTCGGCGGCGCACTCGATCCGCGGCCGGGGCGGCCCGACGCTCATGCGCGGAC
>JBBRGF010000286.1:0-3725 GCA_038240975.1 Gemmatimonadales bacterium
GTAGGCGGCGCCCTGCGCCATCCGGTCATACACCGTGCTCAACGTTTCCGGCGCGCCCGCGAGGAATCGGCAGCGGCCGTCGCCGCGCGAGCGGCACTCGACCTCCATGACCGCAACCACCTGCTCCGACAGGCGGCCGAAGAAATCGGCCAGGAGTCCGCACGTCAGGTGGCAGGAGGGGAACTCGCCCCGGCCCTCCTCCGCCGCTTCCGCCCACTCGGACGAGTCGAGCGCCATCACCGACGGCCCGACCGGCGACGCGCTGAGGGCGCCCCATCCCTGTTCCGCAAAAAACTGCGAGAGGGCCTCGCTCAGAAACTCCACGTCGAGCTCCGGGGGGTGCTCCACGCCACGGGTGCTCAGGAGCCAGTCGGCGAATTCCGCGTACAACTCCTCGCCGCCCGCGAACCCCGCCTCCTGCAGGTAGGACGCTGCCTGGAGGCCGGTATCCCGCTCGAGGGAGGCGCGAAGCTGATGCAGCACCCGGCGGCCGATGCGAAGTCCGGGGTGGAGCGGCTTGGACGGCTGAGAGGTCATGGAGGATGGGGTTGGAGACGCTGCATTCTAGGCCGTTGGTCTGACGCGACGCAAGAGCTCGTCCTCATCGATTACCTCCACGCCCAGCGACTTGGCCTTCTCCAGCTTGCCACCGGCCTCTGATCCGGCGACCACCGCGTCGGTCTTCTTGCTCACGCTCCCCCCCACGCGACCGCCGGCCTTCTCTACCAGCGCGGACGCCTCCGTGCGCGAGAGGGTGGGAAGGGTACCGGTGAGCACGTACGTTTTCCCCGCCAGCGGCCCGTCGGCCGACCCCGCACTCGGCTCGACGAAATTGAGGCCGAAGCGTCCGAGGCGCGCGATAAGCTTCTGGTTGCGCGTTTCCGCGAAGAATGCGGACACCGCCTCGGCGATCGCCGATCCGACTCCGGGCACCGAGCTGATCATCTCGGTGGACGCCGAGGCGACGGCGGCCATCGTGCCGAAGCGCCGGGCGAGGAGGGTCGCCACGGTTTTGCCCACGTGCCGAATGCCCAGACCGAAGAGCAGCACCGAGAGTGGCTGCTCCTTGGATGCGGCGATGGCGGTCACGAGCTGCGTGGCCGATTGCTCGCCGAAGCGGTCGAGCTCGACCAGTTGCTTCACGGTCAGCCCGTAGAGGTCGGCCACGTTTTCGATGAGCTTCGCGTCGAGCAGCTGGCGGACGCGCTCGTAGCCGAGCCCCCGGATGTCCATGGCGCCACGTGACGCGAAGTGGACGATTCCTTCCAGGATTCGCCCAGGGCAGCTCGCGTTAGGACAGTATCGCATTGCCTCGCCCGCGGGATGCTCCACCGGAGTGCCGCACGAGGGACATTCGTCGGGCATGGAGAACTTCGGCAGCTTTGGCCTGCCGCGCGCATCGAGCTCCCGCCGCTCGATCAGCGGCCGCACGACCTGCGGGATCACCTCCCCCGCCCTGATGACCTCGACCCAGTCACCGACGCGGATGTCCTTCTGCGCGATCAACTCCTCGTTGTGGAGAGTGGCGTTGCTCACCGTTACCCCGCTGATCTCCACCGGCTCCAGCGTCGCGTAGGGGTTGAGGGCCCCAGTCCGGCCCACGTTGATGAGAATGTCGCGCACTTGGGTGATCGCGACTTCAGGCGCGAACTTTCTGGCTATGGCCCAGCGAGGCTCCCGTCCTCCCACCACGCCCAGCTCGCCGTGCAGCGCCAGGCGGTCGACCTTGACCACCACGCCGTCGGCCTGGAATGGAAGCTTCGGAATCAGGGCCTCGTAGCTCGCGATCTGAGCCTGTACCTCCGCAAGATCGGCGAAGCGCTGCCTTCCGGGCTCTACCTGAAATCCCCACCCGTCGAGCAGCTCGAGCTCCTCCCAGTGAGTCCTGGCCGTGATCTGGCCCTCGATGGGCTCGATGGCAAACGCAAAAAGACGGAGTCGCCGCCGGCGGGTGAGAGCGGGGTCGAGTTGCCGGAGGCCGCCGGCCGCGGCGTTCCGGGGGTTCGCCAGAAGCGGCTCTCCCTTGCGCTCGCGCTCCTCGTTGACCTTCTGGAAGCCGCTGTAAGGCATGTAGACCTCGCCCCGCACTTCCACGATCCGCGGCCAACCCTTTCCCTTGAGCGCCAGTGGCAGGTCGGCGATGGTCCTGATGTTGGCGGTGACATTCTCCCCGATGACGCCGTTTCCGCGAGTCGCGCCGACGGTCAGCCGACCCTCCTCGTAGGTCAGGCTCACGGCCGCGCCATCGATCTTGATCTCGGTGGTGTATCCTGCTTTCCGAACCTCGGGAAGAATGCGCGCGTTGCGGGCTTCCCATTCGGCGAGCTCTTCCGGCGAGAAGGCGTTGGCGAGGGACAGCATGGGGCGCCGGTGGGTGTGCTTCGGAAGGGCGCCGGAGACGACGGCGCCGACGCGCTGGGTGGGGCTGTCGGGCGCCAGCAGGTCGGGATGCCTCAGCTCCAACTCCTGCAGCTCGCGAAAGTACCGGTCGTACTCGGCGTCCGGGAGGTCCGGAGCGTCGAGTACGTAATAGGCGTGATTCGCGCGCTCGATCTGATGCCGCAGCCAGGCCGCTCGGTCGGCTGCTGGTAGGTTCACCGTGAGGCTGACTCCTGGCTGAGCACCGCCTGCGCCACCCCTACGAGACGCTCGATTTCCGGTGAGTCGGCGGGATCGAGCGGCGCCTCGCCGTCGAGAGCTGGGGCGGGCGTGGTAGAGGCGAGCAGGCGGCGGATGAAGCCCAGGAGAGCCGCCTGCTCCCCCTCACGCCGGCGGAGTGCTTCGTCGTCGCCCCGCCGCTCCCGCATGCGCTCGAAGCGGTGCGCATTCCGCAGTGCCTTGGCGGTGAGATTGGCCACCACCTGGCAGAACTCGAGGTCGGTGGCCGAGAAGCTGGGCCCGTCCCTGAACGTTCGAAGAAAGATGGCCCCGATGGCGTCACCCCTCCAGGAAATTGGGATGACGGTGATGGTCTTGACCTTTCGCGCAGCCAGTGCCCATCGCGCCGGACCGAGCGAGGGGTCGGTGGCGGCATCGGCGATGAAGACGGTTTGGCCCGTCTGAAGCGCCAGGCGGAGCTCGGGATAGCGCTCAAGGTCCACCTCGTAGTTCCGGATACCGGGATCTTCATAGCTCGCCACCAGCCGCACGCTCTCGCCCCCGCGCTCGGCCAGGAAGATGGAGCACCGGTCGAGCCCGAACGTTTCACCGAGGCGCACTGTCACCGACCGGACGATGTCGGCAAAGTGCAGCGATCCGCCGATATCCTGCAGAATCTCGATCACGGCAAGGAGGTGCTTCCGCTCCTGCTCCAGGGTATTGACCCGGGCCTGTAACCGTTCGAGCTCGTCGACAGACAGTGCAACGCTCGTCATGGGCGGCATCCAGGGTGATGGGTTGTCAGGGAACCGCCGCAAGCGGCTCCCGGCAAATTCATTATAAGGTGCCGGACCGCCGGCGAAAACAGTGAATGAGACTGCAGCGGCACCGTCGAAAGTTTGTGGTGTCGCAATGGTTGACGACTACCCCGCGATCTGTAGGTTGCAGGGGCAGGAGCGATGCCACCCGGAACGAGGAGCCGACGATGTCAGCCGACAAGTCCACTTTGGACGACGAAAACGAGGACGAGGACGAGGGCGAAGGCGTGGGGGAGAAGGGCAGCGGCGGGATGGCCGGCTTTGCCATGGGGATGGTGTTCGGGGCACTGTTGGGCGCCGGCATCGCCG
>JBBRGF010000287.1:0-3713 GCA_038240975.1 Gemmatimonadales bacterium
GACGCATCCCTTCTTCTCTCCCACCGGCTACTCGTATCCCACGGGCTTTCCGAAAGGCCAGGCCGCCTATACGACGCCGAAGGTGATCGTCGCACGTGCCTTCGCGCCGGCAACGCCGGTGTATCGCAACGCCCGGCTCCCGTTCGATCCCAAGCTCTCCGACCATGGCACGCACGTGGCGGGAATTGCAGCAGGTAACAACAACACGGCGACACGAACCGGTGTCCGGCTCTCGGGCATCGCACCTCGCGCCTATCTTGGGAACTACAAGGCCCTGGGAATCCCGAGCCAGTTCGGCGCGAACGGCAACTCCCCCGAGCTCGCTGCGGCGATCGAAGCGGCTGTTCGCGACGGCATGGACGTGATCAACCTCTCGCTCGGAGAAACGGAGATCGATCCGCGCCGCGACGCCGTCGTCAATGCACTCAATGCCGCGGTAGACGCCGGCGTCGTCGCCGCGGTCTCCGCCGGCAACGACTTCGAGCAATACGGCTACGGCACGATCACATCACCGGGGAACGCGGCCAAGGTGATCTCGGTCGCCGCATCGAGCGGCGGGCACGGCAGCCCGGACGTGGACTTCATCGCGGGTTTCTCGTCCGCAGGCCCGACGCCCTATTCGCTGACCTTCAAGCCGGACATCACCGCGCCGGGCGAGGACGTTGTCTCCGCCGCGCCGGGCGGTAGTTACGTCGAGCTCAGCGGAACGAGCATGTCGGCGCCGCACGTCGCGGGTGCAGCGGCCGTGCTCCGTCAGCGTCACCCGACCTGGTCGCCCCAGGAGGCCAAGTCGGCGCTCGCCCTGACGGGCGACCCGGTGCACGGCAGCACGTCCGAGGTGAGCCCACTTCGTGAAGGCGGCGGGCGGATCGACCTCGTCAAGGCCGACGTGCCGCTCGTCTTCTCGCGTCCGACCGGTCTGACCTTCGGGCTGTTGAAGCCCGGCGCTCGCGCCACGCGCACCCTGACACTCTCCGATGCAGGCGGCGGTGCTGGTACCTGGAGTGTCGACTTCAGCAGTTCCACCGCGCCCATCTCGGCTCCAGCAGACGTAGCGGTCCCCGGTGTCCTGCCGGTGCGCGTGAACGTGCCCCGCGGCGCGCGCGAGGGAGACGTCACGGGTTTCGTCGTCCTGACGCGCAGCGGCATCCGCCGCAGGATCGCGTTCTGGTTCCGGGTCGAGCGGCCGAAGCTCCGGCTCGACCGGCACACTTCCCTCGGAAGAACAGGGAACTACGCGGGCAACACGTCACGGGGCGCCGCGCGCGTCTCGTCGTACCGCTATCCCGACGTTCTGCCGAGCCATGCGGCGTTTCCCGTCAGCCTTACCGGTCGCGAGGTCGTGTATCGCGTGCAGATTCGCCGCAGGATCGCGAACTTCGGCGTCGCGATCACCGGGCGCGATCCCGGTGTCCGGGTCGAGCCGCGCGTGGTCCGGGCGGGTGACGAGAACCGCCTCGCCGGCTACACGGCGCTGCCGTTCGACCAGAATCCCTACCGCGCGAGCTATGGACGCCATCGCCTCGTTGCCGGCGTCGCTCTCCCCGGTCCCGGAACGTACGACATCGTCTTCGACACGCCGGTGCGTAGCAGGGCCGGCGGCTTTCGCTTCCGCTTCTGGCTCGGTGACGCAACACCACCAACGGCTCGGGTGCTCGGTGTGCGCGGTCGCTCGCTCGACCTCGCGGTGAGTGACGGCGGCTCAGGTGTCGACCCGGAGTCCTTGCAAGCCCGCGTCGACGACGACTCCATGCCAGTCTCGTACAGCGGCGGCCGCGTGCGAGTGTCCCTCGCGAGGATCTCCCGTGGCCGGCACACATTGACCCTCTCCGTCGCCGACTACCAGGAGACGAAGAACATGGAGAACGTCGCCCGCATCCTCCCGAACACGAGGACGCTCCGGGCCTCGTTCGTCGTGCGCTAGCGCCTACTAGCTCTTTCGGTCGGTTTCCTCGATCGTCGGCAGCTGGTCGAGATCCCGCTCGACGCTCGCCGCGAACTCCTCCGTCTCGCTCCGAAGCAGCTTCAGCTGGCTCTTGCGCTGCGAGCGTTCACGGCGCTGCCGTGCCTCGCTGCCGAACCGCGCCGAAACCCTCGGCCACTCAGCGCCGAGTACCGCCGCCACGGTGCCGATCAGCAGGGCGATCATCAACCAGCCCACGAGCCGCATTCTACCCGCCGCCCGCCGGTGCTAGATTCGACGAGATGCGCCTGCTCGCACGCCTTTTCGTCCTGGCCGGGCTCGCGGCCCTCGTCCTCCCGGGACAGGCTGCGGCGAGCACCCAGACCGTGGTGCTCGAGTCCGCGCCCATCACCGTCACCGCCTTCCAGGTCGCCCGCGGTGTCCGACTCGCCCCGTCGCCGCAGATCGACGGGTACGTCGTCGGTCTCAGCGCCGAACTGGTCGACGTCCTCGGGAACCCGGTGCCCATGCAGGACGTGATGCTCCATCACGTGGTCTTCGCGAAGGTCGGTGTGCCCGACTACACCTGCTCGAGCGTCGAGGACTACTCCAGCAACGCTTCGGCGCTCCGGGCCGAGCGCTTCTACGCCGAGGGCGAGGAGCATTTCGCTCTGAATCTCCCCGACGGATATGGCTACCCGAACCGTGGCTCCGACACCTGGGGCCTGCTCTACATGTTGATGAACCATCATCCGCACACGATGGTCGTGCGCGTTCGCTACACGGTGCGCTACGCCACCGGCGAGCCTTTGACTCCCGTGAAGCCCGTCTGGATGGACGTGGCAAACTGCAAAGCGGATCCGGTGTTCAGCGTCGCCGGCACCGGCGGGCCTGGTTCCACGGTTACGCGCGCGGCAGACTTCCGCATGCCGGAGAGCGGCCGCTTCGTCGCCGCCGGCGGCCATCTGCACGGTGGCGGCGTGTCGCTCGACGTGAGCAACACCAGCTGCGGCTCGCTCTTCACCTCGTACCCGACCTGGGGGCTCGTCTTCCCACATCCGGTCATGCACGAGCCCGGCCCGCTGCACATGACCGGCTTTGCGGATCCTGCAGGGAAAGCGGTGCGGGCGGGCGACACCCTTCGACTGAGGGCCACCTATGACGATGCACGTCCGCATGTGCGCGTCATGGGAATCATGATCATGTACCTCGCGCCCGGGCCCGTCTCGTCGTGCGCGGGCTACTCCTCGGCGACCCCGCCTGCGACCAAGGCCGACCGGGTCACGATCGAGTTGCTGAAGCGCCCGGCCGGTCCCATGCGCCAGAACATCCGGAGCACAGTGGTGCGCGACTACGCGTTCCGAGCGCAGAGAGTCTCGCTCCGACGGGGAGCGACGTTCACCTGGCGCTTCCAGGGTGGAGTCGACCACGACGTAACGTTCGCGAGCGGCCCCGCCGGGTTCGCCTCGCCGAGCATGAGGAGCGGAACCTTCAGCTACCACTTCACGCGGCCGGGCACGTACCGGCTGTTCTGCTCACTCCACCCCGCCCGCATGACCCAGCTCGTGGTCGTGCGCTAAACCCGAAAGCCCCTGGAGCCGATTCCCCGAAAATGACCGCCCAGCTCCTCGTTCCCTACCTGGTCCTCTGGGCAGCGCTCATGCGAGCGCTGCTCGTCCGGGCCCGGATCGCTCCGCCGATGTGCCCACGCTGCGGCCTCAAGTTCGAGCGCTCCGAGCTGGGCGAGTCCGTCTGTCGCTGCGGGCATCACTAGAGCCCCGCTGAACGGCCCGGCTACGATCTCTCCGTG
>JBBRGF010000288.1:0-3708 GCA_038240975.1 Gemmatimonadales bacterium
TATGCCGGAGTATGCCGACGAGCTTGCCGACCAGGTGCAACAGCGCGGTCTAAGCAACGTAGTCTTTTTCATCGGCGATCGCCCCGATGTGCCGCGCCTGCTGGCGGGACTGGATGCGTTTGTCTGGCTGGCGCAGGGCGAGGGGATGCCGCACGTGATTGCCGAGGCCGGTGCGGCCTGCCTCCCGGTCGTCGCTACACGCGATAACGGCTCCACCCAACAGCTGCGGGAGGGGGTCACCGGCCTCTTCGTGCAGCACGAGAATCCAGCGGCCGTCGCTGCCGCGTTGATCCGATTGATCGAGACCCCTGCGCTGCGCCGGCGGCTCGGTGGCAACCTGCGCCGCAAGGTCGAGCGCGAGTACAGTTCCGCCGCGGTCGTGCCGCGCTGGGCGGCGCTCTTCGACGAAGTCGTGGCGGAGGCGGCCGCGTCGAGCGTGGGCCGAGCGGGCACAGCGCGGTGAGCAGGGCCTCGTACGGCTGGATCATGCAGCCGGCACTCTTCGCTACTCCCCCAGGAGTGGATCCGTGGGATCCGCGGCTGGCGCATGATCTGGTGGCGGCCAACGAGCGCCACGTCCAGGCCGCACAGTCGGCCGGATTCGACACCATCTGGGTGGAGGATCACATGGACTGGGGAGATCGGGCCCACCTCGAGTGCTTCACCAACCTTGCGTGGCTCGCGGGGCGTTACCCCGGGCTACGCTATGGCACCATGGTCTGCGGGCAGGCCTTCCGTAATCCCGCCTACCTCGCGAAGCTGGCCGTGAACATGCACCTGCTGACCGGCGCGAGGTTCATCCTCGGGATCGGTGCCGGGAACAACGAGGCCGAGCATCGCGCCTACGGGTATCCCTTCCCGCCGGCTCGGGAGCGGTTGCGTCAGACCGAGGAGGCGATCAGGATCATTCGGGCGCTGTGGACCGAGTGCCCGGCGACATTCCGCGGGGAGTACTACGCGGTCGAGCGGGCGTTCTCGTCGCCCCTACCCGACGGTGCCATCCCGCTGATGATCGGCGGCGGCGGAGAGAAGCGGACGCTGCGACTAGTGGCTGAATATGCCGACTGGTGGTGTGCCGACATCGGCTCAGTGTCGGTGTTCAGGCACAAAACGCGGGTGCTGGCCGATCATTGCGCCGCCGTGGGCCGGCCTCCCGGCGACATCCGTCGCGCGCAGGTCGCGTGGGTGAGCATTGAGGATGATCCCGAGCGCATCGTACGATGGGACAATCTGCACATAGTCGCGGGTACCCCTGACGAGGTGACCCGTGAACTCGAGGAGTTCCGTGATGCCGGGGTTGAGCACTTCCCGCTGCGTTTCCTGGATTACCCGAG
Organism: Gemmatimonadales bacterium; assembly: GCA_038240975.1. Taxonomy (GTDB): domain Bacteria; phylum Gemmatimonadota; class Gemmatimonadetes; order Gemmatimonadales; family GWC2-71-9; genus CAVVWJ01. The sequence continues at coordinate 1,335 of JBBRGF010000288.1, forward strand.
CACGGCCGGCCTGGAACGCTTCGTCACGAAGGTGATGCCGCGACTCAGCTAGGAGGTGGGGCGGTCTCGCGGCGGCGCCGTCGACGAGGAACGCCGAACGGCTCGGCCACCAGCACCTGACAGCGCCGCAGCTCGGCCGCGTACTCGGCGTTAAGGACACGGCGCAAGGCGCCATCCGGCTCGCGCACCAGGTCCCAGAGGCCGCTGTTGTGCCACTGCTCCGGATCCTCCCAATCAGGACGGTCCAGAATCGGGTAGATGCACACCCCCTCGACGGGGATCCCAAGCCCCCGGGCCTCGCGGACCTCAGCCGCGACCTGCCGGATCCAGGCCGGGCGGCCGGCTCCGAAGTGGCTGGTCTCGGCGATGAACAGGGGCCGCCGGTAGCGTTCGTGCACCTCAACGAGTAGCCGGTGCAGCGGCATCCACCGCGCGTCCCGTGGCGCGTCTTCCCAGGGAATGCGCGTGTCGGGATACTCCCACTGATTGGCGTGGTAGAAGTTGACGCCGAGCACGTCGAGGTAGCGCGGATCACCGCCCAGGTCCGGCCGAATCCGGCCGGAAAGCATGTCCCACGCTTCGAATTGACTCTCCCGCTGAATCCCCGCCGACTCCGCCAGACCGGGTTGGTCGCGCGGCGGAATGACGTGGATCACCGGATCGACGTGGACGATGCGCGCCTGTGGGGAGATCGCCCAGATAGCCTCGATGCCGGCGATCGCCGCCCGAACCAGCTGTTCCTTGATGACCCCTCCGAGCCCCTTCCCGTACGGGTAGAACAGTCCGGCCTGGCCGGCGGCCCAGGATAGAAACGAGATCTCGTTGATCGGCACGTAGAAGGGGGCCGCATCGTCGTGGTCGGCGATGAACCGGGCGACCGCGCCGCAGAAGCGTGCGAAGCGGTCCACGAAGTGCGGCGCGAACACGTCGACATCCTCGGGCCAACCGTAGTGGCAGAGATTCCAGATCACCTGAACACGCTGCCTCCGGGCGGCATCGAGAAACGGTTCCAGAGAGGAGAAGTCGAACCGATTGGTCCGTTCGATCAGCGGCCAGCGTATCCCCTCGCGCGCGGTCGAAATGCCCATCTCATGCAGCCGTGCGTAGTCCTCGAAAACCGCCACGTCATGCTGGGTGGCCGCCACCATGTCGAGCCGCTCGCCGCGTCCGTTGATGTGACAGGCCGATTCGAAACCGGCGATCCAGAACGATTGGAAGAGCCGGGACAGCTCCGAAGGAACCGCCGTCACTCCGCCCCATCCGAGCGAGAGAGCGCGGCCACGGAGGCACGGTCGATCAGGCGGTCGATCAGGCGATCGAAGAGCGCCAGCGCCTGCGCCACCACCTGGTCCATGTTGTAGTACTTGTACGTCGCGAGGCGGCCGACGAAATGGACACCCGGGGTGGCTTCCGCCAGAGCTCGGTACTTGTTGTAGCGCTCCGCGTTTTCTGATCGCGCCACGGGGTAGTATGGATCCCCGTCCGCCTCCGGGTACTCGTAGACGAGCGTCAACTTGGGATGCTCCTGGCCCGTGAGGTACTTGAATTCGGTGCAGCGGGTGTAGGAGTGGTCGTTCGGGTAGTTCACGACCGCGGCCGGCTGCGCGCGCGCGACGTCCAGCGTCTTGAACTCGAACCAGATCGATCGGTAGGGCAGCTTGCCGTAGACAAAATTGAAGAATTCGTCGATCGGTCCGGCGTAGATCGTCTCCCGGTGCGGAATCAGCTTGGCGACTTCGCGGTAGTCGGTGTTCAGCATGACCTTGATGTTCGGGTGGTCGAGCATCGCCTCGAACAAGCGCGTGTACCCGTGCAGCGGCATGGCCTGGTACGTGTCGGTGAAGTAGCGATCGTCGCGGCTCGTTCGCGTCGGCACCCGCGCGATCACCGCCGCGTCGAGCTCGGAGGGGTCGAGCACCCACTGCTTGCGAGTGTAGCCGCAGAAGAACTTCTCGTAGAGCTCCCGCCCAACCTTGCTCATGACCACGTCTTCGGAGGTGCGCAGCTCCTCGCGCGGCTCGGCGACCGAGACGAAGAACTGGTCGACCTCGAAGGAGGAGAAGGACGTGCCATAGAGGCCGTTGATGGTGTCGAGGTTGATCGGGATCGGCAGCAGCTGCCCGTCGACGCTGGCAAGCACCCGGTGCTCGTAGGGTCGCCAGTGCGTGAAGCGCGACATGTAGGCGAAGATGCGTTCCGAGTTGGTGTGGAAGATGTGCGGGCCGTACCGGTGGACCAGGATGCCAGCGTCGTCGTAATGGTCGCAGGCGTTGCCTCCGACGTGGTTGCGGCGCTCCGCGATCAGCACTCGCGCGCTGGCCTGGTGGCCAGCCGCTCGGCCAGCACGGAGCCGGCGAACCCGGCGCCGATGATC
>JBBRGF010000289.1:0-3668 GCA_038240975.1 Gemmatimonadales bacterium
TGCGGGTCCTGCCCCAGCAGTCCGATATCGAGCGGTGGCTGCAGGCCGCCGACGTGCTGGTGAGCGGGTCGCACGAGGACACCGAGGGGTTGTCGCGGGTGCTGTTCGAAGCGATGGCGTGTGGGGCGGTGCCGGTCGCAACTGATATCCGCGGCAATCGCGAGGCGCTCTCCGCGGAGACCGGTCTCCTCGTTCCGGAGCGCTCTCCAGATGCGATCGCCCGTGCGGTGTCGGAGCTGATGGCCGCACCGCCCGAGCGGCTCGCCGCCCTGCGGGCCGCGGGCCTTCAGCGGGCGCGCGAAACGTTCGACATCCGGCGACACGCGCGTCGGGTCGAGGCGTTCTGTCTCGAGACGCTCAGCGACCGGGACGGATGGGACGCAGCTGTTCGCCAGTGGTCTCTCTGACGAGGCGATCGGCTGCTCTCACAAAGGCCGAAGCATCGAGCGTCGGCGCCTGCGTCACCCCGTGCAGCTGGTGCATCCAGAACACTGGTTTCGGCGGCGCATCCGCATCCCATTTCTGGTCGGGCCCGAAGAGCAGGTATACATCCCAGGCTGGACCGGACAATCCGAGCACCGATCGGAACGCCTCGCCGAGGGTGTTGGCGCCATCCCAGTAGTGGCTGGCGCGCGAATCAGTAGCCAGACGCGTGGCTTCGGCGACGTGACGCTCCTCGCCCCCCAGCATCGGCACCCAAGCGACATACACCCGGACCGGTGCCGTTTTGCGTTGCTCCAACCATCGCTTCTCGAGTTCGGAGACCCCGAACAAACAGGCCCCTCACGTCGGTGAGGCAAGCCAGATCGCTCGGACGAGACCGGAATCCCCGTTAAACGCCGATCGCAGGGGCTCGGCGTTGCCGGTAAGGATATCGTGGTGTTGCACGGGGCCGCCGGGGCTGCAGGACAGGAGAAGGAGGGCCGCGCTCAGCAAGCCGGCTCGCCGCATGTGCATGTCGCTTCCTCAGCCTAGAATTGTCACGAAACGAGAAGGGGCAGCAGGACCGCCAGAAGCCAGAGGACGGCCGCGACCCACACGACGCTTCTGCTAACGCGTCCCGCCCGGGTCGGACACGCAACCGCACCAGAGCCCGCAGCGCTCCTCGGCTGGTAGGTGAGCCAGAATCCAACGCCGAGCAGGGCCAGCGAGCCGAGAATGAGGAACGGCCGGTACGGCTTGAGCGCGGCGGCGGCAACAGCCCCGCCGACGCCCACGATGGATACTACAGCAGGCCCGACGCAACACAGCTCGCCGCCGTGGCAGTGGCTGCCGCCCCCATGCCCACGAGGCTCGTGCCGATTGCAGCGAGCCAGCCAGTGGGAGGACTCTGCGACGTACTTTCGGGCGGTGTCACCCTAAACGACCCTACTCGGTGTTCCGGAACTCATGTCGTCCGCCAGGCTGCCAGGGCAGCGGTGATCACCTCCGACGACGGAATGCCGTCGGTCCGGCACGCCTGCCCCGCATTCAAGAGCGCCGTTCCAGTCACGTCCCGGCCGCCGACCAGCACGGTGGGGGACGCGTAGCCTTGCAGGTGTGCCGGCGTCTCAGGAAGCGCCTGATCCCATTCCTGCCATCGTACCGGCAATCGGGCCCTCTCGAGTGCGCTTTGCACGGCAACACGGGCGTCGTTGACGTGTGGACAGCCACTGAAGTAGACGAGCTCAACGGGTGGAGCGACCATCCGTCTCCTCTCCTCCGTGTGGCTCTATCGCATCCAGCAACGGGCATTCGTCGGACGCATGTTTGGCATGACAAGCGTCGGCCAGACGCGCGAGGGCTGCGCGCATTCGTTGCAACTCGTTGAGGTGGCCATCAAGGCGTGCGATCGCACTCCGGGCCTGGTCTTGCACGGTGCGGCACCCAGCTCCCGGCGTGACACGCAGGGCGAGCAGGCCCGCGATCTCCTCCAGGGTGAAACCGACTGCTTGGGCCCGCTTGATGAAGCCGACCCGCCGTACCGTTTCCGCCGGGTACTGTCGGTAGCCAGCCGCGGTGCGCGGGGGGAGTGGCAGGAGGCCGCGGCGTTCGTAGTACCGCACCGTGTCGAGCGGCACCCGAGCGTCTCGAGCGACCTGGCCAACGGTGAGCATGGAGGTATTCGGCATTTGAGAAGGGGAAGCTACACCCTGGACCCAGGTCCAAGGTCAAGGTAGGGGTGAGGTGACTGACTGGACGCCCAGACGACGGAGCCGGAGACGCGGCTCCTCGCTTGCTACTCAGTCGCCCGAACCGGTTCTCACTCTGGGAGTAGAGCCGATTCTTGACCTGTCTGACGAGGCCGATGCCCCGAAGTCGCTTGATCCACACGCTGCTCCAGGAAAGGTGCGCTCAAGAGTGTTGGGGCGTGCACCGAGGTAGTCCGCCCCTACTGAGAGCCTACGACCGATCGACTCCCCGGCCCGCCAGCCGAGCGCCCCGAAAGACGGCGCCTTTTCGCAGGTCGCTCCCGGACTAGTCGCCACGCTGCCAGATGTAGACGCCGAACAGGCCGAGGCCTGCGCCGCCGATGGCGATCAGGGTGCCGCCGTCACCGCCGACCAGGAAACCGGTGATCACCAGGGCGCCGCCCACGATCGCGGCGGCCTTGCCTTCGCGAGGGCCCATACGAGCGGCGGCGGCGTTGACCTTGAGCGGCGCGTGGTCCTCGGCTGAGAAGCTGAGGTGGGTAGCAGCGAGCGTGGGGGCAAGCGAGGTCGTGGGGGCAGCCACTGCGGCCGGGCTCGGTGCCGGGGCCTGCGCGGCCGCAGGATGCGAGACCGCCAACGCGAGGATCACAGTACCCGCGGCGCAGGACCAAGGGGGTCGAAGCATCTTCGTTCTCCGTGTCAGTGTGGTCACGTGTGGAGGTGCCCGAACGCTTGTGCCCGCCCTCCACGGCTCTATGATACCGCATGACCACACCCCCGCTAGGCCCCTACATCAGCCTCTCGCTCCAGGGCCGTCTCGAGCTCCTCGCCTTCGAGGTCCGGTTCGCCGGCATCCCCCGGTCGCTGATTCAGGCCCTGCGGGGGACGATCGATCGGCTTCAGGTGAAGTCGATATGCAGGGTACCTAGTGTCAGGACACTTTGGGGGGTGCCGAAACTTCTTCTTGCGTGGGTGACATCCAACCCGCGGGTGGCGGCAGGTTCCCCGTGAGCGCGATCTCGCCATCGATGTGCAGCTCGGGCAGGACACCGGGAATCGCCAAGGTAGCGCGAACCGGCAGAAGATCCACCAGTGTGAGAGCACCGCGCTGTAGCGCGGCGTCCATCGCCTTCTCGATCTCTCGTTGTGCCGTAACCCCGAAGTGCTTGAGGAACTTTCGAAGCTCAAGATTGAACATTTCCTCGTCCATGGTACCCTCGAGACCGGGTCAAAGGTGGGGGAACCTCCCTACGAGGAGGAGCGGCCGCCAAGCACGTTGAGTGCGGCCCCTGGGCTGCTAGAGCGACCGCCCAACGGTCGCCTTGCCCCCAGGCGTCAGCATCAAGGCGATCGCGAGCAACGCCAGATTCGTACAGGCACGGGAGTATGCCTCGGCCTCGGTTCCTAGGAGCGAACCTACGAAGTGGGTTAGAACAGCAAGCACGAACGCCAGCGCAGCAAGGCCAGTGAGTGCCTTTGCAAAATTACTCATGCTGCCTCCCTAGGATGATGGAGACCGAAAAGGTGACGAGGGCC
>JBBRGF010000290.1:0-3618 GCA_038240975.1 Gemmatimonadales bacterium
AAAGCCATTGACACAATTCTTGTCAAACACCAGATTGACACTATGACAATATGGTCGCCGTCACTGCCCGCCGAAGCCGACCCCAAGTATCTGGCGCTCGTCGATGCCCTCGCTCACGATATCGCATCCGGCGCTCTCACCGCCGGCGACCGGCTGCCCACGCATCGCCAGCTCGCCGATCGCCTCGGCGTCGCCCTGGGCACCGTCAGCAGAGCCTACGCCGTGGCCGAGCGGCGAGGGCTCGTGAACGGTGAGGTGGGCCGCGGGACCTTTGTCCGAGAGGCGCAACATGAAGACGCCGAGGATCGGGCGATCGAGAACGATGACCCCTCGCTCATCGACCTGACCAGAAGCCGGCTGGCGCGCGGGCCGGGAGACGATACCTTCGGCCGCGCCATCGAGGCGCTGTCGCGGCGACCCGACCTCGACCGGCTCCTCGACTTCTACCAGCCAGCCGCTGGCCTCGCGCGCCATCGGGCGGCAGGGGCGGCATGGGTAGGCCGGGCCGGCATCGAGGCCCACCCCGACCAGGTGATCGTTACCAGTGGCGCGCAGCATGGAACCGCCACGGTGCTCGCCTCCCTGACACGGCCGGGTGATGTCGTGCTCACCGAGGAGCTCACGTATGCCGGAATGAAGGCCATCGCCGGCCTTCTCCGGATTCAGCTCGAGCCCCTGGCAATTGACGCCCATGGCCTCCGTCCCGACGCATTCGCCGAAGCCTGCAGGAACGGTTCGCCGCGGGCGCTCTATTGCATGCCCACACTGCACAACCCTACCGGCCGCACCATGCCGGTCGAGCGACGACGCGAAATCGCGCAGATCGCCGAACGGAATGACGTGGCGCTCATCGAGGACGACGTCTACGGATTCCTTCCCGCCGCTCCCCTCCCACCCCTCGCCGCGCTCGCTCCCGCACGCTCCTACTACATCACCGGCACCTCGAAGAGTCTGGCTCCCGGCCTTCGTGTCGGGTACGTGGTAGCCCCCGTGGACAAGGTGGAGCGCGTCACGGCGGTCATCCGCGCCAGCACTTGGTTCACCGCGCCGCTACTCGCGGAGCTTGCCACCGGTTGGATCGAGGGAGGCGAGGCCGACAGCATGGTCGGCTGGAAGCGACGGGAGACGGCCGAACGGTATGCCCTGGCCCGCAGGGTGCTCGAGCCCTGGTTCACCGAGAATGCGGCAACGGTATTTCACTTCTGGCTCCCGCTGCCGGAGCCGTGGCGCACCGAGGGATTCGTCGCGCAGGCGCGCGCCCGTGGTGTGGTTGTGAGCCCATCAGAGGAGTTCGTGGTTGGCCGGGCGAGCGCTCCGCACGCGGTGCGCGTCTGTCTGGGCGCGGGGATCAGCCGGGAGCGGCTCGAGGATGGGCTGCGCCGGCTGGCAGACCTTCTTCGCGAACCTCCCGGGCACAATCTCACGACTTACTGACGGATTTCCCGTAACCGGCGCAGCTCCGGCATCCCCCACCCCACCGCGGCCACCACTCCGAGCGTCGCAAACCCGCCCAGCACCACCGACGGCACCGTGCCCAGCAGGCGCGCCGCCAGTCCCGACTCGAACGCCCCGATCTCGTTCGAGCTGCCGATGAAAATCGCGTTCACCGATGAGACCCGTCCGAGGAGGTAATCGGGCGTGAGTACCTGAAGCAACGTGGAGCGCACCACGACGCTCACCGTGTCGAACATGCCGCTCGCCGCGAGCAGCGCGAGCGAAAGGGCGAAATTTCTCGACAAGGCGAAGCCGATCATCGTGACGCCGAAGAGGGCCACATTGGCGAGCAGCGTGCGTCCGGCCCGCCGGAGCGGCGGACGGTGGGCGAGTACGAGAGACATGAGGACGGCTCCCGCGGCCGGCGCGGCTCGAAGCACGCCGAGGCCCTGCGGCCCTGTGTGGAGAATCTCCGCCGCGAAAACGGGAAGCAATGCGGTTGCCCCGCCGAAGAGGACCGAGAACAGATCGAGCGTGAGCGCGCCCAGGATGACCGGCTGGCTTCGCACGAATCGCACGCCCCCGGCGAGACTCTCCAGCACCGACTCGTTCGACGGCGGAGGCGGTTTCGGCGTGTGGTCGATGCGCGCGGCGGCGAGGAGGCCGAGGAGCATCAGCGTCACGTCGGCGACGTATGCCGAGGCCGCATTGCTGAAGCCGTAGATGAGCCCGCCGAGCGCGGGGCCGAGCACCGCGGCGAGCTGCCACGTCGAGCTGCGCCACGTGACGGCGTTGGGATAGAGCTCGCGCGGCACCACCTCCGCGCTCAGCGCGGTGCGAGACGGCTGAAGGAAGCTCCGCGCGATGCCGCTACAGAAGATCACCAGATAGATCGGCCAGACCCGTCCCGGGTGAACGAGTCCGGGCCGGGTGGCGAGGACGAGAAGGCTGACCGAACAGAGGAGGAGCGCCGAGAGGGCGATCCGCATGATGCGAAGCCTGCTCGCGCGATCGGCGAGGTGTCCAGCCGGGAGAGCGAAGCCGATGAACGGCAGGGCCTCCGCCAGCCCGATCAGACCCAGAGACAGCGGATCGTGGGTGAGTGCGTAGATCTGCCAGGCAACGACCACCCCCTGGAGCTGGGTGGCGAGGTTCATCGTCAGGAGGCTGGCGGTAAACCACCGGAAATTCGGAATCCTGAGTGAGGCGTACGGGTCGTGCCGGCTAGAATCCAAATCCGGCCCTCAGGTAGAACCCCGTCCGTTCCTCGCCGCGCGACACCGCCATACTCAGCGTGTTGGCGCGGCCGAGAAACGCGAACCAGACTCCCCCGCCAGCCGCCCCGTGCCAGCGGTCGCTGGACTCGCCTTCGCTGTACACTCTTCCCACATCTCCCAACCCGAAGATTCCGAAGTCACCCGGAAGGAGCAGGTAGAACTTCGTCAGAAACAGCCGCAGCTCCGCGCCGGCGTAGACGTCCGCGTCGCCGGCATAGCGATTCTCCCGGCCGAGCCGTACCGTCGAGACGCCTCCGAGAAAGGCCGACTCCTGAAACGGAAAAGCGCCCCAGATCTTCTTCCCACCCGCGCGGAGCGCGAGGGTCGGCTGGAGCGGAAACGACTCGGCGGTAAAGTAAGTCGCCGCCACGCCGTGCACTTCGCCGAAATCGCTCGTGAGGTCCAGCATATTGGGCGAATAGCTCCCACCCCCGGTCACCAGGACGCCGCGAGTGGAGGCGTTGGAGCGGGTCCGCGTGTCGAAGCGAAGATCCGCTCCCACCGACGCCGATGTGAAGTCGCCTGATCCGTACGGTCGCGTGAGGGTGATGAATCGGTTCTGATTGAAATCGGTGCTGGAGTAATGAAGCTGCGGTCCGGCGGATAGCTCGAGATGCCGCGCGAGCGGAATCGCGATCGAAGGGGCGAGCAGGTAGTCGATCTGATTGACCCTGAAGAACTCATCCGAGCCCGTCGCAGCGGTCTCATTGCCGAATCCGTGGAAGCGCACGACGTCCAGTCCCGAAGCCCTGGCCAGGAGACCGAGCTTGGTCAGCGAGTTGGTAAGGTGCCACTCGCCGGTAAACTCCGCGCGAACAGTGGAGGCGCCGGTGGCGTAGCCGGCACGGAGCCGGTAACGGTGGGCGTAGGGATTCTTACGGAACCCGTAGCGAGTGTACACCGCGCC
>JBBRGF010000291.1:0-3617 GCA_038240975.1 Gemmatimonadales bacterium
GAGCTGTCGCCGTAGCCGACGAAGAGTTGGAGGACCGCGCCAGGACGGTCTCCGCCCTGGAGGGTGTGGATCTCGCCCCCGAAGGCGGAGCGGCGATCGCGGCTGCGGCAGCGCTCAAGGAGGCCGGGGCCATTGGGGCGGGCGAGCGCGTGGTGGTGTTCAACACCGGCGCCGGATGGCTCTACCGGGGATGAGATTGCCTCGCCCGGCAAACGGAGCGATGTTTAAGTCTATGTCGGAAAGTCGTTTTGCCATCCTCGACCCGGTTGCCGGCATCAGTGGTGACATGGTTCTCGGTGCCCTACTCTCCGCCGGCGCCGGCGAGGAGTGGCTGCGCGCGCTGCCTGCTCGTCTCGGCTTTCCCGAGGTGGTCGTAGAGGTCGAGCGAGTCGACCGCGGCGGGGTGAGCTGCCTCAAGGTCAACGTTCGACTTCCGGGCGGCCGCATGGAACATCCCACCCGCCCGCACGACCTTTCCGACGACGAGCACGATCACTTTCACCACGACCACCACGGGCCTCACCGGCATATCGGCGAGCTTATCGCCATTGTCGAGATCGCACCCTTTTCCGACTGGGTTCGCGAGCGGGCGGTGCGCGCATTCCGGCTGCTCGGAGAGGCCGAGGGCCGGGTGCATGGCACGGCAGCCGAAGCCGTCGCGCTGCATGAGGTGGGCGCGATAGACGCCATCGTCGATATCGTCGGCGGCATCGAAGGGTTCGAGCGGCTGGGCATAACCCGAATTCACAACCGGCCGGTAGCCGTCGGAGCAGGGTGGGTTCGTGCGGCACACGGGGTGATCCCGGTGCCGGCGCCAGCCACCGCCATACTCCTCGAGGGAGTAGACATCGGGCCAAACGGGCCAGTGATCGGCGAGGCCACGACTCCTACCGGCGCCGTGCTTCTGCGAGTTCTCTCTGCGGGAGCGCCGCCCGAGCACTGGCGAGCGGTCCAAGCCGGAGCATGGGGCGCCGGCGGCCGCGACCCGGCGGGCTACTCCAACGCGCTACGGCTGATTGTTGCCGAACCGGCCCTCGAAGCCGGCGAGGTGGTGTTGCTGTCCACCGATCTGGACGATCTGAGCCCCGAGTACCTCGACCCTCTCCGCGAGGCGCTCTTTGCGGCAGGGGCGCTCGACGTCCAGGTGTGGTCGACGCAATCGAAGAAAGGACGCACTGGCTTTCGTGTGGAAACCATGGCCCCTCCTGGCATGGCGGAGGCGGTGAGTCAGGCGCTCTTCCGGCACAGCACCACAGCGGGTCTCCGCCGTCAGACAGTCGAGCGTGTGACGCTCGCGAGGCGTGAGGTTCAGGTGGACGCGGGTGACGGAACGCGTGTGCGAGTGAAAATTCTCGATGCACCCGATGGGCCCAGGGTAAAACCGGAATACGATGACATCGCGGATGTGGCCCGACGAACCGGCCGCCCCGCTCATGAGGTGGCAAGGGACTTGCGTGAGCGGGCACTCCGCCAGGTGAGTTCCACCGGAGCCGCCCGGCCTCTGACCTCGAACAAGGAGTCGTGACGAGTGAACGCCAAGACCACGTCGGCCATTCTGGTATTCGCAGCAGTCGGCGGAAATGTGTCTGCGCAGCAGCAGCGCGTTCTCGACACTCGGATCGTTGCCGCGATGCCGACCACTTATAGGGCCGCCGAGTGCGGAATCAAGCCGAATCATTTCAAGGTCAGCAGCGGCGCGAGCTACCTCAAGTCCAGCATCGAAAACGACGTCCCCGAGAACAAGGCGCGCTCCCTGCAAAGCGGCCAGAAGATTCTGCTCGAGGCCATGCAGCAGAACGGCCAGGACAAGAACCCAGCCGCCTGGTACTATCTGGGACGGATCTATCTGCAGCAGGGCGATCTCTACGGTGGCGACTCTGCGCTGACCAAGGCGGAGCAGCTCGCTCCCAACTGTGCGCAGGAAATCTCGAACTACCGCAAGAACGCCTGGGTGGGGCTCGTCAAGGCGGGCAGCAAGTTCGAGGAGGCGAAGAACGTCGATTCGGCTCTGGTACTCTACCGCGAAGCGGGCACGATCTACCGCGGGTCGCCCGTGACGTATTACCAGATTGCGTCGATCATGAACGAGAAGGGCCAAGCCGACAGCGCGGCATCCTATTTCGGTCGCGCCGCCCAGACGGGGGCCAACGCCAAGGACACCACGGAGGTTCAGGTCCGCAACCGCTCGGCCTTCAACCAGGGCGCGATCCTGCTCAACAAGAAAGACTTTGCGGGCGCGGGTGCGGCGTTCGAGAAATACCTGCAGTGGGTGCCGACCGACGCCGAAGCCAAGCGCGGCCTCGCGGCCGCGTATCGGGGTCAGGGACAGGCCGAGAAGGCGCAGGCACTCGAAAAGGATCTCGTCGCCGCCGGTGGAGCGCCGGGGGCGCCCGGAGGCGCGGGCACCCAGGATTTCATGAGCGTCGGCGTGAACCTCTACAACGACAAAAAATTCAAGGAAGCCGCCGCGGCGTTTGAAAAGGCGGCGGCGGCCGAGCCATACAATCGCGACGCGCTGTCCAATCTGAGCAATACCTACCTCGCGCTCAAGGATGGAAAGAATCTGCTCGCCACCGCCACCAAGCTCGTCGCCATCGAGCCTATGAACGAGACGGCGCTCAAGCTGCAGGGTGAGGGCTACAAGCAGACCGGCAAGGTGAACGACGCGGTCAAGATGGCCGAGCAGGTGCTTGCGCTGCCCGTCGACGTGAAAGTGACGGACTTCACGCCCGCCGCCACGCTCGCTGCTACCGCCACCGGCCGGGACGCGCAGACGCCCGCGGGCAAGCCGATCGCACCGGCTCCCGTCACGCTTGCCTTCGAGTTCCTCGATGCGAAGGGTGGAGTCGTGGCGACGCAGGACGCGCAGGTGCCTGCTCTCAAGGCGGGCGAGGCGCACGACATCAAGCTCACCGCGCAGGGCGCCGGCATTGTCGCCTGGCGGTACAAGCGCAAGTAGCACGGAGGGCTGACCATGGCGGGTATCCCTGCAGCGCGCACCCCGGAAGTCGGACTGACCACGACACGAGCGTCCTTCATCGACCAGGCGCAGGACGAAGGCCGACTCTACATCCATCAGCCCTACGAGCTGTATTCCGAGGACAATCACGACGCATGGCGCCGCCTCTTCACCCGAATGGAAGATCGGTGGCACCGCTACGCCAATGCCCGGTTCCTCCAGGGAATCGACAATCTCTGTCTCGATCCCACCCGGGTGCCCAAGCTCGAAGACGTCAATCGATTTCTCAGTCCGCTGACCGGCTTCAGCGCCAAGGCGGTCAGTGGATACGTTCCGTCATACATGTTCTTCGATTGCCTCCGCAACCGAGCCTTTCCTACCACGATCACGATTCGCGACAGCGCCACACTCGACTACCTGCCCGAGCCCGACATTTTCCATGACATCGCCGGGCACGTTCCGATGCATACCGACCGGGCCTTTGCCGACACGCTCGTCAAATTCGGCGACTGCGCTCACACGGCGGCGGAGATCGTCGCAGGGATCAAGGACGAGGGCGAGCGGATCCGCCGTGTCACCAGCATCTTCAAGGCGCTCGCCCGGTTCTTCTGGTTTACCATCGAGTTCGGCCTCATGCGCGGCGACGACGGGCTCAAGG
>JBBRGF010000292.1:0-3601 GCA_038240975.1 Gemmatimonadales bacterium
ATCAACGGTTTGGCGGCGTTGCGAAAGGCTTGCATCATAGGCGCGGAGGTGCTCCCGACGGCGGATGTTGAGATCGAGGCTGGAACGTAAGCGGAGCACCGCCGAACCTCAAGGCGCCGCGTTGCTTAGCAGTTGACAGGCCGCGCGCGGCCCGCTACTCTCCCGAGACCTCCTCCTACGACGCAGATCGTTCTCCCCGCGGCAATTGCGACCTCGGACACCGGGACTCTGATGGCCATCAGCGAAATCGAGAAACTCGAGCGCCGGTACGCCGAAAACCCACAGGGTTTGACGTTCGCCCCGCTCGCGGAAGTCCACCGAAAAAATGACGACGTGCCCAGAGCGCTCGACCTGCTCAGGGCGGGGCTCGCCATCCATCCCGACTACATCCCGGCCAGCATCGTGCTCGGCCGCTGCCACCTCGATCTCGGCGATCAGCAGGCGGCCGAGACGGCGTTCATGCACGTGCTGAGCCTCGACGGCGAGAACGTCATCGCGCTCAAGGCGCTGGCCGACATCACGGAGCGCCTCCTCCGCCTCGACGAATCCGAGCACTGGCTCCACACGCTCCTGTCGGTCGACCGAAGCAACGACGACGCGCGCGATCAACTCGGGCGAGTGCAGGCAGCGCGCCGTCAGGCGCAAATGGCCTCCTCGGCCGCTCCCGATATGGCGACCACGGCTGAATCCGCCACCGAAACCCCCGAGCAGTCGCCTCCCGAGATGGTGGACACGGAACCGGAAACGGCGGGGGTGTCGGAATCGAATGAGCCGTCGAGTGAGGAATCGGTTCCGCTCGCGTTCGACGATCTCGAGCCGCATGCGCTATCGCCCGCGACCGGCGATCCGGTCGTGCCCCTGGAGGGACTCGTCGGGCGGGATGAAGAGGAGTCGCCGCCCGACGATTTCCACGTCGAGATGAGCGAGGACATTGTTCTGCAGAGCTCAGGGGCCTCGGAATTCCAGATGCCCAACGCCGCAGAGGAGTTGTTCGCGCACTCGGCGCCGCGTGTTGAGCCTGAGCCCGTGGCCCAATCTGCAGCCGAGCCCGAGCCCACTGCCGAGCCCGAGCCCACTGCCGAGCCCGAGCCTGCTCTTGAGCCCGAGCCAGCCGTCCAGCTGGACTCGGCGCCGGACGCCGTGGCGCCGGAGCCCGAGTCGCTGCCCGCTCCGATGGTCACCGAGACCATGGCCGCCGTCCTGCTGAGCCAGGGGCATCACGATGAGGCGTTGCGGGTTTATCGTGAGCTGGAGAGCCGTCCTGGCGCCGATTCTCGTATTCAAGAGAAGATCGAAGAGCTGGAAGAGACGCGGCCGGCCCCGGTCCAGAGGCGCGAGTATGCTGCCGCCGGCACCGGCGGGCGCTCGACGCGCGATTTCTTCCGGGCCATGCTGGCCTCCCGTCCGCCTCAGGCGCCGCCATCGGCGGTCCGGGCCGAAGCCGCCAAGTCCTCAAGCGCTCCCGACGCCGGTGGCGCCCCGACACGCCCGGCGCACGACAGCCTCTCTCTCAGCTCCGTCTTCGGCGACGAGGCCACTCCGACTCGCCCCGCCGTTCCCGCCGGAGCTTCGGGCGGCGTCTCGTTCGACGACTTCTTCAAGAATGCTCCCCAGGGCGGCGCCTCCCGGCCCCCGCGCTCACCCGATCCCAAGAGCGACGATCTCGACCAGTTCCACACCTGGCTGCAGAATCTGAAGCGCTGAATGCGGATCGCGGTGCTCAACGGCCCCAATCTCAACCTGCTGGGGCAGCGGGAGCCGGAGGTCTATGGGCGCACCACGCTGGATGAGATCGAATCGATGGTCAGGGAGGCGGGCCGCGCGCAGGGCGCGGAGATCGAGTGGTTCCAGACCAACCACGAAGGGGCGATGGTAGAAGCCGTGCAGGGATTGCGCGGCAAGGCTGAAGGCGCGCTCATCAATGCCGCCGCCCTTACCCATTCGAGTCTGGCCCTGCGCGATGCCCTGCTCGCCGTCCGTATCCCATTCGTCGAGTTGCACCTTTCGAATATCTTCGCCCGCGAGCCCGAGCGCCGGCAGTCGATGATCGCGGACCTCGCGCTCGGCATGGTGACGGGGTTCGGAGCCCAGAGCTACCTGCTGGCGCTGCAGGCGCTCGTGGGCCGGCTCCGTGGCGGTTGACCGGCGGCTCGAGCGGCAGACCGCGCTTCGCGCGTCGCTCGAGGGAGCGGGCCTCGACGCCCTGCTCGCTACGTCGCTTCCGAATATCCGGTATCTGACTGGATTCAGTGGATCGGCGGCCATGCTGTTGGTGCGCCCCGGCGCCACCGTGCTGATCACCGACTTCCGATACGCGGCACAGGCGCCGAACGAAGCCGGAACGACGGCATCGGTCGAGATCGATCCGAAGAGTGTCTGGGACCGCCTTGGACGGGTGCTCGCCTCCGACCCGCCGGCCAGTCTGGGAATCGAGGCCCAGGTCCTTCCGGTTCGCGATGCGGAGCGGATCTCGGGGCTCACGCGGGCCCGGGTCGTCCCCACCTCCGATCTCATCGAGAAGCTCAGGGCCATCAAGTCGGTGGAGGAGGTGGCCTCGATACGCGCGGCGGCGGAGCTGTCGCAGGCGGCCCTTGCCGAGGTGCTCCCGCAGATCCGCGCCGGACAGATGGAGCTGGAAATCGCCGCCGCCCTGGAGTCGGGGCTCCGGAGACGAGGGAGCGAGTGGCATCCCTTCCCGACCATCGTCGCGTCGGGTGCGCGCGCCGCACTGCCGCACGCGAGGTCGAGCGAAAAGAGGGTCGCGCGAGGAGAGTGGCTTCTGCTCGATTTCGGGGCCTGCGTCGACGGGTACTGTGCCGACCTCACCCGGACGGTGATCGTCGGTGGACGCGCCGACGAGCGTCAGCGCACTGTCTACGATCTGGTCAAGACGGCGCAGGAACGTGCGCTGGGAGGACTGCGCCCGGGGATGACCGGCCGGGAGGCCGACGCCCTAGCGCGCGATCTGATCACGGCCCGCGGATTCGGCGAGTCGTTCGGCCACTCGCTCGGCCACGGCTTGGGCCTGGAGGTGCACGAGGCGCCGAGACTCGCGCCAACCGCAGAAGCCCCGCTTGCCGCCGGCGTGGTGGTCACGGTGGAGCCGGGTGTCTATCTTCCGGGCTGGGGCGGGGTGCGGCTGGAGGACGACATTCACCTGGCCGCCGACGGACCGGTGAGGCTATCGGATTGCAGAACCGAATTGCTGGAATTGACGTAGGAGTGGAAGGTCGAGGATCCTGATGTTCGATCCGACCTTCGGCCCCGACTCCCTCTGACCCGTGACCTTCGACCCCTATGGCCTCCACCGCCGATTTCAGGAACGGGCTTGTTCTCGAGATAGACGGCCAGCTCTTTCAGATGGTCTATTTTCAGCACGTGAAGCCCGGCAAGGGCGGGGCGTTCGTGCGCACCAAGCTCAAGAACATTCGCACCGGTGCGGTGCTCGACCGGACGTACAATGCAGGCGAGCGCGTCACCGACGTCCGGCTGGAGCGCCGCCCGATTCAGTTCTCCTACTCCGACGGGCACTTTTATCACTTCATGGACCAGCAGACGTTCGACGACGTGATGATCACCGGAGAACTCCTCGGCTCCGACC
>JBBRGF010000293.1:0-3586 GCA_038240975.1 Gemmatimonadales bacterium
CGACGAGCGCGCTCCCGACTCGCCGCAATCGCCACCTCCAACATTGCGGTCCCTGTGGCCGGCATGCACGCGCGGGCGGTCGACTTTGCCTGCCTCGTTGCCCTGGAGTTCGAGAACCACGTGCTCGCCGCCCGGCTGCTGGGCCGGTCCGAGCACTCGACACCCGTGTGGCCCGCCAGGACCAGGGACCTCGTCGCCTATCGGGCACGCCTCGAACCCCTTCGTGGCGGCCCCAGCACCACGCACCTCCGTCCACGATCCGCGGGTTCGGATCCATTCATGCGATCCGTGGACAACTGGATTGACGCGACGCGCTCCCGGCGCGATCGTAGCGTCAGGCACCGGCCGACCTGGTGTCGCCGAGAAGGAGGTCCGCGATGCAGTTCCTCGTGATCACGAAGCAGGTGAACCCTGCGCCGCCCGAGATGGTGTTGCCTCTCTTCGACGCGATGCAAGCATGGGTGGCCGAGCATCGCGCCTCGGGCAAGATGAAGTCGGTCTGGGCCTTCGCCGGCACGCCCGGCGGCGGCGGCGTACTCGAGGTCGACAGTCACGAGGAACTCGACGCAATCATGGTGGGCTTCCCCTTTCAACCGTTCTCGAGTGTCGAGATCATCGCCCTCAGCGACATCGACAAGAGCCTCGAAGCCGCCAAGGGCGCGATCCAGCGGATGATGGGGATGCTCGGCGGGAGGTAGGCGTCGGCCGCGAGCTTCCGCGCAGCGTCCTCCCGCGCGTCCAGTTCGGCGCGCAGGAGGCGGATGGCGAGGCGGCGGGCGAGGGTCACGTCAGTTCAGACCCCTTTTAGATCTGCGCATTTGAGACACCAGCCCCCGCCGCCCGGCTGCAGCTGCTCGGCTCGCGTGAAGAAGCGCGCACCATCTTGGCTGGCTCGCCCAACGGGCCGCGGCCAGCACCGGCTCCGTCACCCAGGCGCAGGACCGTCCAACCCCTTTTTTGTGACCGGCCAATAAAGCCAATAAACCCCTGGAAGAAGCCTCCACCGATCGGAGTGGAGGCCTCTCGTTCTTGTTCGGGACGCTACGGCGTTGGGTCCGCGTAGCTGCCGCCGAAGATGTCTGTGTTGCCAAAGGCGGGCGGGCAGTCCGTGTTCGGTGCCGGCCTGGCGATGGGAGCACCTTCAACGACCGACTGCCGATAGGCGTCGATCGCCGGGCAGTCCGGAGCGTTCCGGACGTCGTTCCAGACCGCTGTGCCGTAGCTTCTCGTGGCAACGGCGTAGTTGTAATCGCCGAGGAACTCCGCGGTCAGACCGTTCTGGCTCGAGCCTCGTGCGTCGCCGATGGAACCGCGATGCAGGTCGCTCCAAGCACCGATCTGACCGTCGGGGCCGATGTCGGCATGCCGCACGGCGCCCTGCATCAACCGCGCGGGGCTGGCGGTCGCCGATTGCCATGGCTGGAGGAAGTTGTCGTAGACAACATAAACGTCTTCGCCGTTCGGGGAAATGGCAATGGCCGGGAAGTCAGGACGGTCGCTGGCCGGCGAGCCGCTTCCGGCGTCGCCCCACGTCACTCCGCGGTCCAACGAGTAGCGGACGGGTGCCCGCTCGTTCGGTCCGGGAGTCGTGTCCGTGGGCGTCGGGCCGTCTGGGCCCACGATGACGATCTCGTCCGTGGCATCGGCACCCGTCGGGGCGCCGTTCGCGATGTCGACGCTCGGGAACGTGCTCGTCCGAGCACCACCAACGCCATCGAAGCTGAAGCGACCCGTCGCCGGGTCGAACTGCCCGACGTCGTGGAGACGCTGCACGACGTCGGGCCGCGAGAAGGTCGCGCCGCCATCGGTCGAGCGGCTCATGAAGAAGACGGTGGCCCGGCTCGGAAGCTCGGTCCCGACCCAGAAGACGTAGACCGCTCCCCGGCTGTCGGTTCGGACGGCGCAGCCCTGGCGACCGCCGGTCTGAATCGTGTTGGTCGCGGGGCTGATCTGGCGCTGCTTCCAGGTATCTCCGCCGTCCCTCGAGCGGGCGACGAGGACGGGCTCAGGCGAGCCGCCGCGGCCGTTGCTCCGGAAGGCGACGTTGCAGAGGTAGACGCTGCCGAAGAAGGGGCTGGTGGCTGCGTTATCGGCCCAGATCTGCTCCTTGTCGGAGAAGAGCGCCGAGTTCTGCCGCGAGACGAGCACCGGCTTCTGCCACGCGTTCTTGTCACCGGTGGCTGCCGCCGCGACGTCGTCGGTGCGCGAGACCATGACCGCCTCGGCGCCCACGAATCCGGTCTTGCCCGGGAAGTTGGAGGCCAGGTTCGCGTAGTACAGCCGCGACCCGTTGGCCCAGGAGAAGTCGCCCCGGGCCCCACGCCGAGGCCCGAAGGCGAGAGCAGGGTCGCCGCCCGACGTGACGTTGTTTTCGTAATACCAGGGGAGCGTCCCGATCGGCCCGACGTGCGCCGCGCAAGCGGCCGGCCCGAGGCAGTCTCGGGCACTCCAGCCCGTGTACGTCGGCTGGTTCCAGGTTGTGCCGCCGTCCAGCGATAGGTAGATCCCGGACACGCCGACACCGGCTGTGAAGGGGCACGTCGTCGCATCGCCGGCATTGCATGCCTCGAGGTCGATCTCATCGTTTGAGCCGGCTGCAAGGATCAGTGGATTGTGGGCATCGACTGCAACCGCCGGCTCGTTCTGCTTGTTCTGCGCGAACGGCGAGGGCGGACTTCCGACCGTCACGAGGCTGTCGCCCCCGGCCGCCGAAGCCGGTGCCGCGAGCCCGATGGCCAGCAGGGCCGCGAGCAGAAACGAGCCTCGAAAGGATCCCGCGGCAATAGAGATCTCGCGCATGAACTCCTCCTGTGTCTCTGGCCTGTTGTCGCCTGTCTGGGAATGGGGCGATGACTGGGACCAGGACGATCGATGGTACGCGTGTGCATTGTCGAGATCAATGCTCGCGCCGCCCGCTGGCAGCAATCCGGCCACACCTGGGCGACGGTAGACCAGACCAATGTGGTGCCCGCGCGCACCGATTCGACCCTGTCGACCTCCGCCCGCCACCCTCATCCGAGCTCGCACCCATTCGCCACGCCCGATGCGGAGCTGTTCGACGATGGGATGCACCATCAGCTCGAGATGTTCGTGATCGACTCGCCCATTCCGAGGACGACCGTTCGCTCATGGTGCGCATGGCCACCTGCGCCGGTATCGACTCTCGCCACCGCGATGACCGCGCGGTAAGGTGGCGGAAGGCGGGGGCGGCCCGCTCCCGGGCAACGGAAGGAGGGAAGCATGGTCGAAGTACGGCGCCGTCGCGGCAGCCGGCTCCTGGCTGGTTTCGCCGTCGGCATCGCGCTCACAATGGCCACCGGCGCCATTGTGTCGGCGGACACGGAGCTCGGGCACAGGGGACTCGTGGGGAACCATTCGCTGCGCGACCAGAACGTGGACGGCCACGGCGGGGCGCGCTGTGACTACTCGTTCAACGACAACCGGAACGGCGGTGCGGCGACCATCAAGGTGCGTGCACCGCGCGTCTGGGCAAGGGATCGTACCGCAGGCCTCGATCACCAGAAGGTCGGCTGGCGAGTGATCATCCAGCAGACGCCAGACGATCTCCAGTACGGGACCTGGTACA
>JBBRGF010000294.1:0-3566 GCA_038240975.1 Gemmatimonadales bacterium
GGCTCCGACCAGTTGAAGTACCTGAAGGAGGGGATGGAGTGCGAGGGTCTGGTACACAACGGGACGGTGATCCTGGTGGAACTGCCGTTTTTCGTCGAGCTGGCAGTGACCAGGACCGATCCCGGGGTGCGTGGCGATACCGCCACCGGCGCGACCAAGCCGGCCACTCTTGAGACCGGCGCTACCGTGCAGGTCCCGCTCTTTGTCGAGGAGGGCCAAGTGATTCGGGTCGATCGCCGCGAAGACAAGTACCTCACCCGCGTATGACGCCCCAGGAAATGAAGCAGCTCGCCGAACTGCTCCAGAACGTTCCGGGCATCAAATCGGTGGAGCTGAAGGATGTGAAGGGGCTGGCGCAGCTCCTGCGCGACTCCCCCGAGATCGGCTCGATCGAGATGAAGGGATGGTTCGGCACCGGCGTCGTCATCACCAGGACCGCCGCCAGCCCCGTGTTCGCCCCGGCTCCTGCCGCTCCCCTGGCGCACGCGGCCCTTCCGGCCGCCGCGCCCGAGGTCCGTGAGGCTCCGCGAGCTCCGGTGCTCAAGGAGATCAAGTCGCCGATGGTCGGGACGTTTTACAAGGCGCCGGAGCCCGGGGCCGATCCGTACGTGAAGGTGGGCGGCCGGATCACGCCCGGGCAGACCGTGTGCATCATCGAGGCGATGAAGATCATGAACGAAATCGAGGCAGAAATCTCGGGCGTGGTGCGAGAGGTCTGCGCGGATGACACGCAGCCCGTCGAATTCGGTCAGGTGCTCTTTCGGGTCGATCCCAATGGCTGACCTCGTCGAGTCTTCCGCGCAGGAAGGGCCGGCGTTCAACTTCAAGGCCACCATCGGCCAAATGGTCCAGCGCAACGCGTCGGACCTGTTGCTCAAGGTCGGCCGGCCTCCGACCGTGCGGGTCAACGGCGAGCTGGCGGGGCTGGACATGCCTCCGCTCAAGCCCGAAGACCTCAAGCTCCTGGCCGAGCAGGTGATGACGCCGCGGCAGGTGAAGGAGTTTGCCGAGAAGAAGGAGGCCGACTTCGCCATCGGGGTGCCTGGGGTGGGGCGTTTCCGCACCAACATCTATCAGCAGCGCGGCACACTCGCCTTTGCCTTCCGGTCCATTCCGTACGAGGTGAAGACGATCCAGGAGCTCTACCTTCCCGCGGTGCTCGAGGAGATTGCGCTCAAGCCCCGCGGGCTCATTCTGGTCACGGGCATCACCGGATCGGGCAAGTCCACGGCGCTCGCCGCGATGATCAACCACGTCAACCAGAGCCGGCGGGTCAATGTCATCACGATCGAAGACCCGATCGAGTTTCTTCACCGCGACGTGATGGCCAATATCTCGCAGCGCGAGGTTGGCAGTGATACACACTCGTTCGGGTCGGCGCTGCGCCATGTGCTCCGCCAGGACCCCGACGTCATTCTGGTCGGCGAAATCCGCGACATGGAGACCCTCGACACCGCCCTCAAGGCTGCCGACACGGGGCACCTGGTCTTCTCGACGCTCCACACCACCGACGCCACCCAGACGCTCAACCGGATCATCTCGTTCTACCCGCCCTACCAGCACCAGGAGATCCGGATGCTGCTGGCCACGGCGCTGCAGGCCGTCGTCTCGCTGCGGCTGGTGCCGCGGCAGGACGGCCGGGGGCGTGTGCCCGCGGCCGAGGTGCTGATCAACAGTGCCGCCGTTGCCGACAACATCCGCGACATCGAGAAGGCGCTCAACATTCCCGACCTCATCGCCGAGGGCACGGTGTCGTATGGAATGCAGTCGTTCGACCAGTCGCTCATGAAATGGTTCAAGCAGGGAATGATCTCCTACGAAAGCGCGCTCTTTTACTCCAGCAATCCGAGCGAGTTCGCCCTCCGGGTTTCCGGCGTCGACTCCGCCTCCGATCGTACCTTCAGCGAGATCACGGGGAAGTCGGCGTCTTCCGGCGCCCTGGACCTCACGCCCTGATGTTCAAGAAGGTATTGATCGCCAACCGCGGGGAGATCGCCTTGCGGGTGATTCGCGCGTGCCGTGAGCTTGGGGTCGCCACCGTGGCAGTCTACAGCGAGGCCGACCGCGAATCGCTGCACGTGCGCTTTGCCGACGACGACGTCTGCATCGGCCCGCCGCCCAGCCGCGCCTCCTACCTCAAGATCCCGAACCTGATCGCCGCCGCGGAGATCACGGGCGCCGACGCCATCCATCCTGGTTACGGCTTCCTCGCTGAAAACGCCGAGTTCGCCGACATCTGCAAGGCGTCGAACATCACCTTCATCGGCCCCACCGGCGACCAGATACGCCAGATGGGCGACAAGGCCACAGCCCGGCGCCTGGCGCAAGAGGCCGGCGTCGCGACGGTACCGGGGTCGCCGGGCACCATCGAGGACGTCGACGAGGCGCTCGCCTTTGCCGAGAGCATCGGATTTCCGGTGATTATCAAGGCGACGGCGGGCGGAGGCGGCAAGGGGATGCGGATCGCGAACGACCCCGAGCAGTTTCCCCAGCTCTTCGGCCTGGCCCAGAACGAAGCCCTGGCGGCGTTCGGCAACGGCGCGGTGTACGTCGAGAAGTACCTGGAGCACCCGCGCCACGTCGAGATCCAGGTGATGGGCGATTCTTTCGGCAGGGTCGTGCACCTGGGCGAGCGCGATTGCTCGGTCCAGCGCCGGCACCAGAAGCTGATCGAGGAAAGCCCGAGCCCGGCGCTCAATCCGCTCCTGCGCGAGCGAATGGGCGAATCCGCGGTCGCGCTCGCGTCCAACATCGGCTACTGTGGCGCCGGAACGCTGGAGTTCCTCCTCGACACCGACGGCAAGTTCTATTTCATGGAGATGAATACTCGGATCCAGGTCGAGCATCCCGTCACCGAGATGGTGACCAGCTTCGACCTGGTCAAGGAGCAGATCCGAGTGGCGGCGGGCGACCCGATCAGCTTTCAGGGCGACGGCCGGCGGCTGCGCGGGCACGCCATCGAGTGCCGGGTCAACGCGGAAGACCCATACCGGAATTTTCAGCCGTGTCCCGGTCTCATCACGGCATATCATCCTCCGGGAGGCCCCGGAGTTCGCGTGGACACCCATGTCTACGCCGGTTATACCGTCCCTCCCTACTACGACTCGCTCCTGGCCAAGGTCATCGTGCACGGCTACGACCGGCCCGAGGCGCTGACGCGGATGGGTCAGGCACTCGACAGCTTCATTCTCGAGGGGGTGACCACCACGATTCCGTTTCTGGCACGGGTCATCCACCATCCGAACTTCATCGCGGGCAACGTGGACACGCGCTTCCTCGAACGACAGCCGCAACTCTTCCGACAGGACGTATGAAGGTCGACGTCGTCTTTACCCCGGCCGGCCTGACATCGAGAGATGTTCAGGGCCGGACGGTGTTCGTCATCGATATCCTCCGTGCAACCACGGTGATGTGCGCCGCGCTCGCTCACGGGGCGCGCGCGCTGATTCCCGTCGCCTCCACCGAGGAGGCCCTCCACCTCGCGCAGACCATCGGGAGCAACGACGTGCTCCTGGCCGGCGAGACGAATTGCGTCAGAATTCCAGGGTTCCAGCGCGGCAACAGCC
>JBBRGF010000295.1:0-3559 GCA_038240975.1 Gemmatimonadales bacterium
GGTGTGGACGCGGGCGATGGCCGTGGACCCGCTGCTGGCCTTGAGCCATGGGTAGTCGTCGTCGGGCTCGAATGTCTCTAGCTCGAGCTGGCGACTGATGATGGCGGTGCCCCAGGGCTTCCCCCGGCCGGCGTCCGGGTATTTCGGCTGCCACACGTACTCCGGGAAGGCATCGCGCGTCCAGGCGGGCGGCTCCTGGGTCTCTTGCAGGAGGGCGACGTCGAAGTCGTCGCGCTCGAGGAGGTGCCGCCAACCTCGGTCGTGGCGCTCCTGGTTGCAGGACGCGTTGCCCATGTTCCAGACCAGGACGCGCATCGGTGTCGAACCCTAGAACGAGTGGCGCTACGCGCGGTGCTAGCGCCGCTTGCGGTACCGCCGCCGGTACCGCGCCGCCCGCTTGAGCGACGGACCCCGCAACCACCCGGCTTCCTGGCGAATGGCGAGACCCGGACTCGAGCCGGGCACGAACGCGGAAGATGCGTCCCTGCGCGTCCCCCACGTCCCATGTGTCCCCGCCGCCAGGCTCCTCGGACGCATTGGACGATGCTTCGGTACCACGGTGGTACCACGAGGCCGAGTCTCGAAGGGCGGTTGTGCGAGGTTGCGGCCTTCATGGCGACGCGCCTCGTCAGTGGTACCTTGCGGCCTGGCTAGACGGCGAGATGACTGCGAGGAGCGATGGCGGCAGGAACAGGTGAAGGTGCCGCCCAGGTTCGTGCGGCGGCGTGGGACACGCCGGCCTACGTGGGGCCGTTCGGCCGCAAGCCGGTCGGTGGCATCCTGACCCTTGCCGAGGGTCGGCTGAAGTTCGAGACGGACGAGGGGACAGCCTTCGACGCGGCGGTTGACGAGCTGGACAAGCTCGAGTTCGCGCAACTGAACACGGTGATGAAGGTTCACCTCGCCGGCCGGAAGTACCGGTTCATGTTCACGCGTCCGAACGGCGCCGGGACGCCGGCGCTCCTCGCCGCCGGCAACGCGGGGGACCTGCTTGGCGTGGCCGGTGGGGTTGGCGCCGCGGTTGCCGGCACGAAGGGCGCGATCGAGAGCCGCAACGCGGCCAAGCGATTCAAGGCTGCTCTGGCCGACATCTCGAGCTGACGCGACGCCCACGCGTTCGGCCCGGCCAAGACCGTGTAGATCTGTCCGGTTGCGTCCCGCGCGTCCCTTCCGTCCCCAGCGAGGGACGCATGGGACGCATGGGACAATAAGTCGGGTCGTGCGTACCGGGTTTGCTCCATGAGCTCCGCTCCGGCCCATGCACCAGCGTTGGTCTGAGCGGCGCCCTCCACGTCGAAGCGAGCCTCCGGGCGGCCACCGTGTCGTTCGACCGCGCTTGTAGCAGAGCGCGACCCGCTCGGCAGATGGACTCAACCCGGTACGCACGAGGGAGATACCTCTCCGAGCTCCCCCGCCGCCACGGAACGCCACAGACGACCTTCTGAATATTCAGGCCGCGATCCGGCCGATCGGGACCGAGGGAAGGGCGCGGAGTGCCTTGGGGTTGACAGGGATTGTCAAGAGGGAACATGTCTGGTTCGATTCCCGAGGGATGGACGAGAATCGGGACGTGACCAGTGAGTTCAACGAGGTGTGCGGCGACTTCCTGGCTTACGCGAGTGACCAGCTGCCGCACCTGGAAGTGGGGGACTGCCAGCTCGTCGCCTACGTCGGCCGGCGCCTGGATGAGAGCTGGCGGCACTTTGACTACTTAGGGATGCTGTGGGTCGACGCCCGCTATGAGCAAGACACCAAGGACCGTGGCCTAGCTGACCTCGAGACCTCCCGCCGAGCTGGACAGTGGGCGTGGGTCGGTGCCGACGCCGCCGAGGGAGTGCGGGCATTGGCGGAACTTGAGTTCACGGCGCTGCCCGGCGCCGATGACCGCACCAAGCTTGCGCGCCACTGCCTGCTGCAGACCATGGAAGTGATCGCCACCGACATTGCCCGGCGATAGTTCGCAGTGAGGCTGAACAACCGCCACTGGGTCACGACCCGAAATCGAGCCCTCGATAGCACGCTGCACACTCGTATACAAGGGGCCTTTACACAGTATGTAAGGGCTCTGTTCAGTGATCCAAGAAGGACGAATAGTGCGGAGCAATGCAGGCCCCGCGCTTCGTCAGCCGCCTACTCGTCCTCGCCGCCAGCGACCCACGCCACACCCTGGTCAGCGAGAAGCAACTCGATGCCTTGCAGGTGCTCATCACCGCCGCGACGCACGGAAGCACACACGAGCCGAGAGGCAGCTGATGCTGCTGCCGCAGCACCAACGGCTCCTCGACGAGTCCGCGATCAGCCGCGAGGTGGCGGAAGCGCGCGGCTATCGCTCGGCTGAGTCGAAGGCCGATCTTCAGCGCCTCGGGTTCTCGCCGGCCCAACGCAACACACCGGCGCTCGTGATCCCCATACACGATGCCCGCGGCGAGACCGCCACCTACCACCTCCGTCCAGACAGCCCGCGCGCCGTCAACGGACGCGTTCTGAAGTACGAGGCGCCAGCCGGATCTGACTTGGTCCTCGACGTTCCGCCCATGATCCGTCAGCACCTTGCCGACGCTTCAGTACCGCTGCTCATCACCGAGGGCGCTCGGAAGGCCGATTCGGCCGTCAGCGCCGGCCTCAACTGCGTCGCCCTGATGGGCGTTTGGTGCTTTGGGGCCACGGACGCCCAAGGCAAGAAGTCCGCTCTCCCTGACTTCGACCTAGTGAACCTCGAGGAACGCCGCGTGTATGTGGTGTTCGACTCCGACGCGATGGAGAAGCATTCAGTGCACCTCGCGCTCGAGCGCTTCACGACCTTCCTCAACAACCGCCGTGCCGACGTTCGGATCATCTACCTGCCACCGGGCGAGGACGGTACGAAGGTTGGCCTCGATGACTACCTCGTGGCTGGTCATGACCCAGACGAGCTGTTCGGGCTCGCCGAATTGGGCCTCCGCCCCCTGCCGTTATCTGCTCTCGCCGCGGACCAGCCCTATGTTGCTGATGACACGGGAATCATCTGGAGGAGGCAGACCAGGCGCGGGGTCGTGCCGACGCGATTGACGAACTTCGCCGCGCGGATCATCGCCGACGTGACCGAAGATGACGGTGCTGAGACCACTCGCCGGTTTGATCTCGAGGTCGAGCTCGCCGGCAGGATCGAGCGCATGTCCCTACCCGCGTCACGTTTCAGCGAGATGGACTGGGTCCTTGAGCGGCTCGGTGCAGAAGCAATCATCGAGGCCTTCCAAGGATCACGAGATCAGGTCCGCGCCGCAATCCAGCACTTGTCGGGAAGGGTGCAGCAGCGACGGAGCTACACCCATACCGGCTGGCGCCGTATCGACGGCAACTGGGTCTATCTACACGGTGGCGGCGCGATCGGCGCCGAAGGTCCCGTCGCGGGCGTGGAGGTGTCCCTGCCCGAGGAGTTGAGACTGTTCGTGCTGCCCGATTCCCCTGACCCAGATGATCTCGTCGATGCGCTAAGGGCGAGTCTTTCGATTCTGGATTTGGGGCCTGATGAGGCGATGTTCCCGATCCTCGCCGGGATCTATCGCGCCCCACTAGGAGA
>JBBRGF010000296.1:0-3554 GCA_038240975.1 Gemmatimonadales bacterium
CCGATCCACTTCCTCGAATTCGCATAGGCGATGACTCCGCCGCCTGTCGGGTGCGCGAAAGGCCCCGAGACGATCAGTTCGAAATGGGTCAGACCCGCGTTTGTGTCCGGGTCACGTGGGCGCGCAAAGCGTGCGCCGAGCGTGAGCGCCAGGACACGAGAACCACGCGTCACAGTGACGGAGCAGCTGCCGTTCCGGAAGATCACCCCGGGGAAAGCACTCAAGTGCGCGATGGCCGGCCCGCAGAAGCTGACGACTTCGCCCTTGACCCTGGGAGGGCAGAAACCAGCTCCGACATCGCGGCTGTAGATCCAGTAGTGCCCAGCGTGACCTGACAGGTAGTAGGCCTTTTGGATTGCCCCGTTGACGATCCCGCCGAAATGTCCGTAGTCAAAACCGATTTCCACCGGGAGGGTGAGGACAATCTTGTCGAATTCCGCCGCAGCCACGCGCTTTGCGAGTGCTCTGAGCCACGAGGGGCGATCCTTGACCAGGCGCAGGTACATGAAGGAGTCAAGGACAGTAGGCCGTTCGCCAATCGAGAGGGAGACGTAAGGAGCTTCGGAGAGCACGTGATCCCCGGGTCTGACGTACCCGGCGAGAGGTGTCAGCGAAAACGGCCCATTGCCTAGGCCCCGAAGCTTGTTGACGGCGGATCTGGCGTCCGGATACACCGTAGAGCGAAAGGGCGTGACAACCACTGCGAGCGTGACCGCCGCGATCGCCACTCGGATCAGGGCCGACCGTGTCCTGGTACCAAGCCCCGCTCCCCAGAGGCCACCGACGACGAGGACCACGAGCACAGCCGGCTCGATCAGGTGGTTACCGCCGACCCCCTGGTCGCGGTACGTAACGACCAGCAGCGGTGCGATGCACAGGAGCGCGACCTGATAGAGCGTAATCATCCGGCGACGCGAGGCGAGCAGCACAGCCAGTAGCGCGAACGGCAGAAGCCAGACCATCGTCCGGGCTTCCGCTCGGGAATAATCGACGAGCCGAGAGAAGCCGTTGTGGAGTGTCGAAGCAGAGTTTCCCTCGCCAAGCGACCCCTCGTAGCCGGCGAATGACAGCGTTCGAACCTGCGAGAGAAACCGATTGTCGGAGGCAAGTTCGACGACGGCGAGGGCGACCCCCAGCGAGGCAACGAAGAAGGGTACGAAGACTCGGAGCTTTCCGCGGGCACGCACCGCAAGCCAGATCACTATCGCTGCAGGCGCCCAAAGAGCGTTCAGCTTGCTGAGGATGCCCAGCGTGCATACGACCGCCGATGACGCGACGCTCCGGGTCTCTAGAGACCGGTCGACTAGCGCGAGCGCCGAGAGCTGCAAGAACGTGGCAAGTGAATCGAATCGGAGCCCGGTGGCTGCCAGGATGCCCGTATTCGTGACCAGCAGCCCGGAGACGAGGAACGCCGACGCGGCGGGCGAGCAACCTTGTTTTCTCAGAATCCGAAATACAAGGAGGAAGAGCCCAGCCGCGAAGATGTATGCGGTGAGCTTGGCAGCGAGGACGATGCTGCCCACCGCCTGATCGACCGCTGCGACCGAAGCAATGGGTAGCGGCATGTAGCGCGTGCCGCCGTAATACCTCCCGTCGAAGAGGGACGGGAA
Source organism: Gemmatimonadales bacterium (assembly GCA_038240975.1). Taxonomy (GTDB): domain Bacteria; phylum Gemmatimonadota; class Gemmatimonadetes; order Gemmatimonadales; family GWC2-71-9; genus CAVVWJ01. The sequence continues at coordinate 1,611 of JBBRGF010000296.1, forward strand.
GAGGGTTCCGCGTTCTAGGTCCTTTGCGAGGGAGAGCCAGATTCCCGAGGTCTGATCGACCTGATAGAGGTCGGAAGCGTGTGCTACCTCGAGCGCGACCAGGGAGGCGATGATGACGGCGGCGACCACGGCAAGTACGGTCTGGAAGCCGAGGTCGAGTAGGCGCTCCGGCCGGAAATCGCGCAATCGTGCCGGCGCTGGGGCAGCTGCGGCAGGTGTACTACCCACTGGCACGACTGTAATCGCTCGTCCGTCGTCGCTACCTTCAGCAAGCGTGGGCGAGAAGAGTCCAGGATCAATCTGGTGAATCGTCAGAGCCGTGTCGCCCGCGCAGCGTACGCTGCCTCATGACCGCGAAGGACTCATCGAAGGCGAACGCCGGACGGCTCTCGAGTGCGCTCGCCGAGCGCATCCTCGATCCCCTCATGCGGCTGACGCTTGCAATGGTCGCGGCGAACGTCTTCCTCGCGACCCTGGCTCTCCAGGTGGCGCACGTCCGGGACCAGTTCAAGGTCGGAGACAACGCCGGCGTCTGGATGACCCTCGCAAAGGAGGCCGGCGACGGGCACCTCTATCGGCCGCTCGTCGACGGCATCTTCCACGGCGGGACCCGATACATGCCGATTCCGATCGTGTCGTATGCGGCCGTCGTGAAGGCATCCGGCAGTCTGCTGACGGCGGGGAAGGTGCTTTCGTATCTCCTCGCTCTCGCCGTCGTGGCCGTACTGATCGCGATCCTGCGGCGGCGAGGTTGCTCGCTCCTGGCTTCGCTCGCCCTCGCCTCGGCCATGTTCGTGACCCAGGCTGGCCTGCTGGCTGCCGCAGGCATTCACTTCGACACCCCCTCCTTAGCGCTCCAGCTCGGGGCGCTCCTGGTCGTCAGTCGATCAGAGAGCCCTCGAGCGCTCACAATCGCGGGGGTGCTCTGCGTTTTTGCGCTGCTTTCCAAGCTGAACGCGGTTTGGGCACCGATTGCCATAGCGATCTGGCTCGTCGTGCACAGCCGAAGGAAGCTCGCGATCTTCGCGGCTGTCTTCGCCGGCGGTATGGCGGCGGGCATCGGTGTGTTCGAACTCGCGTCCCGCGGCCGGTTCCTGACCAACATCCGGACTCTCGGCTTCGCCGGCTACCACGGCTCGCTGGGCGAGAGCGACTCGGGCTCGAGCCTCAGCGCCGGCGCCGACCGGCTTCTGTCATACGCCCACGCCCAAGCTGACGCCGTCCTCTGGCTCTTCCCGATCGGCCTGCTGGCTGTCGCAATTGCGTTCCTGCGCCACCGGCCGACGGTTTTCGATATCGCCTTCCTGGTCGAGATCCCGATCCTCCTTTTGCTCTATCGCGACCAGGGCGCTGACTACAACCACCTGATCGACCCAGCGGCGCTGACCATCATCGCCGTCGGCGGGCTCTGGGGTGCATCTCGTTCGAAGTCGTCCGAGTTCAGCTGGATGCGCGCCGGCATCACGATCGCTCTCGTAGCAGCCGTGGCCAACGCCTTCCACCCTGTTCTCTACGCCGAAACGGAGGCCGCGGTGAAGCAGCTCAGCGGTCGCTTTCCCGATGCGTATCCGCGGGCAACGCCGCTGAGCTCGGTCATCGAGCCTACCGACCGCCTCCTCTCGGAAGATCCATATATCCCGATCACCTTAGGGAAGAAGCCGGTGGTGGCCGATCAATTCATGTACCTGCGACTCCTCCGGACACATCCAGCGTGGGCTCGGCCCCTCGCGGCGCAAGTCCGACAGGCCAGGTTCGACAAGATCGTGCTCGAGAGCCCACTCCTTTACGGGTTCCGGACCGGCCACTTCGGGCCTCTCGTCAACGCGGCGATTCGGGCCAACTATCGCCTCGTGAAGGTTGAGAGGACGGTTGGCCGAGGTTATTACTACTGGCTCTATGTACGGCGGTGACCCTGGAGCCGGCTCCCGAACGGCGTAAGCCCGC